>NZ_JBEZWN010000110.1:0-12461 GCF_040637495.1 Streptomyces sp. NPDC029044
CGGCTCCTCCCCAGGAGGAACCAGACTCGCGGGTCGTCTGCGTTTTTCGGCGTCTTCCGGGGGGCGATGACCGTGGGTGCGTGGCGCGAGGACCGCCCCGGGCAGGAACTTGAGCTGTGCGCCGACCTTGTCCTCGCCCTTCTCGGCGACCCGCTCGTACCAGTAGTAGTGGTTGACCAGGCCCAGGGAGACCTCGCCCGACTCGACGGCGTCGAGGGTGGCGAGATTGTTGGTGTACACCTTCCCGTTGGCCTTCAGGCCCTTGAGCCACAGCCGGGTGGCGTCGTCGCCCTCCAGGACGCGCATGCCGGTGACGAAGGCCTGGAAGGAGGCGTTGGTCGGCGCGAAGCCGACCTTGCCCTTCCATTCGGGCTTCGTCACGTCGGCCACCCGGTCCGGGACCTTGTCCTCGGCGACCTTGTCCGGGTTGTAGGCGATGACACGCACCCGCCCCGACAGGCCCACCCAGTCGCCCTCCTCGCCTCGGTAGGCCTTGTCCACCTCGTCGAGGCTCGACTGCGGCAGCTTCGCCAGCATGCCCTCCTTGGACAGGGCGCCCAGGGCACCGGCGTCCTGCGAGAAGAACAGTCCGGCCTTGGTTCGGTCGCCCTCTTCCAGTATCTGTGCGGCCAGTTCGGCGCTGTCGCCGTAGCGCACCTCGACCTCGGCGCCGACCGCCTTCTCCAGCTTGTCCAGGATCGGCTTGACCAGCTTCTCGTTGCGCCCGGAGTAGATGACGAGGGCGGAGTCGCCGCCCTCCGCGGAGCCGCCCTTGTCGTCGCCGGAGCCGCAGGAGGCGAGGACGGGCAGGAGCAGGCCGGCCGCGAGGAGCGCGGTGATCCGGCGAGCCGAGGGGCGTCGCATGTGGTGTGCCTTCCTGGGTGGCTCGCCGGTACGGCGCGGGTCGCGCCGTCGGGTCAGCGAGCGGCGAAGCGATGCTTTCAAGCCAGCTGTGAACATGCTATGAATAAGGTAAAGCTTGCCTAACCGTCAAGGGATCTGTGCTATTTGCGGACGCTGCCGCAGAAAGGTCGCGCGCCCGTGATCGACTCATCCCGACCTGCCCCGGCCCCTTTGACCACGGCGTTTCCGCGCTTTGCCCCTCTTTCGACGCCGCAGCCGCCCGCGCGTGGACGGGGCGTTCCGTTCGCACGTGACCTCGCGGCTCACGGTGATCGCACCGCATTGATCACGCCATCGGGCGAGGTCACCTACCGGGCGCTCGCGGAGCGGGTCGCGGCCACCGCCGAACGCCTCGGCCGCACGCGCCGACTCGTGCTGCTGGCCGGCGCCAATCGGACCGACGCACTCGTGATCCACCTCGCGGCCCTCGCCGGCGGACACCCCGTCCTGCTCGTCCCCGGTGACAGCACCTCCACCATCGACGCCCTGACGGCCGCCTACGATCCCGACGTCGTCGCGCGCCCGGACGAGCACGGCACCTGGACCCTCGACGAGCGGCGCCGGACGAGCACGCACGTCCTCCACCCGGATCTGGCACTGCTGCTGAGCACCTCCGGTTCGACCGGATCACCGAAGCTGGTCCGGCTCTCGCACGACAACCTCCAGTCCAACGCCGAGTCCATAGCCGGCTACCTGGGTATCCGTCAGTCCGACCGCGCGGCCACGACCCTGCCCCCGCACTACTGCTACGGCCTGTCGGTCATCCACAGTCACCTGCTGCGCGGTGCCGGGCTGATCCTCACCGAGCGGTCGGTCGCCGACACCGCCTTCTGGGAGGAGTTCCGTGCGGCCCGCGGCACCGCGCTCGCCGGAGTGCCGTACACCTTCGACCTGCTCGACCGGGTCGGCTTCGCCCGGATGCGGCTGCCCCACCTGCGCTACGTGACTCAGGCCGGGGGCCGACTGGCACCCGAACGAGTCGCCGCGTTCGCCGAGTTGGGCCGCAGATCCGGCTGGGAGCTGTTCGTCATGTACGGGCAGACCGAGGCGACGGCCCGCATGGCCTATCTGCCGCCGGCGCTCGCGCAGGAGCGTCCGGAAACCATAGGGGTGCCGATCCCCGGAGGCTCCTTCCGGCTGCGGCCGGTCGAGGGCATCGCATCGCCCGACACCGGCGAGCTGGTCTACTCGGGCCCCAACGTCATGCTCGGTTACGCCGAGACGCCCGCGGACCTCGCCCTCGGCCGCACCCTGGAGGAACTGCCCACCGGCGACATCGCCCGGCGCGCCCCCGACGGGCTGTACGAGATCGTGGGGCGGCGCAGCCGCTTCATCAAGATCCTCGGTCTGCGCCTCGACCCCCACCGGATCGAGGCGCAACTGGAAGAGCACGGCGTCCGCGCCGCATGCGTGGGCGACGACGACACGCTGACCGTCGTCGCGGCGAGCACGGCGGGTGCCGAGGCGACGGCCCTACGGCGGTTGGTGAGCGAGGGCTGCGGTCTGCCGCCGCGCGCGATACGGGTGCTGCCGGTGGCCGAGCTTCCGCGGCTCGCCTCGGGCAAGACCGACCACGAGGCGCTACGGCGGCTGGCTCGCGACGCTTCGGCCTCGGCACCGGACCCGGGCGACGACGACCTCTGTGCCCTCTACGCCGAGATCCTCGACCGGACCGACGTCACCGAGGACAGCAGCTTCGTGAGTCTGGGCGGCGACTCGCTGTCGTACGTCGAGATGTCGCTGCGGCTGGAGCAGGTCCTGGGCGTGCTGCCCGCCGACTGGCACACCACACCGATCCGCCGGCTGCGGGCCGCGGACACCGTGGGGCGTACGCCCCCGGCCGTGCCGCGGCGCGGGCTGCGGCGCAGCCTGGAGACGGGCATCGCCCTGCGGGCGGTCGGCATCGTCCTCGTCGTCGGCTCGCACATCCCCGTCTTCCTCGTCCAAGGCGGCGCCCACGTGCTGCTCGCCGTCGCGGGATACAACTTCGCGCGCTTCCACCTCTCCGTCGGCGAACGCCGGGAGCGCCTGCGCAGGATGGGGCGGAGCATCGCCCGCATCGCCGTTCCGAGCATGGTGTGGATCGCCTTCGCGCTGCTGCTGACCCGCGAGTACGACGTGGCCAACGTCGTCCTGGCCAACAGCCTCTTCGAACAGGACAACTCCGACCCCGAATGGCGTTACTGGTTCGTCGAGGCGCTGGTCTACTTCCTGGCCGGGCTGGCGGTTCTGCTGGCGATCCCCCGGCTGCACCGCGCCGAGCGGCGCAACCCCTTCGGCTTCGCCCTGGCACTGGTCGCCCTGGGGCTCGCCGGCCGCTACGACCCCTGGGGCCTCGCGCACGTCCGCTTCCACCTGAGCCCGACCGTCGTCTTCTTCCTGTTCGCACTGGGCTGGGCGGCGGCCCGGGCCCGCACGGCGGGCCGGCGACTGGGGCTGACGGCGGTCACGCTCGTCACCGTGCCCGGTCTCTTCCCCGGGGAGCAGACCCTGCGGACGACGATCGTGCTCGGCGGTCTCGTCCTGCTGCTCTGGGTGCCCGCCCTGCCCAGCATCGACCCGGTCAACCGGCTGGCGGGCGTGCTGGCGGGCAGCTCGCTCTACATCTACCTGACGCACTTCCAGGTCTATCCCCACCTGCGGGACCACTCCCCCGTGGCGGCCCTGCTCGTCTCACTGGTCTGCGGTGTGGCGTACGGAGCAGTGGCCACCCGCCTGACGCCCAGGCTCCTCTCATCACTCCGGGCGGGAATCCCGGTGGCCCGCTTGTCGCCTCGCGGGATGCCCGGCGCTCCCGTAGGGTCTCGATGCCGTTACGGCAGGACGCACTGACGGCCCTTCACGACCGCGCGGACCCAGTGACCGGGGAGCCCTCATGTCAGGACAGTTCGAAGCGACCACCGAGATCGACCGGCCCGTCGAGGCGGTGTTCGACTACCTCGCCGACGGGCGCAACGATCCGCAGTTCAGCCCCCGAGTGCTGAGGATCGAGAGGGTTCCCGAGACGCCGACCGCCGTGGGGACGGTCTTCCGCAGCACGGTCAAGGACGCCGGCGTGAAGACGGCCAGGGAGTTCCGTATCACCGAGCTCGAAACCCCGGCGCGGATCCGGTGGACCGAGGTGTCCAAGAACAGCGTGGCGGTGGCCGAGGGCGGTTACGACCTGGAGCCGCTGGCCGACGGCAGGACCCGGGTCCGTCTCCACAACGTCCTGGAGGGCCACGGACTCGGCAAGCTGCTCGTCGGCCTGGCGCTCACCGCCGCCCGCAAGGACGCCCCCGCCTTCGCTGCCCGGATCAAGGCAGCCGCCGAGGCGGCGATCCCGCCGCGCTGACCGAGTCCAGGGCTGGGCAACGGGTGCCCCGTGGCGGGAGCGCCAGGTCGGTGAGGTAGCGGTCCACGGCGTTCTCCATACACGGTCCGCTGGTGACGCTGCCGTGGCCGTGCCCCTCGTAGGTGAGGAGCACGCCGCTGCGGCCGAGCTGCCGGGCCACCGAGACCGCCCACGGGTAGCCGGTGGCGGGGTCGTGCAGCGCGTTGGACACGAGGACGGGCGGTGCGCCGCGTACGTCCAGGCGGTGCTGCGGGTTGGCGGTCGGCGCGCCCAGACACGCCGCCACCATGTGGATCGGCAGCAGGTAGGGCAGGTCGGGCGCGGTCCTGTTCATCGTGGCGACGAGCGAGGCGTACGTCCTGTGGTCGCGCACCGGCAGGTGCCAGTCCGAGCAGAAGACGGGGGTCGCCGGAGGCAGCGGTGCTGTCGAGGTGCGCGACGCGGGCAGCGGCTCGCTCGCCCGCATCGCCGCAATCGCCGTGGCCAGGCCCGCGTAGTCGGCCTCGTAGAACTTCCGGAACGCGACCTTGTTGACCAGGTCCGTCGACGACAGCGGGCGGCCCGGATTCACCGGGTCCTCCAGCTCGCCCCGTCCGGCCCGGGTCAGCAGACCCCGCCAGACGGCGCGGACGTCGCGGCCGTGCAGCGCGCAGTCCGCGGTCCCGTCGCACCACTTCACGAACTCCTGGAAGGAGTCCTCAGCCGAGGCGGCCTCGGCCCGCAGGAAGTCACGGGTGGCCGCGACGCTGTGGTCCATGACGCTCTCCAGCACCATCGCGCGCACGCGACGCGGGTAGGTCTCGGCGTACTGCGCACCGAGGAGTGTGCCGTACGAGCTGCCGTGAAAGGTCAGTTTCCGCTCGCCGAGGGCGGCACGCAGGGCGTCCACGTCCCGGACCGTCTGAGCGGTGTCGAGGTGGTCGAAGACCGGGCCGGTGCGGGCCCGGCAGTCGGCACGGAGCCGCTTGTTGTACGCGGTGGTTGCGTCGAAGTCCGCCTGGCTCTCCAGCACCGGCGACGGCCGCTGGGCGAGCAGGTCACCGGAGCAGGTCACCGGGTTGCTGCCGCCCACGCCGCGCGGGTCGAAGCTGACGATGTCGAACCTGCGGCGGACCTCGGGGCTGAACCGGCTGACCCGGTCCACCACCATCCTCACCCCCGAGTCGCCCGGCCCGCCGGGGCCGAACACCATCGAGCCGACGCGGGCGCCGGGGCCGGTGGCCTTGCGGCGCGCCACGGCCAGCTCGAATCTCGGCCCGTCCGGGTAGGCCCAGTCGACCGGCACGGAAAGGGTGGCGCATTCGGCTCCGGGCTTCGCCGCTTCGGCACACGGTGCCCAGCGCAGGGGCTCTGTGACAGAGGGCGTCGCGTGGACGGCGGGAGCGGCGGCGAGGCCGGTGGTGACGGCCATGACGGCTCCCACTGCCGTGGCAGTGCCCCGCGCGGCGATGCGCCGCGGTAAGGATCTGCGCCTTGACCACATGGGTCCTCCTCGTGGAGAGAGTGCTCGTGTCAGGTGTGCGCAGCCGGCCGGGGCGCATTCGTCACGGTAGATGCGCTGTCGCCCAAGTGGCGCCTCGGTCAGGGGCTTTTCCGGGTCGGGGTCGGGGTCCGCTCAGGGATGGTCGGCGGGCGGGGCGCTTCCGCGGTGCGCGCAGCGTCCCGATGAGGGGTCCCCGTGGGATGGAAACCCGGTGGCGGGCCATGGGGACCGTTGCTAGTCTCCCGGAGGCCGTGCGAGAGAACGAGGAGGTGGTACCCGTGAACGCAGTCACGACATGGGTGCTCCCCTCCGGGGTCACGGTCGGGCGATAGGTCGTCCGGGAGCGCCGTTCACGCGCCCTCCCGAAAGGCACGACCGTGCAATTCACTTCTGAACAGCGCCTCGACGACGGTGTCGTCGAGCGTGCATTCACCCTCGGCGAGATTCCCGGCACCCTGTGGACGCCTGGATCCGCACCGGCCCCGCTGGTCCTGATGGCCCACAACAACGGTCTGCCCAAGGCGGACCCCCGGCTGGTGGCCCGGGCCCGGTACACCGCGACGCGCGGTTACGCCGTGGCCACCATCGACGCCGCCGGGTGCGGCGACCGTCCCCGCTCCGCCGCGGACGAGCAGGCTCGTGCCGAGCTCCGACGGGCGATGCGGGCCGGCGAGCCGGTCGACGAGATCTTCGAGTCCCTCATCGGCCCGCTGGTCGACAACGCGGTCCCGGAATGGCAGACCACTCTGGACGCCCTGCTCGAACTGCCCGGGATCGGCGGCCCGGTCGGGTACTCCGGCGGGTGGACGGCCCTCGGCATCCGGCTGGCGGTGGTCGAGCCGCGCATCGCGGCCGCGGGCTTCTACGCAGGTGGTTACGTGCCCCGCGCCCAGCGCGAGGAGGCCCGGCGGGTGACCATCCCGCTGTTGTTCCTGTTGCAGTGGGACGACGAGGGCAACCCCCGGCAACGGGCCCTGGACCTGTTCGACGCCTTCGGCAGCGACGAGAAGACGCTGCACGCGAATCCGGGAGGGCACACCGGCACGCCGTGGTTCGAGCTGGAGGACGGCTGCCGGTTCCTGGACCGCCACTTGAAGTGAGGCGCCGCCGGGCCCGTTGCCGGCGCCGAGGCCGCAAGAGGCGACGTCGGCCGAGCCACCGCGCCTGGCACGGCGCTTCGAGGGGCTACGACCTGGCAGCGGGACGGGGCGACAACAGGGGCGGGACCGTGCCCCGGCCAGGGCGAGGGTGCTGAGGACGAACATCACCACGCCCGGGGGGGACGTGGAGCGAAGGCACGTGCGCGACGCCCATCGCGACCTGTGCCGAGGCTGCCACGGTGTGGTCCCCCATGTGGTGTGCACAGTGGGCGGGTGCTGTCCGAACCCCTGGCGTCAGCGGAGTCTCCAAGCCGTCAGACGCACAGGGCTGTCAGCCGTGTGTCGTCCACACCGGATCTCCGTCCTCCCCCGATCGACGGAGGACGGTGAACGGAGCCCAAACGCGTAACCTATAGGTTACGCTTCTGGTGTGGACGAACTGAGCGAGGTAGCGGACGCCATCGCTGATCCCGTACGGCGGGAGATCCTGATGATGTTGCGTGTCACCCCACTGACCGCAGGCGACATCGCTGCCCGGTTCGACATCAGCCGGCCCGCGGTCAGCCGCCATCTGCGCGTGCTGCGGGAGAGCGGTCTGGTCCGGGATCAGCAGATCGGACGCCACCGGCGCTACTCGCTCGTCCACTCCCGGCTGGGTGACCTGGCCGCCTGGCTCGCCCAGTTCGACACCCGGCGTGCCGGCTGGTCGCAGCATCTGGCGGCGTTGGAGACCGAGGTCTACCGCACCCGACGGGACCGCAGCCGGGCTGAGCTCACCGACGATCGGCACACCGCGCGCCACCCCAAGGAGGACACGGCATGACCCTCGAGCCCACCGGACGACTCGTCCCCACGCCGACGGGGCACGACCTCGTCCTCACCCGCAGCTACCGCGCCCCGGCCGAGGACGTCTGGGCCAGTGTCACCGAGCCCGAGCGCACCGCCCGCTGGTTCGGCCCGTGGCGCGGCGAGGCGGCGCCCGGCCGCACCGTCGAGGTACAGCTGGTCTTCGAGGAGTCGGCGCCCTGGTGCCCGCTCCGGATCGAAGTGTGCGAACCGCCGCGCCGACTCGCCGTCTCGATGGAGGACGAGGCCGGATCCTGGTCGATGGAACTGCTGCTGGCGGAATCCGACGGCATCACCGAACTCCGCCTGCTCCAGCATCTCGCCTCCACGGAGCACCTCGGCGAGACCGGCCCGGGCTGGGAGTACTACCTCGACATGCTCACCGCCGCGCGCACGGGCGGGCCGCGGCCCGACTTCGAGGACTACTACCCCGCGCAGAAGGCGTACTTCGAGTCCCTGTCCTGAGCTTGGCTCTTGGATCACGGAGCAGCCGTTCAAGGACCCGCTCTCGATAACCTGACCGAGTGAAGACCGAGTTGACCCTCCTGTCACGGGTGGCCTACCGCGACCGGGAGATCACCGCGCCTCGGCTGCGCGGTCTGCTCGCGCTGCTCGCGGGCGAACTGCGCTCCGGTTGCAGTACCGCGAGGCTCGTCGACGGGCTGTGGCAGGACGAGTTGCCGGCCAATCCGGCCAACGCGCTGCGGATCCTGGTCTCCCGCACGCGCTCGCAACTCGGTGCCGATGTCGTCATCAGCACTCCGACCGGCTACCGGCTGGCGCTCGGTGAGGAGCAGGTCGACAGTTCGGCGGTGGTGCGCTGCGCCGAGGCCTGCGCCCGGCACGCCCGGGCCGGGGATCACGCCGCCGCCCTGGCCAGTGCGGAGGACGGCCTCGCGTTCTGGGACGCGGCCCCGGACGCCCACGCCGCGCCGGGCGACCCGGTGACGGAGCTGCGGGCCGAGCGGGCGCCGCTCTACGGCTCCCTCGTACGCTCCCGCGCGCTCGCGCTCGCCCGGCTGGGGCGACGGGCCGAGGCCGTGGCGCCGCTGACCGAGGTCTTCGCCGGAGCGCCGCGCGACGAGGAAGTACTGGCCGAGCTGCTGCGCGCCGAGGCGGCCACGGCCGGCCCGTCAGCAGCGCTCGCCCGCTACGACGCGTACCGGCGCGAGCTCCGCGACGACCTCGGCAGTGACCCGGGCGCCGGGCTCAAGGCCGTGCATCAGGAGCTGCTCCAGGTGGAGGCGCCCGCGGTCCGCTACGGGGTGCCGCACGATCCGAATCCGCTGCTGGGACGGGATGAGGATCTCGCCGCGGTAGCCGGCTTGTTGCACTCCTCGCGGTTGGTCTCGATCGTCGGCCCCGGCGGGCTGGGCAAGACCAGGCTCGCGCACGCCGTCAGTCGCGAGGCGGAGCAGCGGGTGGTGCATTTCGTCTCGCTGGCCGGAGTCGGTGCGGACGAGGACGTGGCCGGCGAGGTGGCGTCGGTGCTCGGCGGCGGGGAGGCGACTCGCGGCGGCACCGGGGGGTACGGCGGTGGGGAGGCGACTCGCGGCGGCGCCGGGGGGTACGGCGGCGGGGCCGACGTGCCCGCGGGAATCATCTCCGCCCTCGGTACCGGCCCCGCCCTGCTGGTACTGGACAACTGCGAGCAGGTCGTCCTGGGCGCGGCCGACCTGGTGCGGGAGCTGGTGGCGCGGTCCAGCGACCTGCGGGTGCTGGTCACCAGCAGGGCACCGTTGGGCCTGAGCTCGGAAGCGGTGTACCACCTGCCCCAGCTGAGCCTGACGACCTCGATCGAGCTCTTCGAACGGCGGGCCCGGGCCGCCCGCCCCGACGTCGAGCTGCCGCCCGACGCGGTGGTGGAGCTGTGCCGGCAGCTGGACGGCCTGCCGCTCGCCGTGGAGTTGGCGGCCGCCCGGGTGCGGGTGCTGTCGGTGTCCGAGATCGCCCGCCGCCTCGGGGACAGGTTCGCGCTGCTGCGCGGCGGGAGCAGGGACGCGCCCGAGCGGCACCGCACCCTGCACGCCGTCGTGGAGTGGAGCTGGAACCTGCTGGAGGAAGACGCCCGGGCGGCGCTGCGGGCGCTGTCGGTCTTCCCCGGCGGTTTCGCCGAAGAGGCCGCGGAACATCTGCTGGGAGAGGGCGGCGACACGCTGTACCTGCTGGAGCAGCTCGTGGACCAGTCGCTGCTGAAGGCCGGCGACACTGCGGCCGGGATCCGCTTCCGCATGCTGGAGACGGTGCGGGAGTTCAGCGCCGTCCGGCGTGCCGCAGCCGGGGAGGAGGAGGCGGTCACCGGCCGGTTCCTGGGCTGGGCGCGGGACTTCGGACTCGCCAACCACGACGTTTTGTTCGGGCCCGAGCCGCTGCGGCACTGGCCGCGGCTGCGCGCCGAGCAGGACAACCTCGTACTCGCCCTGCGGCTTGCCCTCGCCCGCGAGGACCACGCCACCACCGCGGCGGCCGGAGCCGTGCTGGCCGGGGTCTGGCTCACCGACTCGACGAGCTTCCACCGGGTCTTCGGTCTGGCCGCCGACACCGCGGCGCCGCTGTCGCACTACCGCCCCGACGCCCGGCACACCGAGGTCACCCGCTCCCTGTGCGCCGCTTGTGTCACCGCCCCGTTCGTGGGGTACGGCACGCTCCGGACGCGCCACCTCGTCACCCTGCGCCGGCTGCCCCCCGCGGAGCCGGACACGCTGCTGCGGGCACTCGCCGTCGCACTGTGCGCGCTTCCGGACATGCGCCCGCCCGGCTACGAGACGCTCCAGGAACTGTGCGCGAGTGACGCGCCCCTGCTGGCGGGCGTCGCCGAGGCCGTGGCCAGCTACCTCTGGGAGCACGAGCAGGAGCACGAACGGGCGCTGTCCTCCGCCCACAAGCTGCTCGCCGCGGTCGACGCAGTACCCAACCCGTCACTCAAGCTGCTCGGCCACTCCCGTTGCAGCGAGCTGTACGGGGATGCCGGTCTCGGCGAGGAGGCGTACCGGCATCTGCTGGCGGCACTCGACGCCTTGGAGCACCTGAGTGACCAGTCGCCCACGACGGGGCTGCGCCGGGGCCTGGTGCTGGCCTGCCTGCAACGCGGTGAGTTGGACGAGGCCGAGGAGTGGCAGCGGCGGGTGGAGAGGGCCCGTCCGGCGGAGCAGACCTCGGCCTCCGTGATCGACCTGGCCGCCCGGGCGGAGATCGCGCTGGCCCGTGGACTGACCGAGCTGGGGCTGAAACGGTGGCGGACGGCCGTGGAGCGGGTGCGCGAAGGCGACTCGCCGCCCCCCGAGCTCTCCGTGGATCCGTGGGCGCGGGCGGTCGAGGCCTACACGGTGGCCGCGCACGCCCACGCCGGGCGGCCGGAGCCGGTCGCCGGGCTGGTGGCGGCCTTGGAAGGCCGGCTCCGTGCGCAGCTCACCGACGGCTCCCGCCCGGCCGGGGGGACCCAGGTGTCCGGCGCCGATGTGCTGGCCCTCGGTCTGGCGCGGCTCGCCGCGGGCGATGCCTCGGCGGTTCGGCTCCTCGCGCTGGCGGAGCGGACGCACGTACCGCAGACATTCCCCTCGATGTCCGTGGGCCGTGCCCGGCGGGTCGCTGAGGAGACCGACGGGGCGGCGTACGCCGACGCGGTGTCGCAGTACGCCGCCCTGGGGCGGGACGAGTTGCGGGACGCGGCCCGCGCGCTCATCGCGGGTCGCGGTTGAACTGCGCCGTCGACCAGCGGTAGCCGAGAGCGGTCAGGCCGAGGCACCAGGCGAGGGCGAGCCAGCCGTTGTGGCCGATGTCGGTGCCGAGGAGCAGGCCGCGCAGGGTCTCGATGGCCGGGGTGAACGGCTGGTACTCGGCGATCGGCCGGAACCAGCCCGGCATGGTCTCGGCGGGGATGAACGCGCTGGAGATGAGCGGCAGGAGGATCAGCGGCATGGCCATGTTGCTGGCCGCCTCGGGGTTGGGGCCGGCCATGCCCATCCCGACCGCGATCCAGGTGAGCGCCAGGGCGAACAGGGTGATCAGCCCGAAGGCCGCCAGCCACTCCAGCACCGTGGCGTCCTTGGACCTGAAGCCGATCGCCACGCCGACGGCACCGACGAGGACCACGCTGGCGACGGACTGGAGCACGCTGCCGAGGACGTGCCCGACCAGTACCGAACCGCGGTAGAGCGCCATCGTGCGGAATCGGGCGATGAGCCCCTCGGTCATGTCCATGGAGACGTACACCGCGGCGCCGATCACGGTGCTGCCGATCGTCATCAGAAGGATGCCGGGGACGATGTAGGCGATGTACGCGGAGCGGTCCGCACCGCCGCCGCCGATGCCCGCACTCATCACGTCGCCGAAGATGTAGACGAAGAGCAGCAGCATCATGATCGGCGTGAGCAGCAGGTTCAGGGTTCCGGACGGGTAGCGCCAGGCGTGGAGGAGGTTGCGGCGCAGCATGGTGGAGGAGTCGCGCAGGGCGAGGCCGAGGGAACTCATCGGGTGGTCTCCTTGGGCTGGTTGGGGGCGCCGGCCGGGCCGGTCAGGGCGAAGAACACGTCGTCGAGGTCGGGCGTGTGCACGGTCAGCTCGTCGGCTTCGATCCCCGCCGAGTCCAGCCAGTCGAGGATGGAACGCAGCTCGCGCTGGCTGCCGTCGCTGGGGATCCGCAGCGCCAGCGCCTCGTCGTCCCGGGTGACCTCACGCAGAGCGGACGCGGCGGAGCGGTAGGCGGCCGGGTCGGTGAAGCGGAGCCGGACGTGTCCGCCGGGGATGAGCCGCTTCAGTTCGTCGGCGCTGCCTTCGGCGGCGATGGTGCCGTCGT
>NZ_JBEZWN010000111.1:0-12127 GCF_040637495.1 Streptomyces sp. NPDC029044
CTCGCCGATCTCGAAGGCCGGGCTGGACGCCGGGGTCAGCTCCGGCCAGAGCCGGGGCGGCCCCTTCGCCGTGCCGGGTAGCCTTCACCCCGGGAACACCGGCGCGACCACTCACCCGATCAGCCGTCAGAAACAGCCCACAAAGGTGAGATAGGCCGCAAGAGGGCACAACGACGGAACCACACACCAGGTTCCGCTCTGACCTCATTGCCCGACGTGACCTGCCGTGATACACAGAGTGACCATACGATCCTTCGCACACCACCCGCCGCCTCCCCTAGGGGCGGGAGCGGAAGGGTGGCAAGGTATTCGTACGAAACCCGCCAATCAATGACGCCAAGTCGACATCCGACAGCATCATTGTCGGCGAGAATGAGGCCTGACCTCTGCACGACCGCAGAGGGTGCGGAACTACCCAACAGGGGCGGTGACTTACATGCTCTTTGCGGCCGACAAGGGAGACATCAACACCATCATCGGCGGGATCGCTCCGGACTGGGGCCCCTTCGGCAGCCTGGGCAACGAGGCGAAGGTGATGATCGAGGTCGTGATGGCGGTGGCCATCCTGCTCTGCCTCGGCATCGCCATCTGGGGCGCCGCCAAGCAGCGCATCGGAGCGACCGCCCTGCGGGACACCTTCAGCGCGGAGCAGGGCAAGGGCCTCATCATCGCGGGCCTGACGGGCGTCTTCATCATCGGCTCACTCGGCACGCTGTTCACCATCGTGTACGGCATGGCCGTGTAGCCCGGGCACCGACCGCCCGGCCGGGCACGCCCGGCCCCCCTCCATCCCACCCGCCCGTCGTGCCCACCGGCTGAGGTTGCGTTTCCCTGATGTCGAGTCACCACACCGCGCCCGCGCGGGAACCAGCACGGCTACCGTCGTACGAGGAGTATGCGAAGTACGACCGGTACGAAGTGTTTCCGCACGACGTCGAGGGGGCGTACGCGGCATGAGTCTCGGTGACGACCACGAGTCCTCCGGCGGCTACGGCGGCACGGGCCAGACCCGCACCCGCCTGCCCGACTCCGGCGACGCCTTCGGCGACCCCCGCCGCCGCTCCTCCCGCAGCCTGGTCACGGTGGTCGGCGTGGTGGTCCTCCTGATCGCGGCGATCGCCTTCGCGAACCGGGGCGACGGCGATGCGTCCTCTTCGACGGAGGGTTCCTCGGGCAAGCCGGAGACGTCGGCGACGGCGCCCTCCGGCAAACGCCCCGTCACGGCCAAGTCGGCCGCGGGCATCCCGTCCGGCTTCGCCCAGGACCAGGAGGGCGCGGAGAGCGCCGCGGCGAACTACGCCGTCGTCCTCGTCTCGGCCGACATCCTCAAGCCTGCACGGCGACCCGAGATCGTCCGCCAGGTGTTCGACGCCGGCAAGGTCTCGGAGCTGGAGAAGAACCTCGACCGGGTCTACAGCAAGGCGTTCCTCGAGAAGGTCGGCCTGGACGCGAACGGCGAAGCGCCCAAGGGCAGCACCTACGTCTCCCGCACGATGCCGGTCGGAACCAAGGTCACCGACTTCTCGGGCAGCGCCGCCACCGTCGAGGTCTGGTGCACCGGCGTGTTCGGGATGACGGGGGAGAGCTCGCAGAACCCGGTCACCAACGACTGGTTCACCATGACCCTCCAACTGCGCTGGACCGACGGCGACTGGAAGGTCGACGGCTTCTCCCAGAAGGAAGGCCCCGCGCCGGTCAACGGCGACAACAGGGTGTCGACGTCGGACGCCATCTCCAAGGCCGTCGAGGAGTTCGGAGGGTTCACGTATGCCCGGTAGCCCGCGCCGCGCAGTCAAGGTCACCGCAACCCTCACCGCCGTGCAGACCGCCCTGGTCCTGTTCGCCACCCGGGCGGCAGCCGCTCCCACGCCCTCGCCCAGCCCCAGCAACGACAACTGCTCCCTGCTCTCCGGCCGGGCCCGGGAGATCTGCGAGGGCGACACCGGCAGCCAAAGCGGCAGCGGCACCTCCCGGCTCAACCCCACCTCCACCCTCGACCCCCTCTCCTCCCTCGCCAAGGGCTGCGCCGACGCCGCCTCCTGGACCGTCGACAAGCTCAGCGAGGCCGTGAAGGAGACCGCCAACGTCGACTTCACCAACCCCAAGTTCCTCCAGCAGTACGCCGTCGTCTTCGCCGCCTCGACGATCCTCACGCTCCTGCTCTGGCTCCTGGCCGTCGCCAAGCGAGCCGTCCGCGGCGTGCCCCTGACCACCGCCCTCTCCGAAGCCATCGGCTTCCTGTGGCTCACGGTGCTGGCCTCCGCCTTCACCCCCCTGATCCTCTACACCGTCGTATCGGCCACCGACGGCATCACCGAGGTCCTCGCGAAGGCCACCGGCGACCAGACCGACGCGTTCTTCGGCACGTTCTCCGAGGCCCTCAAGAAGGGCGAGGACATCGGCGGCGGCCCGATCATGCTGATCGTCGTCTCCCTGGTCAGCATCCTCGCCGCCGGCGTCCTCTGGCTGGAGCTCGTCATCCGGGCCGCCCTGCTCTACGTCGGCGCCCTCCTCGGCACCGTCGTCTACGCCGGTCTCGTCGACAAGAACCTGTGGGGCCACGTCCGCCGCTGGGCCGGCATCATGATCGCCGTCATCCTCATCAAGCCGGTGATCGTCATCGTCCTCGGCCTCGCGGGCGCACTGTCCGCCGACGACGGCCCGAACGCCTTCTCCGCCGTCGTCTCCGGCCTCGCCATCATCCTGCTCGCCATCTTCGCCAGCGCGATGATCTACCGCTTCGTCCCCGGCTTCGGCGACGAGATCGCCGGCTCCCGCAACAACCGCCTCATGCAGGGCGCCGAGGGCAAGGCCGCCGCGGTCATCAGCTCCCCGGCCACCCTCGTCGCGCAGGGCATCAAGACCCACAGCTCCCGCGCCGACAACAACGGCGGAGGCAGCCAGTCCTCCGCCCCCCGCCCCAGCAACCCCGCATCCGGCGGAGTCGCGGCGCACAGTGGGCGCACCTCGAACGGCGGCGGCGGATCTGTCCCCTCCGCCGCACCCGCCCCCCGTTCGAGCAGCCCCGTCAACACTCCCCACGCCAGCAACACCCGCAACAGCAGTACCAACCGCACGGGAGGTGAAGGGCGTTGACGACCGAGTCCCACGTGTCCCATCCGGTCACGCCCCGCCGGACATACCTGATCGGCCGCGCCCGGCCGAACGCGATCATCGGCCGCAACCGCGAGACCGGCGAGATCGCCCTCATCGTCGTGGGCGCGTTCCTCGGCATGATGTGCGGGCTCCTCGTCCCGGTGCTGTCCCTGCGCATCGTGCTGCTCGCCGGGTTCCCGATGCTGGCGCTGGCCGCGGTGTACGTGCCGTACAAGCACCGCACGTTCTACAGGTGGTTCGAGATCAACCGCAGCTACAAGCGGACCCTCAAGCAAGGCACCACCTACCGCTCCACCGCGATCGAGGCCGGCACCCGGCTGGACGGCAAGGAGATCGAGGTCGGCCCGCCCCCGGGCATCGGCCGCATCACCTGGCTGGCCGCCCCCTTCGGCCCCGACGAGATCGCCGTGCTCCTGCACGCCGACCGCAAGACCGTCACCGCCGCCATCGAGATCGAGGGCCCCGGCGTCGGCCTGCGCGACAGCGAGGACCAGGAGGCCCTCGTCGACCGCTTCGGCACCCTGCTCAAGCACGTGGCCAACGGCGACGGCTTCGTCACCCGCCTCCAGATGCTGGCCCGCACCCTCCCGGCCGACCCGGACGCCCACGCCAAGGACGTCGCCGTCCGCGGCGACGAGAAGGCCCTGCCCTGGCTCCAGGAGTCCTACGACCAGCTCCAGTCGATGGTGTCCACCAGCAGCGAGCAGCACCGCGCCTACCTCGTCGCCTGCATGCACTACACGCGCGACCTCGCCGCCGAGGCGAACGCCATGGCCCGGGCCGCCCGCGCCCACGGCGGCAAGGTCGACCGCGACGCCGGACTCGCCGTCGTCATGGCCCGCGAGCTCACCGACATCTGCTCGCGCCTCCAGGAGGCCGACATCCGCGTCCGCCAGCCCCTCGGCCAGGGACGGCTCGCCTCGCTGATCCACTCCATGTACGACCCGGACCACCCCATCGACCACATCCAGGCGATGACCAAGCGCAACGCCTGGCCGGCCGAGCTGGACGCCATGGAGCCCACCTACCTCCAGGCCAAGACCCGCGAGTCCTCCACCCGCGCCCCCTGGTGCCACGCCACGGCCTGGGTGAAGGAGTGGCCGATGACTCCCGTCGGCGTCAACTTCCTCGCCCCGCTGCTCGTCCACACCCCGGACGTCATCCGCACGGTCGCCGTCACCATGGACCTCGAACCCACCGAGGTCGCCATCGAGCGCATGCTGACGGAGAAGACCAACGACGAGGCCGAGGCCTCCCGCGCCGCCAAGATGAACCGCACGGTCGACCCGCGCGACATCGCCGCCCACTCCCGGCTCGACCAGCGCGGCGAGGACCTCGCCAGCGGCGCGGCCGGCGTCAACCTCGTCGGCTACATCACCGTCTCCTCCCGCAACCCCGACGCACTCGCCCGCGACAAGCGCACGATAAGAGCCTCCGCGGGCAAGTCGTACCTCAAGCTGGAGTGGTGCGACCGCGAGCACCACCGCGCCTTCGTGAACACCCTTCCCTTCGCCACCGGCATTCGGAGGTAGGACCTGATGCGGGACCCGCTGTCCGTCCTCACCGACGCCTTCACCTCCTTCCTCTTCGGGAAGGTCGAGACGACCAGGCTCCCGGTGCGCACGTCCACGGGCCAGGCCCAGGCGGTCTACCTGCCGACCGCCGCGCCGGGCCTCGGCGACTCCGGCGTCATCATCGGCCGCGAGGTGTACTCCGGAAAGGGCTACATCTACGACCCCTTCCAGCTCTACGGCCAGCAGCTCCCCGCCCCCCACTGGCTCGTCCTCGGGGAGTCCGGCAACGGCAAGTCGGCGCTGGAGAAGACGTACGTCCTGCGCCAGCTGCGCTTCCGCGACCGTCAGGTCGTCGTCCTGGACGCCCAGGGCGAGGACGGCGTCGGCGAGTGGAACCTCATCGCGCAGGAGCTGGGCATAACTCCCATCCGCCTGGACCCGATGGCGGCCCTGGACATGGGCATCCGCCTCAACCCGCTCGACCCCGCGATCACCACGACGGGCCAGCTGGCCCTGCTCCGCACGATCATCGAGGTCGCCATGGGCCACGGCCTGGACGAACGCTCCGGCTTCGCCCTCAAGGTCGCCCACGCCTACGTCAACGAGACCATCGTCGACCGCCAGCCGGTCCTCACCGACATCGTCGAGCAGCTGCGCCACCCCGAACCCGAGTCGGCCGAGGCGATGAACGTCGCCATAGACGACGTACGGGCCTGGGGCCTCGACGTCGCCCTGGTCCTGGACCGCCTGGTCGACGGTGACCTGCGCGGCATGTTCGACGGCCCGACGACGGTCGGCATCGACCTCGACGCCCCCCTCATCGTCTTCGACCTCTCCCACATCGACCGCAACTCCATCGCCATGCCCATCCTCATGGCGATCGTCGGCGTGTGGCTGGAGCACACCTGGATCCGCCCCGACCGGAAGAAGCGGATCTTCCTGGTCGAGGAGGCCTGGCACATCATCAACAGCCCGTTCGTCGCGCAGCTGTTCCAACGTCTGCTGAAGTTCGGCCGACGCCTGGGCCTGTCGTTCGTGGCGGTGGTCCACCACCTGTCGGACGTCGTGGACGGGGCAGCCGCCAAGGAAGCGGCAGCGATCCTCAAGATGGCCTCGACCAGGACGATCTACGCCCAGAAGGCGGACGAGGCGAGGGCGACGGGCCGCGTGCTGGGGTTGCCCCGCTGGGCGGTGGAGATCATCCCGACCCTCACCCCCGGCATCGCCGTCTGGGACGTCAACGGCAACGTCCAGGTCGTCAAACACCTGGTCACGGAGACCGAACGCCCCCTGGTCTTCACCGACCGCGCGATGACCGAGTCCTCCGTCGAGCTCACGGACGACGCCCTGCACGCCGCCGAACTGGAGGCGGAGGAACGGGCCGCGGCCTTCGTGGAGCACCACCTGGGCGACTCCGAATCGACGGTGGCGTAGGCGCAAGGGGAGGACGCGTGAGACCGGACGACCGCCACACCCAGCGGGACGGCCAGGGAGGCATCCCCGACGGCCTGCTGATCGGCATACTCGCGTTCCTCCTCGGTATGACCGTGCTGGTGTGGACGGCCACCGGCCTCGCCGCCCTCTTCGCCCACGGCGCCTGGCCGTCCGGCGTCACCTTCGCCCGCACGCCCCTGGCCATGCGCGAACTCGTCGCCCAGCCGCACGACATCCCCGGCGCCTGGCCCGAGACACCCCCCGGTGAACTCTCCGGCTACGGCCTGTTCTGGGGCCTGTTCATCGGCCAGCTGATGATCCTGGTCGTCCTGACGGTGTTCGTGATGGGCACGCTGGCCCGGTGGCGGGCGGTACGGGCGAGGAACCGGGAGCAAAGGGCGACGGCGGCGCAGGAAGCGGAGGCGTCCAGGGCACCGGACCACCGAGCGACCGCGTACGAGGCGCACACCGCCGTCCGGCACGAGGTCCCGACCCCGGCACCGCACGAGGTCCCGACCCCGGCACGGCACGAGGCCCAGCCCCCCGCGCCGCACGAGGTTCCGACCCCGGCACAGCATCACAGCCCCACCCCCGTGCGGCACGAGGCCCCTGACCCCGGGCAGCACGAGGTCCCCACCCCTCGCCGTTCACCCGTCGGCCCCACAGGCCCCCTGGATCCCCCCGCGAGCCCGGCCGGCTCCCCCCACCCGGCGACCGTCCCCGCGACCCCGGCATCTCTGTTCGGGCAGGAACGGGTGGGCGGCTGGGAGAAGATCTTCGTGGCCCCGAGGGAAACCCGCCAAGCCACCGCGACCCAAGCCGTACGCGACGCGGAAGGCCCCACCCTGGTCGTCACCTCGAACCCCACCCTCTGGCAGGAGACCAAGGACGCCAGAGCCAAACTGGGCCCCACCCACCTGTACGACCCCACGCACCTCTGCGACACCCCGTCCCGCCTCCACTGGTCCCCCACGGCCGGCTGCGAGGACAAGGCGACGGCAACCACGCGGGCCACCGCCCTCCTCACCCCCGTCCGCCCCACCGCCAAACTCGACCAGGCCCTCAGCGACACAGCCGAGACACTCCTGCGGAGCTACCTGCACGCCGCCGCCATCGACGGCCGCACCATCCGCCACGTCCACCGCTGGTCCCAAGGCACCCAGATCCAGGACGCCGTACGCATCCTGCGCACCAACCCCAAGGCCGCCCCCGGCTCCGCGGGCGAACTCGAAGGCGCCCTCACGGCCCACCCCGAACGCCGCGACATGGCCCAGCAGCTGACCACCCGCGCTCTGGCCGCCCTCTCCACGGTCAACATCCGCGAGGCCTGCACTCCCAACCGAACTGATGCCCTCGCCTTGGATTCCTTCGTCCACGAAGCGGGCACGCTTTATGTGGTGGGGGAATCCATCGAGGACCCCAGGACGAACCCGGGCGCGATGCCCCTCCTGACGGCCCTCGTCTCCAGCGTGGTCGAGCGCGGCCGGCACATGGCCGAACGGTCATCGGCCGGTCGCCTCGACCCACCAATGACGCTCGTCCTGGACGACGTCGCGGCCGTGGCCCCGCTTCCCCAGCTTCCGGAGCTGCTGGCCACCGGAGCGGACCGGGGGATGCCGACCCTGGCCCTGCTCCGGTCCCGCGAACAGGGCCGCGCCCGCTGGCCGCACGACGAACTCCCCGTCTAGGGCCCGTCACTCCCGTTCGAGCACGAACTCCAGCTCCAGCTCCCCGGCATCCCCCAGCGGCACGGTCACCCCGCTCGGCAGGAACCCCACCCGCCGGTAGAACCGCTGCGCCCGCCCGTTCTCCTCGTGCACGATCAGCCGCACCCGCTCAAGACCCCGCCCCCACGACCACTCCAGGGCCGCGTCGAACAGCACCTCGGTCAGCCCGCTCCCGCGCTCCTCGGGCCGTACGAACACGGCGACCACATGCCCCTGCTTGCGCTCCACCGGGAACCCGGCCCAGTCCGTCGTCCCGGGCTCCTCCACGAGCACGGTCAGCGTCGCCACCCACCGCCCGTCCGGCCCCTCGGCGATGATCTGCTGCGCCCTGTCCGCCCCTTCGGCAGCCCCCGCGGTCCGCTCCTGCCAGAAGGCATCCGGACGGGCCGCCGCCTCCTCGTACGTCTCCAGGAAGGCCAGGTGCGCCACCGGGTCCCGCAGCGCCGCGAGCCGCAGCTCCTTCGCCGCAGGCCACTCATCAGCACGGACCGACCGGATCACATAGCTCATGCGGGCCACGGTAGTACCCCGGTACGACGCCCCTCACCCCGATTACCGTCGTCGGTCCGACGCCCGCCGCCCCCGCACGCACGAGCATCGAACCATGCTGACGGCACACGAACTCACCAAACGCTACGGCCACCGGACGGTCGTCACGGACCTGTCCTTCACCGTCCGCCCCGGCACCGTCACCGGCTTCCTCGGCCCGAACGGCGCCGGCAAGTCCACGACCATGCGGATGCTCCTCGGCCTCGACGCCCCCACCCGCGGCCACGCCACCGTGGGCGCACGCTCCTACGCCGCCCACCCCGCACCCCTCACCGAGGTCGGCGCCCTGCTGGAAGCCCGCTCGGTCCACCCCGGCCGCACCGCCTACCACCACCTGCGCGCCCTCGCCCACACCCACGGCCTCCCCCGCGCCCGGGTCGAACACGTCCTCGGCCTCACCGGCCTGACCGACGTCGCCCACCGCCGCGTCAAGGGCTTCTCCCTCGGCATGGGACAGCGTCTTGGCATCGCCGCCGCCCTCCTCGGCGACCCGGCCACGCTCATCCTCGACGAGCCGGTCAACGGCCTCGACCCGGAGGGCGTCCTGTGGATCCGCAACCTGCTCAAGTCCCTCGCCGCCGAGGGCCGCACGGTCCTCGTCTCCTCCCACCTGATGAGCGAGATGGCCCTCACCGCCGACCACCTCGTCATCATCGGCCGCGGCCGCCTCCTCGCCGACACCACGGTCACCGACTTCGTCCGTGACTCCGGCGCGGGCACCACCAAGGTCGTCACCCCGGACGCCACCGCCCTAGCAGGCCACCTCACGGCACCCGGCGTCGACATCACCACCGACGCCCCCGGCACCCTCCACATCCGCGGCACCGACGCCCAGCACATCGGCCGCACCGCGGCCGCCCACGGCATCCCCCTCTACGAACTGACCCCGGGCGCCGCCTCCCTGGAGGAGGCCTTCATGGACCTCACCCGCGACGTGCTGGAGTACCCGGCGACCCTGGAAGGAGCAGCGGCATGACCACAGCCACCCTCCCCTACCGCGTGACCCCCGCCCGCATCCTGCGCTCCGAGTGGCACAAGCTCTGGACCCTGCGCTCCACCTGGATCACCCTCGCCGTCACCAGCCTCCTGACCGCCGCGATGGGCGCGGGCCTCGGCGCCGCCTACGACGGTTCCGGCGAAGGCGGCATGGACCCCGTCATGTTCACCCTGCTCGGCACCCAGTTCGCCACGATCAACCTCGGCGTGCTGGGCATCCTGGCCACCGCCGGCGAGTACTCCACCGGCCAGATCCGCGCCACGATGACCGCGGTGCCCCGCCGCCTGCCCGTCCTGTGGTCCAAGGCCGCCGTCCTGGCCGCGGTCGCCCTCCCCCTCACCCTGGCGACGAACCTCCTCACCTTCCCCCTCGCCCAGTCCTTCCTCAACGGCACCGACCTCTCCGCCTCCCTCGGCGATCCCGGCGTCCTGCGCGCCCTCGCGGGCAACGCGGCCGGCCTCACCCTGCTCGCCGTCCTCGCCCTCGGCATCGGCGCCCTGCTCCGCTCGGTCCCCATGGCCATCGGCGTCTTCATCGGCCTCGTCATGGTCCTCCCGGAGATCCTGGCCATGCTCCCGTACGCCTTCGTCGACGACGCCGTCCGCTACTTCCCCGGCAAGGCCCTGGAAGCCCTCACCACGGCCCAGCCCCTGCCCCAAGCCGCCACCCCCGGCGCCTCCCTGCTGGCGATGCTCCTGTGGACGACGGCCTCCCTCACGGTGGCCGCGGTGGTCCTGCGCCGCAAAGACGTATGACGCCGGGCGGCGGATCCCGCACGATGGACCCCGTGACGGAAGACCGGGCGCCGGAGCCCCTCACCGAATACGCCCAGCGCCTCACCCACAAGGTGCGCGCCTTCGACCGACGCCATCCCCTGCTGTGGGACCTCCACTTCACCGGCTTCTGGGTCACCGCCGCCCTAATCGACTACGCCGGCGGCGGCTGGCGCAACAACGCACATCAGCTCGACGTCCCCGGCTGGCTCCTCCTGACCCTGAGCCTCGGTCTGTCGGCCCCGCTCCTGTGGCGCCGCACCCACCCCGGCACGGTCCTGGCCGTCATGGCCCCCTTCGCCCTCGTCAACGCCTGGACCGGCGCCGCCCTCCAGGCCGCCCTGCTCCAACTGGTCCTCGTCTACCACCTGGCCCTGCGCCGCCCCCTGCGCAACCTGTGGTGGGCGACGGTCCTGGTGATCGCCCCGGTCCTCGTGTCGGCCCTCCGCCACGGCGAGGGCACCTGGGACCAGCAGATCGGCTCACACCTGATGTCCATCACCGTGGCCGCCCTCATCGGCGCCACGGTCCGCGCCCGCCGCGACTACACCGAGGCCCTGGAGGACCGCGCCCGCCGCCTGGAGACCGAACGCGACCAGCAGGCCCAGCTCGCCGCCGCCGCCGAACGCGCCCGCATCGCCCGCGAGATGCACGACATCATCGGCCACAACCTCTCCGTCATCACCGGCCTCGCCGACGGCGGCCGCTACGCCGCCGCCAAGTCCCCCGAGCGCGCGGCCCAAGCCCTCGACGCCATCGCCACGACCGGTCGCCAGGCCCTCACCGAACTCCGCCGCCTCCTCGACGTCCTGCGCGAGGAAGAGCGGCACCAGGCCGACCTGGCTCCCCAGCCGGGCCTCACCGACCTCGACCGGCTCCTCGACGGCGTACGCTCCGCCGGTCTCCCCGTCAGCACCACCACCCACGGCGACCCGACCCTCCCCCCGGGCCGCCAGCTCACCGTCTACCGCGTCATCCAGGAAGCCCTCACCAACACCCTCAAACACGGCGGCCCCCACGCCACAGCCCAGATAGAGCTCTCCTACGAGGAGCAGGCCGCGGTCACCGTCACGATCACCGACACCGGCAAGGGCAGCACCACCGACGGCAGCCCCGGGAACGGACGCGGACTACCCGGAATGCGCGAGCGAACCGCCCTGTACGGCGGCACACTTGAGGCCGGCCCTCGCCCCCACCCGGAGCAGGGCTGGCGCGTCCGCCTACGTCTCCCGGAGGAATCCCCGCAGTGACCACGGTCCTCATAGCCGACGACCAGCCCCTCCAGCGCTTCGGCTCCCGCATGCTGCTGGAGAGCCAGGACGACATGACGGTCGTGGGCGAGGCGGCGAATGGCAGCGAAGCGGTCCGCATGGCGGCCGAGCTCCATCCCGACGTCGTCCTCATGGACATCCGTATGCCCGGCCTCGACGGTATCGAGGCGACCCGCCGCATCACCGCCGCCGGCGACCGCACCCGCATTCTGATCGTCACCACGTTCGACCTGGACGAGTACGCCTACGCCGGGCTCCGCGCAGGCGCCTCCGGCTTCCTCGTCAAGGACGCCCAGCCCGAGGAACTCCTCGCCGGCATCCGCGCGGTGGCCACGGGAGACGCGGTGGTGGCCCCCAGCCTGACCCGCCGCCTCCTGGACGCCTACGTCCACCACCTGCCGACGGGCCCTTCGTCTGAAGTCCTGTCCCAGGACGACCCGCGTCTCGCTTCGCTGACGGACCGCGAGCGCGAGATCCTCACGGTCATCGGCAAGGGCTGGACCAACACGGAGATAGCCGCGCGCCTCCACCTGGCCGAGTCGACGGTGAAGACCCACGTGGGCCGCATTCTCGCAAAGACCGGCTCCCGCGACCGAATTCAGGCGGTCATCCTGGCGTACGACACGAAGTTGGTCGAGACGTCCTGAAATGCAGAAAGCCCCCGCATCCGAAGATGCGGGGGCTTTCCCAATGATTGTTCGGCGGCGTCCTACTCTCCCACAGGGTCCCCCCTGCAGTACCATCG
>NZ_JBEZWN010000112.1:0-11995 GCF_040637495.1 Streptomyces sp. NPDC029044
AGAAATTCTCCGCCGCTGATGTGATGCCTTTGCGGGCGGCTTCACCCAGGTCGGGAAGGCCGCCCTTCGGGAGATCGATGGTAAAGGCGCGATTGCGCGAACTCATCGGGCCCCGGGCGTTCCGCGCGGTCGCCAGGGATTCGCCGGATGCCCATTGCAGACCGAGCGGCTGCGTCTCGACCAAGGCGAAACGGTCGTCCTCGTAGCCGACGCAGGCTACATAGTGGGCCGCGAACCGGAAGTCGTCGGTGGAGTAGTCGAGGAAGTAGCGGTCGAGCTTGAGACCGACGACGGTTCCGGAGTCAAGCTCGGCCAGCAAGTGTTCCCTTGCCCGGTTCACCGATGACGTCTCGTGAACGGACAGTCGCAGGTTCAGCGTATGCGCGAGATTCTCGGACAGCGTGTCGGGCTTGATGCGGCCACCGACGAACGGTGTCGGCATCTGCTTCGTCCGCCAGTAGATGAATGACAAACCACCGGCGAGCCCGAAGATGAGCGTCTCCGACAAGTCGATCTCTCGCTGCCGCAACAAGTTCACGAGGGTGGTCGACTCGCAGTGGTTACCGACGTACGGATCTGCGTCTAAAAGCGACACTTTCCCTGTCTCCCTTCCTTCGCGTAGAGCGTAGCGCAATCAACTCGACGTACGATTGCGGCCGCCCAAACCAGGGAGGGTGTCCACTCGTTCAGATTCGCGAAACCAGGAAGTTGCCGAGGAACAGATGATCCATCTCCGTCTTGAGGAAGCAGGACAGGGCATCCGCGGGCGAGCAGACGATGGGTTCGCCGGCGACGTTGAACGAGGTGTTGATCAGACAGGGAATGCCGGTCAGCTCCGTGAACTCACGCAGCAGTTCGGCGAGCAGCGGATTGCTCTGCTCGGTGACCGTCTGGATCCGCGAGGTGGCGTCGACGTGGCAGGCGCCCTGGATCTTCTCCTGGTACTCGGGCCGCACCGGAACCACGAACGTCATGTACGGCGAGGACGTCTTCTTGCCCAGCTCGAAGACCTCGGGCGCGAGGTGCTCCAGGACGACGGGGGCGAAGGGCCGGAACTGCTCGCGGTGCTTGATGCGTTCGTTGATGATGTCCTTGATGTCGGGGAACTTCGGGTTGGCCAGGATGCTGCGGTTGCCCACGGCGCGCGGTCCGTACTCCATACGCCCCTGGAACCACCCGATGACGCAGCGCTCCTGCATCAGAGTGGCGGCCTCCCGCGGCACCTCCGCGGGGTCCAGCTCTCGCCAGGCGACCTGGTCGGCGTAACTCTGGAGGGCCACCAGGATGTCCTGGCCGTCGTAGCTCGGGCCCAGGTAGGTGCGACGTGCCGATCCGGGGCGGTGTACCGGCCTGACCGCTCGCGAACAGCGCCGCCCCGATGGCCACGCCGACATCGCTGGCGCCGAAGCTGACGTCCATCCCGGTGAAGCGTGAACGCTCCAGCAGTTTGCTGTTGTTGACGCAGTTGAGTGCCTGTCCGCCCTCGAAGATCACGCGCGGGAGGTGGCTGCGGGCAGGCCGACTCGCAGTGGAGCCCCAGCCGGTGGACGTAGCGGCCGGTCGCGCTCATCGCGTCACCCCTGTCCCCGTTCCATCAAGGACCGCCGCAGCCGCGGGTCCATTTTCTCCACCGCGTACCGGAACGTGTCGCGGGGCATCTCGGTGTGCCAGGTGCGCAGGAAGTCGGCCACCTCGTCGGGGTGGGCCTCGGCGGTGACCTTGAGCAGCCAGCCCGAGCCCTTCTGCACGTACACGTCGCCGTCGTGCATCAGCCGGACGCAGTTGTCGAAGACGTGGGACGTGGGCAGTTCGAAGACCGTGTGGCCCACCTTGCGCCGCACGAACTTCACGACGGCCACGTTCGCCGCGCGCCTGGCCCACGGGGAGGCCGAGCCGACCCAGTGACGGGTACGCGGGATCAGGTCGAGGTGTCCGAGGAAGAACGGGTACAGCAGCTTCAGGCACATGTCGTCGCACTGCGCCCAGTTGGACACGTACGTCGTGAGCCAGTGTTCGCAGCGGTCCAGCAACTCCTCACCGAGTCCGGTCCTGGCGACCTTGTGCAGGACTGCGAAGCCCAGGAGCACCTCCTCGTGGTACTCGGCGCGCGCCAGCACCTCTTCCGCCAGAAGCAGCCGCGTCGCGGCAGGAGTGTCCCGCCGCTCGCGGAAGTAGTCGGTGGCGATCTCGACGACCGCCGCGTTGCCGACCCCGAGAGCCTTGATCTCGTGCGGGAAGTACCGCTGCATGCGCACGGCGAAATCCGGGTCGGCCCGGGCCGCGAGTGTCTTCGCCAGCTCCTCGGCGGCGGCTGGAACATTGGTCACGGAGTGCCGATCGTGAGTTTGAGCGGCTGGGCCGTCACGGGCTTGGGTGCGCGTTCCAGCCGGGGTTTGCCTTGCATGACGTACTCGTACTCCTGTTGCATGTCGGCGACCGCCTGGATGGTGTCCTTCGAACGCTCCGTCAGGTTCTGTCCGCCCAGGCCCCACCACAGGTACCAGTTCCTGTGGCTCAGGTAGGCGTTGCGGACGAAGTCGAGCGTGTCCCGGTCGGCGAGGATCGCCGGCTCCACGTAGAAGGCGGGGACGAACGTGCCCTGGCCCTCGCGCAGGATCCCGGCCTTGACGGCCTGGCGCTGGAGTTTGGTGCCGCTGAGGATCCGGATGCCGAGGTCGGCGTAGATCTGGGCCGGGTTGAGGTAGCGCTCGGTGAAGCGGATCGACTCCCTGAGGGCTTCCGGGGTCTCCCCCGGCCCGCCGAGGAAGATGCAGTGGGTGTACTCGATGGGGCTGGCGGTGAAGAGACGGTCGATCTCCAGGACCCGGGCCATGTCGAAGCCCTTCATCAGGTCCGCCAGGGCCTCGTCGGTGAGCGCGTCGGTGCCGAGGTCGACCCGGATGCAGCCAGCCGCGTGCAGCAGCTTCACGAACTCCGGCGTGACGGCGTTCGGTGTCAACTGGCAGTACCAGGGCACATCGAGCTTGGCGCGGATCATCTCCTCGCAGCGCACGGCACGCGTGAGCGCGGAGCACGCCTTCTGGAAGGCCGTTGCGGACTGGTCCTCGTGCATGCGCGGCAGGGGTCATGCCTACGACGATCCCGTCCAGGCCGGACGTGCCTTCACCGCTCCTGCGGCAGGCAAGACGGCCGCAGCGGAGGGCAGGGCCCGGTCGGCGGAGGTGAGCACGGCCGTGGCGGAGGCGAAGTGCGACAGCGGCAGCGGCAGCGGCAGCGGCCTGTCAGCTTCTATGATGCGTCGGCGTAGGCGAGATGGGTGCCGCAGACGGTGCAGCTGAAGAGCATGGCGGTCGCTCCGCCGCCCAGGCGGGTCAGGAAGTGCTCCAGCTGATTCTCGTCGTGCCAGCCGTCGAGGCGCATGTCGGTCCGCAGCTGGTCGAGGGCTTCGGGATGCGCCGCCAGCTCGGTGTATCCGACTTCGCCCACGAAGGCGGCCGCGTCCTTGCAGTGGACGAGCCAGCGCGGGTCCTGCCAGGCATGGAAGCCAGGGGTGCGGCGGGTGACCTCGTGCAAGACGTCCTCGCTGACACCGTCGAGCCCGTAGGAGTCGGTGAACTCACCCGCGAAGCGTTCAGCCGCGCTCCCGTCCGCAATGCACCACGGGCAGAAGCGTCCGTTGACCTCATGTGCGGTGTAGAAGGTGGCCGTGTAGATCCACCCCATGTCGTGTTTGCAGCAGGCGCACGTCTCAGCGGCCGCGCGGATGGACCCGCTGGCGAGGGGATCGGGGTGATATCGGAAGAAGGGCAGGCTGGCACTCATCGCCGGTTCCGGATCTGTTCCCTGGTGGCCTTGCCTACTGATCCCATGGAGAGCAGTCTGTCCGCGAGCGGGTCCCTGATCAAGCGCGGCGTCGGACTCCTAGTGGCCAGCCGATTGAGACAGCTTGTGAGAGGGCTCGCATGTTCACGGAGTCGGTCGCGCACCGCGACCAGTCCAGATCTCCCCGGCGCCGAGTTCGTCCAGCACCAGGCGGTGGAGACCGGCGGCAACTGCCGCCAGGCGCATCCCGAAGTGGCGACAAAGATGATTGCGGCAAGCACCAGCGCGATCATCAACCCGCCGACGGCTGCCGTCCTGCGGCTTGTGGGGAATCGGCGGTCTCACCGCCCGCAACACCCCCCACAGCCCCTCCGGTACGGCCCCTCAACGAAGGCCATCGAGTACGGCCCCCTCCGTCGGTACCGGACTCACCGAATCGTCGGCAACTCTCCCAGGCGCCCCGAAACGCGCGAGGTAGTGCCACACTTTCTTGATCGCCTGGGGGTCATGGTGGCCGGCACGCGCTGCATCCCCGAGGATGCGCGGATTGAGTACGCCGTCGACGGCGATCCGTGCGCCCAAGTCGAGGTACTCCTGACCGCGGTAGTCGGGATGACGGAGAAGTTCCTCGACCTTGAGTCGGAACCCGGGGTGCCACTCCACGGAGCAGCCCAGGCGCAGGGCCGCAATCTCGACAGCCGTAGCTCGATAGCACGGATCCAGGACCAGCGCCTCCACGTGACGATTCGGTCGCACAGGCCCATGGACTTGCGCCTCGATGTAGTCGTCAAGGTCGTCCTGACGGTCGGCGAGAGCGAGCTCGATGAGCCCCATGCGGGCCGTGACACCGAAATCCGAGGGTTCAAGGAAACTGTCCGGATAGCAAAACGTGGTGCGTGCCAGTGTCGCGGCTGTCAGCCGGAAGTGGGCAGAGCCGAACCGCGGCGCCCCGCCGACGGGCTTGCGACGGAAGTTCAACGCCCCGTAGACGGGCCGCTCATGAGCCGGCGCTTCGTCGTACGCTCCGTCGAAGATCCGGCTCTCCCAGCGCCACCGGTCGCCGCCGGGATATGCGGTCAGTCCGCCGTTGCTGGTCCCCGTGACGAACTGCGAGCGGTAGACACCGTCCTCGGCCATGGCATCCAGGATCGGCTTGCCGCGCAGCAGCCGGTCTGGGTGGAAGTTGAGGGTCACCCGCAGCGTCGGGTCCATCGGAGGGCCCGACGCCAGTTCCGCGACATGACCAAGGGCTCGTTCCTGTGATGTCTGAGAGGCTGCGAAGCTCATCCGCACAGTGTTCCTCAAGGTGATCAACTGCTGCACGGGGATTGTTTGCTGACAGTACCACCGCGCGGGGGACGCAGCATTGACCACCGCTCGAACATCAACTCACGTGAATCAGCCTTCTATGCCCTGACTGATGCGGCCGATCTGGCGGCCTGCTCGATCTTCGCGCAGTAGGCGGCCCGGGCTTCCTGATCGATCTGCATCTCGTGTTCGGGCCGCATCCCGGTTCGGCCGTCGACGCCTTCGCGCAGGATGTCGGCGTGCCCGGCATGCCGGTTGGTCTCACTCCCCGCCGGTGGGAGCCGGCTCCGTCCTGGACCCGGTCGGGTTCGTGCGCAGCCGTCTCAGAAGATCCTCCGCGTCGTCAGGAGCACCGTTCGCCACGGTAACCTTCAGCTGCACGGTTCGCTCCCCCCGCTATTCTGTCGCGCACGGGGAGATGTGGGACTTCCACACCCGATCGAACCCGTGGAGATGTTCAGGCCCGACCGGGCAGGTTCGTCTCCGGGCGGGGCGCCGCCTGGTGTCGGTCAGAACATGGTGTTGGCGTTCTCGGACGTGGGCGGGACGACCTGGAGGACGTCCCAGTGCTCGACGATCTTGCCGTCCGCATCGAAACGGAAGATGTCGATGCCGGCGTACTCCTCGGCGGGCCAGGTCTGGTGGCAGTGCAGGATCACGTGGTCGCCTTCGGCGAAGGCGCGCTCGACCTCCACCCGCTTGCCCGGGTATTCGGCGGCCATCCGCTCGAAGTAGTCGATGAACGCCTGCTTGCCGTCGCCGACATGGGGATTGTGCTGGATGTAGGTGTCACCGACGTATCTGTCGATGGCCTCCGCGGGACGGCACCGGTTGAACATCAAGTCGTAGAACGCCTTGGCGGTGGCCTTGTTCTTCTCCGGGTCGCTCATGATGCCTCCATGGGCTCGGTGGGCTCGGTTGCGCGGCTCACTGAGCGCGTTCAGAACAATCCGTTGTCGTGGGGCAGTTCCGCCGGGATCGGGGCGACGACGTCCCAGTGCTCGACGATCTTGCCACCGCGGACGCGGAAGAGGTCGTAGTACGCCACGGGTACTCCGAACTCGCCCTCGGACTGGAGCAGTACGAACTCGCCCTCGGCGATGACCCTGTGGACGGTCTTGTAGACGAGGTTCTTCCCCTGCTCGGCCCACTTCGCGGCGGCGGCGCCGAACCCGTCGAGGCCGTCGGCCGCTTCCGGATTGTGCTGGTGGTAGGCCTCGGTGGAGATGTAGTCGGTGAGCACCGAGTAGTCGGCGCCGACGAGGACTTCCTGCGCGAACCGGGTGACCAGGGCCCGGTTGGCCTCGGTCTCCTCGGGCGCGGTGACCTGGGTGGGGCCGTCGGTCTGCGAGCGGCCCGATGCCGTCTGCCGGACGAGGGGCGTCAGTGCGTCCCAGTGCTCGGCGAGCTTGCCGTCGGCGTCGACGCGGAAGACGTCGAAGGCGACCAGCGGGTCCGGACCGAAGCCGTGGTAGGTGCCGTGCAGGGCGACCAGGTCGCCGTCGGCGATCGCCCGGGCGCCCTCGTACCGGAAGTCGTCCGGGAGGCCGGCGACGAGCCGGCGCAGGGCCTCGGGGCCGTCGGCGGCCAGGGCACTGTGCTGGGTGTAGTCGGCGGCGGCCCAGCGGTCCACCGCGCTGGGATCCTTCTGGCCGAACAGTTCAGCGGCGGCGGTCAGGACGGCGTTCTTGGTGTTGCTCATGACGGTCTTCCTCGCGATGACAGGGAACGGGCAGAGGGCCGGGGGGAGCGCAGTCGGCGCGGGTCCTGAGGGGTGGTCCGAGGAACGCCTGTTCCTCCTCCCTTGCTGCTTTCCGACATCCCGTGGATGTCGGTCGGCCGGCACTTCCAAGCTAAGCTTTCTGGCCACCCTGAATCGGATACGCTCGCGACTGGTGATGGTCAAAAACCGACACGATGATGATCACGGGATCCCGGAGATCTCGTTCGCAGCGCCCGTCGGCACCCCCGCCGGCGTCGAGGTGCTGTCCCTCGCCGACCTGCGCCGCCGCGTGCCCCACGAGCGGCTCACGGTCCCCCAGCGCCCGGACTTCCATCACTTGGTCACTCTCGGCGACGGAATTCTGCGGAACGCCGTCGACTTCACCGCCTACGCCCTCGAACCCGGCTCGTGGCTCTGGATCCGTCCCGGCCAGGTGCACCAGTGGGACGACCTCACCCGCGCCGAGGGCACGCTGATCCTGTTCCGCCAGGACTTCCTCGACCCGGCCACCGCTGCCGGGGCCCGCCTGGAAGACCCGCACGCGCCGGTCCTGCGCCGGCCGCTGCCCGACGAGGCCGAGGCCCTGCGACTGGCCGCCGACCACCTCGCCTCCGAGTTCCACGCGCTCGGAGATCTGCCCCTGGAGGTCCACACCGCGGCCCTGCGCCATCTGCTCGCCGTCCTCGTCCTGCGGCTGGCGCACCTCACGTCGTCCGCGGCGAGCCCCGGCCCCGAGCCCGACGCCACCTACCTGCGCTTCCGTGACGCGGTGGAGAAGAACTTCGCACGCACCCGCCGGGTCGAGGACTACGCCGAAGCGCTGGGCTATTCGTCACGCACCCTCTCCCGCGCCGCTCTCGCCTCCGTCGGCCTCGGCGCCAAGGAAGTCATCGACCGCCGCGTCGTCCTCGAAGCCAAGCGCCTCCTGGCCCACAGCGAATGGACGGCAGCCCGCATCGCCGACCGCCTCGGGTTCTCCAGCGCCACCCACTTCAGCAAGTACTTCCACCAGCGCACGGGACAGAGCCCGATCGCCTTCCGCGGCGCGGTACGTGGGCACGACCCCCAGTAGGGCGGCTGCGTCCTCAGCGCCATCACAGGAACGAAGGAGTCGGGGTGCCACCGGGGGCGTGCTGTCCCGGGGCAGCCGCACCCCTCACCGGCCCGACCACGCCGGAAAGCGCACGCGTCCATGTGCACGACGCCCCGGGCGCCGAGGTCGGGCCGGGGCAGGTCGCCGCCTGGGGGCGGGCCACCGCCGACCGGGCCGAAGCGTTCGGCTGCTGCCCCTGGGAACGCTCGGGAATGTCGAGCGAGCACTTCCCCTTCGACTGGACGGGCCCCGACTGGGCGTGGAGGCCGGCCGGCACCGGACGGTGGCGTGTCCCGGTCCCTCAGAGACGCGTGGGGCCGCCCGTTCGAGCACCGTGACCGGCCCCCACGCCGTCCCCTGTTACGCCGACTCGGGGCCGCCGGCCGCCAGGCCGCCGAAGAAGCCGTTCATGAGCTCGTTCAGGTCGAGCTTCGTGGCCCCGGCCGGCACGGTGGGCTCGGCACCCTCACGCATGCGCAGTGTCAGGCCCAGCTTCTTGACGTCGGCGGTCCCGGCCAGCTTGGCGAGGTCCACGTCCACCTGGGACAGCTCGCCGTTCTTGAGCGTGAAGTCCGCCGTCACCTTGGCGTCGGGAGCCTCCTTCAAGTCCTTGTCCGTCGGCAGCTCCATGCCCGGCGGCAGGTCCTTCACCAGCGGGCGGATCTCGCCGAACAGCTCGGTGACGAGCGTGCGGAAGGGGGCCGTCGCCTTGACGTGCTCGGTGCCGTTCCCGCTGTCCGCCGTCTTGAACGTCACCTCACGGGCGATGACCTCCCGGAGGGCCTTCATGAGCTTCTTCTGCGTCTTGGCGTCGAGGGACGGCGCGGGCGCGGGACCGCCCTCGGCCTTCCGGCTCTCGCCGGTGGCCTTCTCCATCTCCTTCGCGTTGATCTTGACCCACTTGCCTTCGATGACGTCCTTGATCGCCCCGGCCTCCGGGGGCAGATCGTCGGCGTCCGGGACGGGGCTGCCCGCCATCTCGCCCATCGCGGCCATGTCGGCACGGACGTAGATGAAGTCGCCGATCACCCGGTACTCGACGAGGTCGCCGTCCGGGGTGCTGACCTTCAGGGCCGTGCCGACGAGGTCCTTCTCACCGGACTCCTCGAGCGGCCGCTTCGACTGCACGGTCACCCGGATCTTGGCACCGCTGAGCAACTCGGCGGCCTGTTCCGGGATCTCCTCACCGGGCGCGGGGTCGGACTTGGCGTCCAGCGCCTCCAACGACGCGACGTCCGTGTCCAGATCGAGCTCGAAGGAGAGCGTCTTCTTCTTGCCCAGCTCCTCGAAGGCCCGGTCGAGCTTCTGGCCTGCGGAGAGCTGTTCCACCGTTCCGCAGGCGGCCGCGCCCGCGAGGACGGCACCGACGACGGCGGTGGCGGTCAGGGTCTTGCGTATGGGGTTGATGATGGTCTCCTCATGGCTCCGATCACAACGTGATCGATCAGGAGACTCGCAACTCGCCTACAGGGTTGTGCCGTACATCCGACGAGTCTGCGGCTCGATTCCCGGGTACCGCACATGAAAATCGTTGTCGTATGCTGAGGTGCATCCGCGCCGTACCACCCTCCTGACCGAGAGGACTCCCCGTGGCCGAGCCGAAGCCGCTGACGCCCATGCCTTCGCAACGTCTCCCCGTCACCGTGCTGTCGGGGTTTCTCGGCGCAGGAAAGACGACCCTCCTCAACCACGTCCTCACCAACCGCGAGGGCCTGCGGGTGGCGGTGATCGTCAACGACATGAGCGAGATCAACATCGACGCCGCCCTCGTGCGCGGCGGCGAAGCGGCCCTCTCCCGAACCGAGGAGCGGCTGGTGGAGATGACCAACGGCTGCATCTGCTGCACCCTGCGCGACGACCTGCTGGAGGAGGTCGAACGGCTCGCCGGGGACGGCCGCTTCGACTACCTCCTCATCGAGTCCAGCGGCATCTCCGAGCCGATGCCGGTCGCCGCCACCTTCGCCTTCGCCCGCGACGACGGCGCCACCCTGGAGGACGTCGCCCGGCTGGACACCATGGTCACCGTCGTCGACGCCGCCAACTTCCTCGCCGAACTGGGCACCGGCGACGACTTGGCCGAACGCGGCCTGGCTCCCTACGAGGACGACGAGCGCACCGTGAGCGACCTGCTGATCGACCAGGTCGAGTTCGCCGACGTGCTCGTCCTCAACAAGCTGGACCTGGTCGGCGAAGCCGACGCGGACCGGGTGCGCGGGGTGCTCGCACGGCTGAATCCGACGGCCCGTCTGATCCCCGCCGTGCACGGCCGGATCGGCGTGCGCGACGTCCTGGAGACCGGGCGGTTCGACCTGGAGCGCGCGCAGCAGGCGCCGGGCTGGGTGCGGGAACTCAACGGCGACCACGTTCCCGAGACCGAGGAGTACGGCATCTCCTCCCTGGTCTTCCGGTCCCCCGTGCCGTTCCACCCAGGGCGGCTGTGGGACTTCGTCACCGGTGACCTGGACGGCGGAGCCCACGGACAAGTGCTGCGCTCCAAAGGCTTCTTCGCCCTGGCCGGGCGTGAGGGCGTGACGGGTCTGTGGTCACAGGCCGGTTCCGTGGCCCGCTTCGAACCGTCCGGGGTCCGGGACACCGACGCGCCCCACACCCAGGAGCTGGTGTTCATCGGCGTCGGCCTGCGGGAGCCGGGTCTTCGCGCCGCCCTGGCCGGATGCCTGATGGCCGAAGGCGAGCAGCTCCCCGCCGACGACCCCTTTCCTCGGTGGGACACCGGGGACGTCTGCGAGCACGAGCCCGCGAGTCCGGCGTCGGCGGTCTAGCCGGAGGACGGGGGCGTCCGGGCACCGTGTCGACGCCCGGACGGCCTTCCTGACGCGATGGGAGGCACACGCATGCACGAAACGACCCACGGCCCATGGCGTACCACCCCGCAACGCACCGCGGTCCTCACGGCGCTTCGGGCCTGCGACGGTTTCATCTCGGCGCAGACCCTGCACGCCGCTCTGGTCGCGGACGGCGCGGCGGTGGGGCTGACCACCGTCTACCGCACCCTGCGGTTACTGGAGACGGCCGGGCACGTCGACGTGGTGCGCGACCGCGACGGTGAGCGGCTCTACCGGCCGAGACCCGACGAGGGCCACCGCCACTACCTGGTCTGCCGGGAGTGCGGTCTCAGCCTCGCCGTCGACGCCGAGGAGGTCGAGCGGTGGGTGACCAGGACCGCGCGTGACATCGGCTTCCACGCGGTGACCCACACGGTCGAACTCACGGGCGTGTGCGACGGCTGCCTGTCCGGACGGGACCGCCGACCGGCACCTGGCTCATAGCAGGCGCCGGGATCACGGCCGCGCCCGGTGGCTCACGACGTGGTGGTCAGAACGCGGTTGAGCGCGCTGTCCGGGCGGCCGGTGAGTTCCTCCCAGGTGCCCTCCTCGACGATGCGGCCCTCCTCCAGGACGGCGACGCGGCCGGCACGGCGGATGGTGGCCGGACGGTGGGCGATGACGATCGTCGTGCGGCTCTCCTCCTCCAGAGCGCCGGCGAGCTGGGCGTCGCCCGCGTTGTCCAGGTGTGCGGTGGACTCGTCGAGTACGAGGACGCGCGGCCGGACCAGCAGCGCGCGGGCGAGAGCGATACGGGCCCGCTGGCCGCCGGAGAGCGTGGCGCCGCGCTCGCCGACGAGGGTGTCCATGGGCGCGATCCGGTCGACGCCGCACCGCCCTGCCGCATCGGCCAGCGCCCTGTCGTCCGCCTCGGGAGCGGCGAGCCGCAGGTTCTCGGCGAGCGTGCCGTGGAAGAGGGGCGTGTCCTGTCCCACCAGCGTCACCGCACGCCGTAGTTCGGAATCGCTCACCCCGCGTATGTCCACGGGATCGCCGTCGGCGGGCAGCAGCTCGACCGCGCCGGCTGCCGGGTCCCAGAAGCGGGCCAGGAGGTGGGCGCAGGTGGACTTGCCGGCACCCGAGGCGCCGACCAGGGCGAGGGTGTGCCCGGGCGGGACGGTCAGTTCGACGCCTTCCAGCACGGGTGTGCCGCCGTAGTCGAAGCTCACCCCGCGCAGTCGGACGCCCAGCGGCCCGGGCGGCAGGGGGCGCGGTGCGGTGGGCGGTGGGGCCAGTGCGGGCGCC
>NZ_JBEZWN010000113.1:0-11736 GCF_040637495.1 Streptomyces sp. NPDC029044
GAACACCGGCCGGCGAGAGCGGGGCGCGCCGCTCGGCCGCGTCCGGCCGGGACGACGAGGACACCTCCGCGTACGGACCGGGCGGCCGACTCGCCGCCTCCCACTACCGGCACGACCGGCCGGAACAGCACGTCCACGAACAGCCCGCCAAGGTCGGCGACACCGCCACCGCCTCCGCGTTGAAGCAGGTGGCCGAGGCCACCGCGCACCACGGCGAGGAGCAGCCCCACGGGCAGACACACGACAGCCGCCCCACCGGCTGAGTCGGGACAGCAGCAGATGCTCACACGCTTCGACGTCACCCCCCTCGTCGGGGCCGTGGCCGGCGCGGCCGCGGGTGCCGCCCGCGGCACCGCCCGATCGGTGACCTCCGCCTACGACACCACGCGCCGCGTCCGCAACGTCGCCCGCAACGCCCTGACCGGCGGACAGCACTGGAAAGCCGGGCAGCGCCTCCACCTCGCGCTGCGACACCCCGACGGCGAGGCCGAAGCGATCGCCCGCAGGGTCGCCGGGGAACTGGTCGAGCACCCGGACGTACTCACGGCGTACTGGGACGGGGGACTCGCCCGCCTGGTCGTCACCGTCGCGGAGGACGCCGCCACCGACCGCGTCGCCGAGCGGGCCACCGCACTCGCCACCCGCCTCGGCCTGGACCAGGGCGCCGACCCGAACCTCCGGGACACCAGCCACCCCGGCGACCCCGCCGAGGTGCGCGTCACCGCGGCGGCGATCCTGCTGGACGCCGCCGGCGCGGCCGGCGCCCTGGCGGGCCGGTCCCTGCTGATCCCGCCCACCTCGCGCATCATCACCGCCACCGTCACGCTGCTGCGCGAGAACCCCCGCTTCCGGGCCCTGCTCCGGCAGCGGTTCGGCACGTCCGGCATGGAACTCGTCCTCGCCGCCGCCAACGCCGCCGCCCACGGCATCGGCCAGACCCCGCTGGCGCTCGTGCTCGACGGCATCCTGCGCGGCAACCAGCTCACAGAGGCGGTGGCCAGGGCCGCGGCCTTCGAGGCACTGCACGACGACGTCTGCCACCACAAGCGCACCAGCCTGCCCGGCCCCACGGACGCCCGGCCACCGCTCAAGGTCACCCCCGCCGCGGAGTACGCCTCCCACGCCAGCACCGGCAGCCTCGCCGGCGCCGCCGCCACCCTCCTCGTCACCCACAGCGCCAACGACGCCGCCGAAGCGGTCCTCGCCGGATCCCCGAAGGCGGCCCGATACGGACCTGCCGCCTTCGGCGCGACCCTCGGTACCTTCCTCGCCCGCGCCGGGATCCTCCTGCGCAACGGGGAGCGGCTGCGGCAGCTGGAGATCGCCGATGCCCTCGTCCTGCACGCCGACGCCCTGCGCAGCCTGCGGCGGGACGCCACCGACGACGGCCTCCCCGACGACCCGGTCCATCCGTTCGCCGAGGCCGTCCTGGACGCCGCCCGCCGGGCAGGACTGCACGTCGTGATCGCGGGCGGCTCCGACCTGAAGGACATCACCCGGCTGGCCGACGAGGTCGCCCCGAGTGCCAAGCCGTTCGGGGACGTCGTACGGGGCTTGCAGGACGACGGGCACGTCGTCGTGACCGTCGCCCGCCTGGACGAGTCCGGTGACGGGAACGTCGCGGCCGGACTGCCCGCCGGCGACGTGGCCGTCGCCCTCACCGACGGAGGGGGCGCCGTCTCCTGGGGCGTCGACGCGCTGGTCCCCGGCGGCCTCGCCGACGTCTGGCGGCTGCTCACGGCGATCCCCGCCGCCCGGCGCGTCGGACGACGGTCGCAGACCCTCGCCCGGGCCGGGGCGGCCCTCTCCGGGCTCCTGGTCGCCCGCGGTGGTCAGCCCCCCGGCCTGCGGCTCCCGTTGCCCCTGACCCGGCACGCCCCCGTCAACATCGCCGCCGCCAATGCCCTGATCACCGGCTGGGTCGAAGCCGTCCGCGTCGCCCGGGCCACCCCGCCGGAACCCCGCCTGCACATCCCCTGGCACGCCCTGGAACCCCAGGAGGCCCGCGACCGGCTGCGACGCGACGACCACGACGGCGAACCCCGCGGACTCGCCCTGCTCGCCGACCGCTCACGGCAGCAGGCCGCACGCATGACGCGGCACCCCGCCGCCAGCCCGGCCCGCTGGACCTGGCAGGCGGCCGGCGCCGTACGCCGCGAACTCGACGACCCGCTGACCCCCGTCCTCGCCACGGGCGCCGTCGCCTCCGCCCTCCTCGGCTCGGTCGTCGACGCGCTGCTCGTCGTCGGCGCCATGGACCTCAACGCCGTGACCGGGGGACTCCAGCGACTGCGCGCCGAACAGGCCCTGGCGCGGCTCGCCGCCCGCCAGCAGCCCAAGGCCCGCAAGCAGGACAGCCGCAAACGCACGGTCACCGTCGACGCCGCCCGGCTGCGGCCCGGCGACGAGATCAGCCTCGGCGCCGGCGACGTCGTACCCGCCGACGCCCGGCTGCTGGACGTCGACGGCCTGGAGGTCGACGAGTCGGCGCTCACCGGCGAGTCCCTGCCGGTGACCAAGGCGGTCGAGGCCACCCCCGGCCTGCCCGTGGCCCAGCGCACCTGCATGGTCTTCGAGGGCACCACCGTCGTGGCCGGACGGGCCACCGCCCTCGTCGTGGACACCGGCGACCGGACCGAGGCGGGCCGGGCCGTCACCCTGGCCGCCCGGACCCCGCCGCCCGCCGGAGTCCAGGCCCGGCTCCAGGAACTGACCCGCAAGGCCCTGCCGGTGACCTTCACCGGCGGCGCGGTCGTCACCGGACTGTCCCTGCTGCGCGGCAGCCCCGTCCGGCGCGCCGTCAGCGGCGGTGTCGCGGTCGCCGTCGCCGCCGTCCCCGAAGGGCTGCCGCTCGTCGCGACCGTCGCGCAGATGGCGGCGGCCCGCCGGCTGTCCCGCCGCGGCGTCCTGGTCCGCACCCCACGCACCCTGGAGGCACTCGGCCGGGTCGACACCGTCTGCTTCGACAAGACCGGCACCCTCACCGAGAACAAACTGCGCCTGGTCCGCGTGGCCACCGCCGACGGCACCGTCCTCGCCACCGACGACGAACACGCCGCCCCGGTCGTACGCCTGGCCGCGCGCGCCTGCCCCCAGGAGGAGACGGGGGAGGGCCGCCGGGTCGCACACGCCACCGACGAGGCCGTCCTCGACGTCGCCCCGCCCGACGAGGGCTGGGCGGCAACGGGCGAGCTGCCCTTCGAGACCCGCCGCGGCTACGCCGCCGCGATCGGCCGCGACGGCGACCCGGACATGGGCGAACTGCTCGTCGTCAAGGGAGCCCCCGAGACGATCCTGCCCGCCTGCCGGGACCTGCCCGCCCACGCCTGGGACACCGCCCACGAACTGGCCGGGCAGGGACTGCGCGTCCTCGCCGTCGCCCGCCGCCCCTGCCGGGCCGACGACGCCGAGGCGGAACTCGACCTGCCCCTCGGCGACCTGGAGTTCAGCGGCTTCGTGGCCCTCGCCGACGTCCCCCGCGACACCTCGCACGCCCTGCTCGCGGAACTGCGCCGCTCCGGCATCCTGCCCGTCATGCTCACCGGCGACCACCCGGAGACCGCCCGCGCCATCGCCCTGCAACTGGGCTGGCCGGAGGAGACCGAGGCCGTGACCGGTGACGAACTCGTCGCCATGGAGCGCCGCGAACGCGTCCGGGTCCTGCGCGGCGCGGGCGTCATCGCCCGGGTCGCACCCGAGCAGAAGCTGCACGTCGTGGAGGCCCTGCAACAGGCCGGACGGGTCGTGGCGATGGCCGGCGACGGCGCCAACGACGCCGCCGCCATCCGCGCCGCCGACGTCGGGGTCGGCGTGGAGTCCCGCGGCTCGGCCGCCGCCCGCAACGCCGCCGACCTCGTGCTCACCACCGGCGACCTGTCCGTCCTCGTGGACGCGGTCGCCGAGGGCCGCGCGCTGTGGCGCAGCGTCGCCGACGCGGTGAGCATCCTCATCGGCGGCAACGCCGGCGAGGTCGGCTTCAGCGTCCTCGGCACCCTGCTCGCCGGCGCCTCGCCCCTGTCGACCCGTCAGCTGCTGCTGGTCAACCTGCTCACGGACATGTTCCCGGCCATGGCCGTGGCGGTCACCCCCAGCAGCGACCCCTCGACCGCGGAACACGCCGCGACCGGACCGATGGGCCTCGACGTCCTCGGCGCACCCCTGCTGCGCTCCATCCGCCGCCGCGGCGTCACCACCTGCCTCGGCGCGGTCACGGCGTACCTCATCGGCCGCCTCACCCCCGGCACCGAACGCCGGTCCACCACCATGGCCCTGTGCGGTGTCGTCGGCGCACAGCTCGTGCAGACCCTCTCCGGGCGGCGCCACAGCACACTCGTCTGGGTCACGGCCCTCGGCTCGGCCGCCGTCCTGGCCGCCCTCGTCCAGACCCCCGGCGTCAGCCACTTCTTCGGCTGCACCCCGCTCGGGCCGGTGGCCTGGGCCGGCGTGGCCCTGGCCATCGCCCTGTCGGCCCTGGCCCCCCGTCTGGAGCGACTCCGGGCGGTTCACGCCCTCTACGACGCCGCGACACGACTCGCCCTGCGCCTCAACGACCTGAGCCGGCAGACCCGGCAGCTCTTCCGGAGCGGGATCGCCGCCCCGGTGGCCTAGGCAGCGCACAGCGGGAGGCCCCCGCCACGCGCGGCGGCGGGGGCCTCCTCGGACCCGGTCAGACCTGGCCGCGCCAGGCGCCCGTCTCCGCCCCGCGGGCCTCCATGAACTCCTTGAAGCGCCGCAGATCACCGGAGACCTGCCGCTTCACGAAGCCGAGCTTGTCGCCCACCGTCTCGGCCACACCATGGGGGTCGAACTCCATCTGCAGCATGACCTTGGTCGTGTCGTCCTGGATGCGGTGGAAGGTCACCACACCGGCCTGCCGCGCCTCGCCGCCCACGGTGGTCCAGGCGACGCGCTCGTCCGGGACCTGCTCGGTGATCTCCGCGTCGAACTCCCGCGCCTGTCCGCCGACCTTCGTGACCCAGTGCGTGAGGGTGTCGGTGCGCTGCTCGATGCGCTCGACACCGTCCATGAACTCGGGGAAGGACTCGAACTGCGTCCACTGGTTGTACGCGGTGTGCACCGGCACACGGACCTCGATGGATTCCTCTACCTGCGACAAGGCGGTACCTCCCTTTCTCGTCTCTGAGCGGCGGACGGGTACCAGATCTTGCGCCGCTCACTCATCGTCATCAGAAGTTGTCCGACCAGGTGTCCTTTCCGCCTCTCCCGGGGTACCCGGCCCGCAACCACGGACCGGGAGGTGATCGCCATGACGGACACGCACCGCACGGCCTCCGCCGCTCCCCGCACGGGGAACGCGGCCGGAGACGAGCCGGTGGGCGAGCTGGTGCAGCGTGCCACCGAGCAACTGACCGACCTGGTGCGCGGCGAGATGCGCCTCGCGCAGGCGGAGATGACCGAGAAGGGCAAACGCTTCGGGAAGGGCGGCGGCCTGTTCGGCGGAGCCGGCGTACTCGGCTTCGTCACCCTTCAGGCCCTGGTCGCCACGGGGATCGCCGCCCTGGCCGTACCGCTGCCGGTATGGGCGGCGGCCCTGATCGTCACCGGAGTGCTGGCCGTCGCCACGGGCCTGACGGCGCTGGCCGGCCGCAAGCAGGTGCGCAGCGCCACCCCGCCCGCCCCGCAGCAGACCATCGACAACGTGAAGGCCGACGTGGCCGAGATCAAGGAGAGTGCACAGCGATGACCCAGCCTCCGCACGACGAGCCGACCGCCCGCAGCCAGGAGGAACTGCGCGAGCAGGTCGAGCACACCCGCCACGAACTCGGCGACACCGTGCAGGCACTGGCGGACCGGGCCGACGTCAAGACCCGAGCCCGTGAGAAGGCCGCCGCAGTCAGGGAACAGGCCGGCGTCAAGGCCGAGGAATGGGGCGGGCAGGCCCGGGCCAAGGCCTCGCAGCTGGCCCACACCGTGGAGGAGAAGCTGCCCGAGCCGGTGAAGCAGAAGGGCGCCGTCGCCGCTCAGGGCGCGAAGGAGAAGGCCGCCCAGGCCGAGCAGGTCTGGCAGGACAAGGCACCGCAGCAGGTGCGCGACCACCGGGCCGCCCTGCTGGCGGGCGCCGGTGCCGTCCTCGTGGCCTGCCTGCTCATCCGCCGTCGCGGCAAGCGCTGAGCGACAGCGACTGCTCAGGCGGCACCCGGCCCCCGTCGCCGCTTGCGGTGGCGGGGGCCCGCACGGCAAGGTCAGGTGCCGTGGCCACCTTGCTGATCGTCCATCACACGCCCTCGCCGCACTGCCAGGCGATGTTCGAAGCCGTCCTCTCCGGGGCCACGGACCCCGAGATCGAGGACGTCCGGGTCGTCCGCGTGCCCGCGCTGTCCGCCACCGCCTCCGACGTCCTCGCCGCCGACGGCTTCCTCCTCGGCACTCCCGCGAACCTCGGCTACATGTCCGGCGCCCTCAAGCACTTCTTCGACCAGGTCTACTACCCGTGCCTGGACGCCACCCGCGGCCGCCCCTTCGGCTACTGGGTGCACGGCGGCAACGACGCCACCGGAGCGGTCCGCGGGATCGAGTCGGTGACGACCGGGCTCGGCTGGCGTCGCACCGCCGAGGCCGTGACCGTGACCGGCGAGCCGGACAAGGGCGACCTCGGGCGGTGCCGGGAACTGGGTGCGACGGTCGCCGCCGGGCTCATGGGCTGAACCGCAGCGGCGGAGGGGTCAGGTCTGTTCCAGCCGGCGGCGGTCCTGCTCGTCCCACGCCCGGGTGTCACGCGGCTGGGTGTACGGCTCGTCCTCGGGCGGGTGACCACCGGCGATGGCGCGCTGCCGCACCGTCTCCGCGTCGAACTCCAGCCCCAGCAGGATCGCCAGGTTGGTGATCCACAGCCACACCAGGAAGACGATGACACCGGCCATCGTGCCGTAGGTCTTGTTGTACGAGGCGAAGTTGGCAACGTAGACCGCGAAACCGGCGGACGCGACCATCCAGATCAGCAGCGCCAGCAGACTGCCCGGCGTGATCCAGCGGAACCCCTTCACCTTGGCGTTCGGGGCCGCCCAGTAGAGGATCGCGATCATGAGCACGACCAGCAGGACCAGGACCGGCCACTTGGCGATCGACCACACCGTCAGCGCGGTGTCCCCGATGCCCAGGGCGTCCCCGGCCTGCTCGGCCAGACCGCCCGAGAACACCACGATCAGCGAGCTGATGACGGCCAGCACCAGCAGCAGGACCGTCACGCCCACCCGCATCGGCAGGAGCTTCCACACCGGCCGGCCCTCGGGCATGTCGTAGACGGCGTTGGCCGAGCGGATGAACGCGCCCACGTAGCCGGACGCCGACCACACCGCCAGGACCAGACCGACGATCGCCATCAGCGAGCCGACGCCGGCGTTGCCCTGCAACTGGTCCACGGCCCGGGTGATGATGTCGCCCGCCGAGCCGGGCACGAGCTCGCGGACGTTCTCGGTCACCTTGTCCGTGGTCGACCTGCCGGTGAGGCCCAGCATCGACACCAGCACCAGCAGCGCGGGGAACAGTGCCAGCACGCCGTAGTAGGTCAGCGCGGCCGCCCGGTCGGTCAGTTCGTCGTCCTTGAACTCCCGCACGCTGCCCTTCAGTACCGCGACCCAGGACTTCCGGGGCAGGTCGGTGGGCGTGTCCGGTGCCGCCCGCTCCACTTCGGGGTCGGGACCGGGCTCCTCGGCAGCGGCCGCGGGTTCCTCCCGGCCTTCCGCCTTGTCGGCCTCCCGGCGTTCCGTCTCCGGAATCTCCCGGCCTTCCGCCCTGTCGGCTTCCCGGCGTTCCGTCTCCGGAACCTCCCTGCCCTCCGCCCCGTCGGCCTCCCGGCGTTCCGCCTCCGGAACCTCCCGGCCTTCCGCCTTGTCGGGCTCCCTGCGTTCCGCCTCACGAGATTCCCGGCGTTCCGCCTCGAACCCAGGGCGTGGGCTCTCCGGAGGCGGTGCCTCTGCCTCGTGCTGTTCTTTTCGTCCCGGAATATGCAGCTTCACCATGTGAGCCGGGTAACCCCGGGCGGGGGGCTTAAGCCGCGCTCGTCCGAGCCGGTAGCGGGATGTTTGCGCGGGGTGCCCACGGGCAGACCGGCCGCTCCCCTCGGCCGACGGGGAGAAGCGACTTGAGGGAGCGCTCCCACTGTGGGCACGATGCCATCATGACCACGTCACCCGCCATCCGCCCGTACCGCCCCGCGGACCGCCCGGCTCTCGACGACATCTGCATCCGCACCGCCCACCACGGCGAGGACAGCCGCCCCCACTACGCGGACCCGGGCATCTTCCCGGCGACCTTCGCCGCCCCGTACGTCCATCTGGAGCCGGAACTGGCCTTCGTGCTGGACGACGGGCGGGGGCGGGCGGTCGGTTACGTCCTCGGCGCGGCCGACACCGCGCGCTTCGTCGAAGCCTTTCGCGCCACGTGGCTTCCCCTGGTCGCCGGCCGCTACCCGGAACCGCCCGGCCCGCCGCGCACGCCGGACGAGGTGATAGCGGGCCTGCTGCACGACCCCGAACGGATGGTGCTGCCCGAACTGGCCGCCCACCCCGCGCACCTGCACATCGATCTGCTGCCCGACTGGCAGCGCCGTGGCCACGGTCGCCGGCTGATGCGGACGCTGCTCCAGGCCCTCCAGGACAGGGGAGTGCCGGCCGTCCACCTGGCCATGGCGACCGCCAACACGCGGGCCCGGGCCTTCTACGCCCGGCTGGGCTTCGAGGAGATCGAGGTGCCCGAGCCGGGCGCGGCCACCTACCTGGGACGCACCACGAAGGAACTGGACCGGCTCTGACCGACACGGAAGTGGCGCAATCGCGCATTGCCGACTCGTGTCATCGGGTGCAGCCTATGTGCCGTATGGGAGCGCTCCCACATCGAAACATGATCGAAAGCCGCGCTGGAATGCACGGCAACCCCCACACCCGAAAGGGAGAGATCATGAATTGTCATGGTCATGACGTACGTGACGGTGTCTCACGCCTTCCCAGGCTCAGGTCCCGCCTGACGCTCGCCCTGAGCGCGCTGGTCGCCGCACTGCTCGGCCTGTTCCCGTGGAGCGGCACCGCCGTCGCCCACGGCTCGGTCGTCGACCCGGCCTCCCGCAACTACGGCTGCTGGCAGCGCTGGGGAAGCGATCACCTGAACCCTGCGATGGCCCAGCAGGACCCCATGTGCTGGCAGGCGTGGCGGGCCGACGCCAACGCCATGTGGAACTGGAACGGCCTGTACCGCAACGGCTCCGGCGGCAACTTCCAGGCCGTCGTCCCCAACGGCCAGCTGTGCAGCGGCGGCCGGACCGAGGGCGGCCGGTACAACTCCCTCGACGCGGTCGGCGCCTGGAAGACGACGGACATCACCGGCAACTTCACGGTGAAGCTGTACGACCAGGCCAGTCACGGCGCCGACTACTTCCTGGTCTACGTCACGCGGCAGGGCTTCGACCCCACCACCCGGCCGCTGACGTGGAACGACCTCCAGCTCGTCAAGCGCACCGGCAGGTACGCGCCCAGTCAGAACTACGAGATCCCGGTGAGCACTTCGGGGCTGAGCGGCCGGCACGTCGTGTACACCATCTGGCAGGCCTCGCACATGGACCAGACCTACTTCCTGTGCAGTGACGTGAACTTCCGCTGACCTGCGCGTCCCCGCCGGACGCGCAGTCCGGCGGGGCCCGGGCCGCCCCGCGCTTCATGAGAGTTCTCCGAAAATTTTCGAGCGGCCTGAACGCCGGGCTGCTCCCGTACGTATGGGACGAGGGGATTTTCATGCCCGGCACGCCACAAGCGCAGGAGAGCACCCTTGGGACGCAACACGCGAAGACGCCCTACCGGACCACGACGCGCGACCTTCGCCGCATTCGCACTGATCCTGGGCGGAGGCGGCCTGATGGCCGCGAACGTCTACGCCTCGGCCACGGGCGGCGGTTCGGGCGGTGACTCCGCCGCGACGCGGTCCGGCACGGGGGTCCGGACCGCGGGCGCCACGATCGACTGCCCGGACGTCGGCACCAAGCTGACCTCGGTGCCCGAGCAGGCGCGGGGGGAGGTCGACAAGGAACTCGCCCTCCTGGACGAGCAGATCGCCAAGGCCTATCAGCAGCTGAGCGAATCGGCACAGCAGATGCGGCAGGATCCCGGCTTCGCCGACAACGCGATCGTGAATCCGCTGAAGGAGAAGCGAGGCGCGACCCTTGAGCGCATCGCGATCGCCATCGACCGCGTCGGGGACCGCCCCGACGGGCTGGAGGCCCTGGCCGCCTGCACTGTGCAGGACGGCAACCAGGCTCCCGCACAGGGCGAAGGCCAGGACGGCGGCGCCACCGAGCAGCCAGGCCGGGAACAGGGCCAGGGCAGCCAGGATCAGGGGAACGGCCAGGGCGCCAACGGCGGCCAGGCGGGCAACGGCCCCGTCGCCGCCGACTTCGCGGACATCAAGAGCGTCCAGCCCAACGTGAACAACCCCCGCCCCGAGGGCGACGCGTCCCGCGGTTCCTTCGCCACCAGTTGCGGCGTGAACGAGAACGGCCTGTTCAACTCCGACAACATCATCGCCGCCCCGGGCGTCAGCAACGGCGCCCACCACTTCCACGACTACGTGGGCAACCAGGCCAACAACGCCTTCGCCAGCGACCAGGACCTCGCGAACGCCGAGACCAGCTGCGACGACCAGGGCGACAAGTCGTCCTACTACTGGCCCGTCGTCCGCCTGCAGAACGGCACCCAGGAGCAGGACGCCAACAAGCCCGGCGGCGGCATCGAGGGCAACGCCGGCGAGATCGTCACGCCGAAGCAGGTCACGCTGACGTTCGTCGGCAACCCGCGGGAGAAGGTCACGGCCATGCCGCGCCTGCTGCGCATCATCACCGGTGACGCCAAGTCGTTCGTCAACGGCCCGGCCAACGCCAACGCCTCCTGGAGCTGCACCGGTTTCGAGGACCGGCAGCTGAAGGACAAGTACCCGCTGTGCCCGCAGGGCAGCGACGTCGTCCGCACCTTCAAGTTCCAGAGCTGCTGGGACGGCCGCAACATCGACAGTGCCAACCACCGTACCCACGTGGCGTTCGCGGACGCCGCCGGGAACTGCCCGTCCGGCTTCCGCTCCATCCCGCAGCTGGTCCAGCGCATCGTCTACGACATCGACGCGCCGAGCCTGAACGACGGCGGCCGCACGACGCCGCTGTTCGCGGTCGACTCCTTCCCGGAGCAGCTGCACAAGCCGGGCACGGACCACGGTGACTTCATCAACATCTTCGACAAGGATCTGATGGGGGAGATGGTCGACTGCATCAACGACGGCCGTAAGTGCGGCGCCGGAGCGGGCGGCGGGCAGGACCCGGCCCCGAGCGAGGAGCCCCAGGAGGAGCCGACGAAGTCGCCGGAGGCCCCGCAGGAGGAGCCGACCAAGACGCCCGAGGCTCCGCAGGAGGAGCCGACCAAGACGCCCGAGGCTCCGCAGGAGCAGCCGACCAAGACCCCCGACGCCCCGCAGAACGGGAACGGCGGCGGCAAGCCGGGTGACCAGGGCGACGACGGCAAGGGTGACGCCGCGAAGCCCCCGGCGCAGAAGCCGGACCCCGAGCCGGAGCCGAGCGACGCGTCCACGGCTCCCGGTGGCGCCGAGCCGGAGGTGAAGGCGACCGCATCCGCCGACGGCGGCAACGCCGCCGAGCAGGGCGGCGGTTCGAAGAACGGTGACGGCGACGACGCGGACGGCCTCGGCCAGTCCCAGGCCGTCGGCCAGGCGACCAGCGCCGCCCCG
>NZ_JBEZWN010000114.1:0-11486 GCF_040637495.1 Streptomyces sp. NPDC029044
CTTGATCTGCGCCAGCAGCGGCGCGTCGTCCAGGTTCAACACCTTCACCTGGATGCCGGTCTCCTGCGTGAACGGCGTGTAGATCGCCTTCTGCAACGCAGCACCATAGGAACCGCCACTGTCACGGACGACCACCGTCTTGCCGCCCTTACCCCCACTGCCGGCGCTGGTCCGGCTGGTACCGGTACCGCATGCGGAGAGGGAGGGAAGAGCGGCTAGGGCGGCCAGGCCGCCTGCTCCGCGCAGGAGCGCTCTACGACCGATCTGGGCATTACTCATGGCAATACTCCTCATCTGGGGACGCGTGGGACCAGCTGTGCGGGGGCTTTACCTCGCATGCGGGGGGGGGATCGTTCAGGGCGGGGAACGCGGACAGAACATCGGCCGCTTGCCTTGCCGATCGCCGTCCGGGGGCGCGTGTTCGCCGTGGATCGAAGTCCCCGACGACCTTGTCGCCGGGGCGATGTCGGCTGGGTGACCGGGTGAGTGGGGGTGGAAACCGGAGCCGGGACAGGGGGTGACCAGCGGAGTGAGGGTGGCCCTCAGCAGAGCCGGAGCATGAGGGCTCTGGTGAGGGATGGAGCAGATCCTGGCCTGCGGGTGAGGGACGGGCCGAGCGGATCATCGGCCGCGGCGACGTTGCTCAGCAGGTGGCGTCGCGTAGACCCGGAAGGCGATCAGGGCCGGGCATCGGCATCACGTCACGGTCACGTAGATCTTGCGCACGGTTTCGATGGTCTTCCAGACGCCGACGTAGCCCGGCTTCATGACGAAGCTGTCGCCGGCCTTGTAGATCACCGGCTCGCCTCCTTCGGGTGTGAGTTCGACGACGCCGGAGAGGATGTGGCAGAACTCGAAGGTCTCGCCCTTGATCGAGCGGATCTCGCCGGGTGTCGCTTCCCAGACGCCGGTGTGGATCGACTCCCCACGGGCGACGTCCTGGGCCCAGGTCTTGAAGGCGGGGTTGCCTGAAATCAGGCGTTCCGGGAGGGGGCCGGACTCTCGCGGCGCGACGGAGGGGTTGGTGTCGATGGCCTTCAGGAGCGACATGTCTTTCCTTTTGGAGCTTGAGAGATGGGTGGCCGCGGCCACGGTCGACGAGATGCTGCCGCGCGGCATCCGACACACGCTCGGGGGCACCCGTTCCCGGTGTGCGGAGGCCGACGAGGCATCGTGGCTGGTGCCGAGGTGGCCGGGTGGTTCGGATGCGGTTGTCGGCACGGGCGCAGTGAGGGTGTGGCCGTTCGGGTGGGGACGGCGAAGGGGGCACGCGCTCGACGCTTGTTCGGCAGTTCATGCCGCAATCGGCGGACGCCCGAGGCAGAAGGAGCGACGGAGAACGGGTTTCTCAGCTCCTTGCTGATGGTGATGGCCGGCAGGGGGCTCAGCCGGCGGTGTAGCCGCCGTCGACGGTCAGGACCGATCCGGTCACGTACGACGACTCCGAGGACGCGAAGAAGAGCACCGCGTCGGCGACCTCTTCAGGGGTTGCGAGGCGTTGGAGCGGGATGGTGCTCTCGCGCTGGCGGCGGTAGGCCTCGGGGTCGTCCCTGCGCTGGAACGCCGCTTCGATGACCGGAGTGACGGTCAGGCCCGGAGCGACGACGTTGACGCGGATGTTGCGCGGGGCCCATTCGATCGCCGCGCCCTTGGCGAGCATGATGAGGCCGCCCTTGGCGGCGGAATACAGGACCTGCCCGGCCATGCCGACCATGCCCAGCCGGGAACTGACGCAGACGAACGATCCCCCTGTCTCGGGCATCAGCGGCGCGAAGTGCTTCATCACCAGGAACGCGCTGAGCAGGTTGCTCTCGAGCACGTTCTTCGCGTCGTCGCAGGCCATCTCGGTGAGCGGACTGGTCGCCTGCAAGCCGTGGTTGAGGACGACGACGTCGACGGTGCCGAAGGACTCGGCGGCCTGCTTGGCCAGGTGCTCGACGAACGCCTCGTCGTTGAGGTCTCCGGGAACGTACAGGTCGTCGGGCTCGGCGCTGTCGAGCCGCTCCCTGCGGCCGGTGAGCAGCAGTCGCGCGCCCTCGCGGCGGAAGTGGGAACTCACGGCTTCCCCGATGCCACTGCTGGCACCGGTCACCAAGGCCGTGACGTTGTTGAGTCTCATGTCAGGCACTCCTTTGCGGGGGGGTCGGCCGGGTGGCGGGCTCGGGTACGAGGGCCCCGTCCCCGGCGCCGGTCAGTTGAGGAATCCGCGGGCGTCGACCGGCCACCGCTCCAGCGACGTGCCCGTGCTGTCGGTGACGATCAGTTCCTCGAAACCGAGGACGACCGGGCACACGTGGTTCGGCACCACGGGGACGACGCTGCCGACGCTGGGGCGGAACTCGCCGTCCGGAAGCGGGAGGAACCCGTGGTACTCGTTGACCTTGGACAGGACCGCCTTCGTGCCGGCGATGCCGCCGTAGCCGATCTCGGGGCTTCCTTCCTTGCTGAGGACCTTGTTGCCCACATCGACGATGACCTGGCCGGGGACCCAGTCACTGACCACGGTGCCGGCGACGAACAGCGCGATCTGGTCCTCCGTGCAGGAGCCCAGCCGGGCGTTGTTCAGGTCGCCGAAGACGTACTCGCCGGGACGGATCTCGGTGATCACGCTGCTGGTGGAGAACTCGAGGGTCGGGGTGGAGCCGGCGCTGACCACCTCTGCGGTGACCCCGACGCCTTCGAGGCTGCGTACCGCGGTGGTGAGCGCGGCTTCCTGGTCCTGCGCGGCGCGCCGGCGGGCGTCCTGGTCGGCGCCGCCGTGACCGGGATAGGTGAAGACGCCCGCCGGCACCAGACCGCGCTTGCGGGCGGCGAGCGCGAGATCGCCCGCATGCTCGGGCGGAGCCCCGGAACGACGGGCGCCGCAGTCGATCTCGATCACGACCTGCAGCCGGTCCGGTTCGTCCCCCATCGCGTCGGCGAGGGCATCGATCGCCGCCACGTTGTCGACACCGACCCGCAGCCGGGCGGACTCGGCGAGCCGGCGGATCCGGGGCTTCTTCGATCCCGCGGCCCAGATCGGGTAGGCGAGGAAGATGTCGTCGAAGCCGGCCGCGGCGAAGACCTCGGCCTCACCGACGTTTCCCGCGGTGATCCCGACAGCGCCGGCCTCGATCTGGCGTCGCCCGATCTCCACGCACTTGTGCGTCTTGACGTGGGGCCTGACCTTGAGGTTGTGCTGGTCGGCGAAGCTCTGTACGCGGTCGATGTTGCCCTGCATGACGTCGACCAGGACGATCGGCGCGGGGGTGTCGATCCGCCCGGCCAGAGCGTCGAGTGCCTGTTGCAGCCGGTTCACGCTGCCCTCCCTTGTGGTTCTGCCTGGAATGATCGAGGGGCGCGGGTGCTGACTCCCTCTGGATGCCGAACGCGTGCGGTCCTCGGTACCGCGCGCTTGCGTACACCGCCGCCGTCGGCCCGGCTCACGCCGCCGTCGGCCCGGCTCACGCCGCCGTGCAGACCATCTGAATCTCGACGGGACTCTTGAGCGGCAGCCCGGCGACACCGATCGCGGTGCGGGCGTGCCGTCCGTTCTCGCCCAGGACCTCGATGAGCAGTTCACTGGCCGCGTTGGCGACCTGCGACTGCTCACCGAAGTCCGGCGTGCTGGCCACGAAGACCAGCATCTGCACGATCCTGACCCGGTCCAGATCGCCCACCGCCTGCACAGCGGCAGCGAGCGCGTTGAGCGCGGCATGGCGTGCGAGCTCCTGCGCGGTCTCCAGCTCGACATCCCGGCCGACGATGCCCTGTCTCAGCAGCCAACCGTCCTTGTACGGCAGTTGACCCGAAATGTAGATGCTGGAATCCACACTCCGGTGGTGCACGTAGTACGGGTTGTCACGCAGCTCGGGCAGGGCCAGGCCCAGGGCCTGGAGCCGCTCGGAAGCCGAGCTGGTGTCCGCTGCCGACGTCACGGACTGGCTCATCGGGCTACCTCCGCGGACGGAGCAGGGCACTTACCCATGCGGTCGGCCACGGGGATCCGCTTCTCAAGAGTCTTGATCATCTGCACTCGGTTCTCCTCGCGAGTAACAGCGGCGACATAACGCCGTATGGTGGCCTATAATCACCACCCTATTGTCGTTTGTCGACCATATGGCCGCCCGTCGAGCACTGTCAATACGTACTTCAACCACGGATGTGGCAGTGCAACATCACGCCCATGCGCGGCACACCCGTCCGGGGCGATCACTGACGGCAGCCGATTCCCAAGTGGCTGCCGCGGATGATCGAGCCGCTCCGGCACGGGGAAGGGTGGCGAGGCAGGGCCCTGGAGACAGGCCCGAGCGCGTAGAAGCAGGTTCCCACCGGGTGGTCCCGGCCTCGTACCGGGTGACCGATCCGCCCTTGTGTTCGCCGAGGTCATCCGGCCGTCAGCGGTCGCGCTTCCAGCGGGGCGCGCGGACCGTGGGCGCGAAAAAGGCCCGGACACCGCACCAGCGATTCGGGGCGGAGTCCGGGCGGGCCGACAAGGATTGCTCGGGCGGTCGGCGCCCATTCGGCAACCGATGATGCGATAAGCGCACCATCCGGGTCAGTGCGTCGTCTCGGCCGTGTCGCAGGTGTGGCACACCACCCTGCGTGCCGGGATACGGCCGTACGTGGCGCCCATGCCGAGCTGGCGGGTGACCTGCGCCTGACGTACGCGGGCGTGGTTCTCGCAGGTGGCCAGGCCGCAGCGCGAGCACACACCGATGCCGGTGGTGTCGCTGCGCGCCTCCTGGAGGCAGTCGTAGCACCTCATGTTCAACTCCGATTTCAGCGGGGGCCAGGCGCGGTGGCCAACCAGACACGAACAAACCCACCCAGGCCACGCACACCTACTCAAGGAGCTTGAAAAGTAGGACTAAGTTTAGACTTTGTCAATACTGAGACCCGTTCGCGGTCGTGTGGCCAGGGTGCGATGTGGTGCGATGGCTCGGCCTGACCACCGGTCAGCGTTCGCTGTTCAGCGAGCCGGCGGCACGAGAATCACCCGCTGAACGTCAGAACGATGCGGACAGCGCCGCCGAAGAAGGCGATCAAGTCCGTGCGATGCCGCAGGTGCGCCAGGTCGTGGACGGCGCTTTCGCCTCGCCCGGACGAGGATGCGCCGCCACCCACTGCCTCAGTCGGGGAAGGACGGACCGGCCCTCGCGACCGCACGCAAGGAGGAACGGGCTCACACTTGCCCTGGCTTGCGTTTCCCCGGGTCTCCTGGCTGAGCTCCCAGCCCCATGGGGAAGTGGGCCGCCAGTTCCTGGCGGAACGCGTCGGTGTCGCCCTCCAGGGCAACCGCTGCCAACCGCTCATGCTCGACGACCAGTTGCTGCGGATCGTCGCTGTAGGTGCGGTGATCGACGCTGAGGTGGAGACGCAGCTTGGTCTCCCAGCCGTTCCAGAGGCTCTGTAGCACGCCGTGCCCGGAGAGATCGTAGAAGAGCCTGTGGAAGCGAAGGTGCGCGTCGATGCTGGCCGGGATGTCGTCCTTCTTCATGGCCCGGCGCAGATCCTCGACTGTTTGCAGCAACTGAGGCCGCTCAGGACCGCGCAGCGCTTCGGCCGAGAGCTCGGCGGCGTACGGCTCGACCCGCAGCCGGACCGAGTCGATCTCGGCGACCTCACGAGCGGTCACCTCTACGACGAACGCCCCGCGGTAGGGGATCTTGACGACGAGCCCTTCCTCCTCCAGCTTGGTCAGCGCCTCGCGCAGCGGGGACCGGCTGATGCCGAGATCCGCCGCGATGTGCGCCTCACGCAGCTGGCCACCAGGAGGTACGGTGCCGTCGAGGATGGCGGCACGCAGCGTGCGGTAGACGCCGTCCGGCGTCGTCATCCGCTGCTCCTGCCACTCGAACTTGTGGTCCACCCCGTCGCCTTCCCTCGATACCTGTCGATCACTTGGTCGTTTGTCGACTATACCGGTCACCCGGCAGGGAGCTCCCTCTATTGACAGCTCGGACGCATTCGGTCGACAATCGACGAACTAGATGGTCGACAATCGACCAAAGCAAGGCTGTTCCACTGAAACACCTGGAGGACCCAGTGGGATTCGACTTCAAGCCCAAGTTCGCGACGTTCGACATGAACGGCACGCTGATCAAGTTCAGCATCAACGACGCGATGCGTGAGGTCCTGGGCGACCGGCTGCCGGCCGAGATTGCCGACGAGTACCTGCGGATCTGCAAGGCATACCGGATCGACGAGTGCACGGGCGCCTACCAGCCGTTCCACCAGATCGTCGCCCGCTCCATGGAACGCGCCTCGCGCAAGGTCGGTCTCGAGTTCCGCGAGGACGAGGCGCGGGCGGTGTACGAGCGCGTCCCCACCTGGGGCCCGTACCCCGGTGTCACCGAGGCGCTGAACCGCCTGGCCGAGGCGGTCCCGCTGGTCATCATCACCAACAGCGACACCGCGCACGCCGTACGCCTCGCCGAGAACCTCAAGGCCCCCTTCGAGGTCATCATCAGCGCCGAGGAGATGGGCGTCTACAAGCCGCGACTCAGCGCGTTCGAGTACATGTTTGACAAGCTCGACGTCACCCCCGACGAGATCGTCCACGTCTCCGCGAGCCCCATGTACGACCACCGACCCGCGGCCATCATGGGCATCAAGAACAAGGTGTACGTCGACCGCGGCTTCGAGCACGACGAGCACTGGCTCGGCTACGAGCGGATCACCGACATCGCCGACCTCCCCGTCCTCTTCGGTCTGCCGCGCCCCTGACGCCTGAGCCTGAGCGGAGAGTTGAGGAAATGATCCACAGCAAGACGGTGGCGGCATGACTCAGCCCCTGCCTCAGACCGTCAAGGGTGACTCGGCATCAGCAAGACTCCAGGCCCTGGGTCTGAAGCTGTCCGTCCTCGCCGGCACCACGTATCTCGTGCCCCACCGGACGGTGGGTTCCAGCATCCACCTCTCCGGCCAACTCCCCTTCAAGGACGGCGAGCTGCTGGGGCAGGGCGTGGTCGGCCGGGACGTCGAGCTGGAGACCGCGCAGGAGCTCGCACGCCATGCCGTACTCAACTGCCTTGCTGCCGCTGTGCAGGCGGTGGGCGATCTGGACCGGGTCAGGATCGTGCAGATGCTGGTCTTCGTGGCCAGCACGCCGGACTTCGGTGAGCAGTCGCAGGTCGCCAACGCGGCCAGTGAACTGCTCATCGAGGTACTGGGCGAGAACGGACGGCACGCCCGCACCGCGATCGGTGTCGTCGGGCTACCCGTCAACACCCCTGTCGAGATCCAGGTCGTCTGCACCGCTGTCTAGCGGAGAGCCACTCATGAGCAGCGCGGCGGTGGCCCGGCTTCGACAGGCACTCGACACCCTCGGCCGGCACGATCGACACCCCGGTGCAGATCCTGCCGGCCGACGCGAGGGGCAGATCCCGCTCCGGCGCCGTGCCACTCCCGAGGAGATCGCCGACGCCGTCCTGCTCCTCGCGTCGTCGGAGTCCTCGTACATCACAGGGGCAACCCGCCCCGTTGACGGCGGCCACACCGCCTTCCAGCAGTGGCCCACGCGGTTCCCAAGACAGATGAAGGACACACACCATGAACGCCCTCGCGGCGCCACCCCGAAACGGAGAGCTCGGCTTCTGGGTGGCCCAACTGGCTGACAAGAAGCCCTCGTTCCCCCGTTTCACCGGCCAGGACTCCGTCGACGTGGCCATTGTCGGCGGCGGCTACACCGGACTGTGGGCGGCGTACTTCGCCAAGAAGCTCGAACCGTCGCTCTCGGTCGCCGTCTTCGAGGCCGAACAGGTCGGCTACGGCGCCTCCGGGCGCAACGGTGGCTGGCTCTCGGCCATGCCGCCGGGCAACCGTGCCACCTTCGCCCGCGTCGGCGGTGGGCTGGAGGCGAGCCGGGCGCTTCAACAGGAATTCATCGCCGGTGTCGACGCGGTCCTGGACATCCTCCGGGCCGAGGGCATCGACGCCGATCAGCACAAGGGTGGCGCACTCGTCGCCGCCCACACTCGGGCAGGGCTGGGCCGCCTTGCCACCAGGCGCGACGCCGAACTGAAGTACGGGCTCACCGACGACGAGGTCCACCTGCTCGACCGGGACGAATTCCAGTCACAGATCGACATCTCCACCGTCCACGGTGGGCTGTTCTACAAGCACTGCGCGCGGATCCACCCCGCGAAACTCGTCTACGGCCTCGCCGACACCCTGACCTCCATGGGGGTGACGATCTACGAGAGCAGCCGCGTGGACAGTGTCGAGGGCAGGACCCTCACCCTGGCCGGCGGACGCGTCACCGCGGCGAAGACGTTCATCTGCACCGAGGGCTATTCGGGAACGCTGCTCGGCCGCCGGAGCCTGATCCCCGTCAATTCCTCGATGATCGTGACCAAGCCCCTGCCGGAGGAGGCCTGGCAGCAGATCGGCTGGGACGGGCCGCAGTGCCTCAACGACTCCGCGCACACGTTCATCTACTCCCAGCGGACGTCGGACGGCCGTATCGCCATGGGGGGCCGTGGTGTTCCCTACCGCTTCGGGTCCGGTACGGGTGGAGCCGGTGCGACCGCCCAGTCCACCATCGACCTGATCTCGCACAAGCTCAGTTCCTTCTTCCCCGGCATTCCCTTCGAGGTGGAACACGCCTGGTCGGGAGTCCTGGGCGTCACACGGGACTGGAACGGCGGCGTGCACTGGGACCCGGTGTCCGGGGTCGGATCGTCCACCGGCTACGCGGGACACGGTGTCACGGCGGCCTATGTCGGCGGCAGGACTCTCGTGGAGCTCGCCTTCGAGAAGGAAACCGAACGGACCACCCTTCCCTGGGTGGGCTACCGGGCGCGGAAGTGGGAACCGGAGCCCTTCCGCTGGCTGGGTGTCCACGCCATGTACCGGCTCTTCGGTATCGCCGACCGGTGGGAAGAGCGCAGGGGGGCCGGCACGACCTCGCTACTGGCCCGATTCGGCAGCCGCCTCGCCGGACTGCACGAGTAGACGAACACGAGCAGACGACAAGGAACCCGCTCTCATGGACGCACAACTCGCCGTCATCGGCCTGGGCAGCATCGGAAGCATGGCCCTGTGGCAGGCCTCCCGGCTGTCCGATTCGGTGGTGGGCTTCGAGGCCGCCACCCCCGCCCACGGCCGCAGCGCCGTGGGCGGGGACACCCGCCTGTTCCGCATGATCTACCTCGGCAGGCCCGAGTACTACCCCATCATCGAACGCTCCCGAGGCCTGTGGGCCGAGCTCGAAGCGGAGACCGGGCAGGAGATCCTCACCCCTACCGGGGGCCTGTCCATCGGCACGGCGAACGGCAGCTTCATCAACAGCCTCCTCGACACGACGCGCAGCAACGGTGCCGAGCACAGCGTCCTCGACCGGGAGGAGTTGGCGGAGCGCTATCCCCAGCACAACCTCCGCCCCGACGACTGCGCCGTCTACGACCCCCGCGCCGGCGTGCTGCGTACCGACCGCGCCGTCAGTGCCGCCGTCGCGGCGGCCCAGGCGAACGGCGCCACCGTCCTTCAGAACACACCCGTGGACAGCATCACCGAGACCGACCACGGCGTGGTCGTCACCTCGGGCGACAGAAGCTGGACGTTCGGGAAGGTCATCGTCGCCTCGGGCGGCTGGTCCCGAAGGCTCATGCCCGATCACCTCAAGGCCGTCACGGAAACCCATCGGATCGTCCTTACCTGGTTCGTCGCCCGGGACGGCAGGCAGTTCTCGCCGGAGAACTTCCCCATCTTCAGCCGGCTGTACGGCGATCGCTCCCTGTACGGCGGGCCGGCCGTCGACGGCGTGACGGTCAAGGCGTCGATAGACGGACCGCTGTCCGGGCGCGCCAGGACGACCCCCGACCCGGGCGCCGTGCCCAGGGAACTCACCCGGGAAGAGACGGAGAAGGTCACCGAGATCGTCACGGAGTTCTTCCCCGGCCTGATCCCCAGCATCGCGCGCTCCGACGCCTTCCCCGACCTCTTCACCGCGGACAGGCATCCCCTCGTCGGCTGGCTGGACGAGAACAGCAGGATCTACTGCGCCACCGGATTCTCCGGGAAGGGCTTCAAGATGGCGACCGGCTACGGCCACATCGCCGCACACGAGGCGCTCGGCAAGCAGACCGTCGACGGCCTGGACTTCGTGCGTCCGGGGCGCTTCAAGACCAGTTAGTGTCCGTGCCTCACGCTCGGGGTCCGGATCAGAAGGCCGGCGCGGCCTGTTCCGTGGCGCAGGGGCCCCCGGGCGGAGGCTCCGGCCTGCGCGATCAGGTCGGCCGGCAACCGGCCGGCGGCCGGGACGTCGTGGTGCTCCACCGTCGGGACGATCACCTGTCCGACCTCGCGACGCTCCGGCACCCGTTCCGCGCGCCACTGGGTGACCAGCGCACGAAGGGTGAGTGCGTGGGAGCGCGGCGACAGGCAGGAGCGGGAGTTCGGCGTCCTTGATCGGCCGGGCCCGCTCGTATCCCGCGACGAAACTGCATGCCTCCCGCCAGGGGCCCCGTGCCGTCCGGCCGAGAAGGTTCGCGAGAGACACAGCCGGATCGAAGATCACAGCGCTGCGCATGCTGTCACCGAAGTCTCCCTTACGCGGACGCGGCAACCCCTGTGAGGCAACCTGCTCAGAACGCCGTGTAGCCTCCGTCCACCGGCAGGACGGCACCGGTGACGTACGACGACTCCGGGCAGGCGAGGAAGAGAACCGCGTCGGCGACCTCTTCGGGTGTCGCGAGCCTGCGGAGTGGGATGGACTCCTCCCTGACCCGCTGGTAGGCAGCCGGGTCGGGGCGTCGTCGGAACGAGGCCTCGATGATCGGCGTCATGGTCAGACCGGGCGCCACGACATTGACGCGGATGTTGCGGGGCGCCCACTCGACGGCAGCACCGCGGGCCAGCGCGATGAGGCCGCCCTTGGCTGCGGAGTACAGGGTCTGGTTCGGCATGCCGACCATGCCGAGGCGAGAGCTGACGCACACCATCGACGCTCCGGACTCCGGGGCCAGCGGCATCAGGTGCTTCATGACCAGGAAGGCGCTCAGCAGGTTGCCGTGGAGCAGGTCACGTGCGTCCTCGGCGGTCGTCTCCGCGAGCGGGGCGGACTTCTGAAGTCCGTGGCAGAGAACGACCACGCCCACCTCCCCGAAGTGATCCTCCGCCCTGGCGGCGAGGTCGGAGACGAAGGCCTCGTCGTTGAGGTCGCCCCCTAGGTAGAGATCGTCCGGACGGCTCTCGGGCAGCTCGGGGCGCCGTCCGGTGAGCAACAGGTTGGCGCCTTCGCGGCGGAAGTGGGAGGCCACCGCCTGACCGATGCCGCTCGATGCGCCGGTGATCACGGCGTTCACCTTGTGCAGTCTCATGATCGTTCCTCTTCAGTCGCGGAGGGTCAGGGCAGTACCTGGCGGCTGCCGGCGACGACCTCCGGGCGGAGCAACTGGGCGAGGGTCGCGGCGGGGAGCAGGCCCTTCTCCAGGACGAGTTCGGCCACGCCCCGGCCGGTGGCCAGGGCCTCCTTGGCGATATCGGTCGCGGCCGTGTAGCCG
>NZ_JBEZWN010000115.1:0-11381 GCF_040637495.1 Streptomyces sp. NPDC029044
CGAGGCCCTGGACACCCTCGGCACCCGCACCCGCCGCAGGTACCGGCTGGCCACCGTCACCGTCGACCACCTGCGGGCCGGCAAGCTGGAGAACGGCCACACGTGCGCTGGGCCCTGGAGTCGGGCAAGCACGTGTGCACCACCAACAAGGGCCCGGTCGCACTCGCCGGCCGCGCACTGAAGCAGCTGGCCGCCGAGCGTGGTGTCAGCTTCGAGTTCGAGGGCTCGGTCCTCAGCGGCACCCCCATCCTGCGCACCGCCCGGCGCATGTTCGGCGGCCTGGAGATCACCGGCGTCCAGGGCATCATGAACGGCACCTCGAACTACGTCCTGGGCCGCCTCGAAGAGGGCGTCGAACTGTCGGCCGCCATCGCCGAAGCCCAGAACCTCGGGTACGCCGAAGCCGACCCCACCGCCGACATCGAGGGCCACGACGTCACGCTCAAGGTCATGATCCTGGCCAACGAGGTCCTCGGCGCCGACCTGCGCCGCGAGGACGTCTTCTGCGAGGGCATATCGGCGATCACGCCCGCCGAGGTGCGGGACGCCGCGGACAAGGGACTGCGCTGGAAGCTGGTCGGCTCCGCCACCCGCCACGAGGACGGCAGCGTCGATGCCCGCGTCGCCCCGCTGGCCCTGCCGGCACACCACCCTCTGGCGGGGGTCTCCGGCCCCCTCAACGCGGTCGCCTTCCACACCGACCTCCTCGGCACCGTCACGGTCTGTGGCCCGGGCGCCGGCCGTACCGAGACCGCATACGCCCTGTTGTCGGACATCATCGCCATCCACCAGCGCCATGCCGACGACGACACCGTCCCCACGCGTCCCGTCCTGAAGGAGACTCACCGTGTCTGACACCGTCGTGCCCCCCGGCATCGAACTGGGCACCGACACGGCGCCCGTGCACAACCCCTACACCGGCGAGGTCATCGCCTCGGTGCCCACCGTCGACGCAAGCGCCGTGGGCGGCATCCTCCAGCAGGCCAGGTGCGGACGCCGTACCGCGGGCGCGCTGTCCCGCGCCTCCCGGGCCGCGGTGCTGGAGCGCGCCGCCCACCTGGTCGAGCGGCGCGCCGAGTCCTTCGCCCGACTGATCGTCAGCGAGGCCGGCAAGACCATCGTCCAGGCCCGCAAGGAAGTCGCCCGCGCGGTCAACACCCTGTCCCTGTCCGCGGCCGAGGCACGGCGCAACGCCGGCGAGGTCATCCCCTTCGACTCCTACGAGGGCTCGGAGAAACGGCAGGGCTGGTTCACCCGCGAACCGCTGGGCATCATCGCCGCCATCACCCCGTTCAACGACCCCCTGAACCTGGTCGCGCACAAGCTCGGCCCGGCCGTCGCCGGCGGCAACGCGGTCATCCTCAAACCGTCCGCGCTGACGCCGCTGTCCGCGCTGCGGCTGGTCGACACCCTCATCGAGGCCGGCCTGCCCGAGGAGATCGTCACCGTCGTCAACGGCGATGCCGATGTCGCCGCCGCGATCGTGGCCGCCCCCGACGTGCGCATGATCTCCTTCACCGGCGGCTTCGCCACCGGCGAGGCCATCTCCCGCACGGCCGGCCTGAAGAAACTCGCCATGGACCTGGGCGGCAACGCCCCGGTCATCGTCATGGACGACGCCGACCTGGACGAGGCGGTGGCCTCCTGTGTCTCCGGCGCGTTCTGGGCCGCGGGCCAGAACTGCATCGGCACCCAGCGGATCCTCGTCGCGGCCGAGGTCTACGAGCGCTTCCGCGACGCCTTCGTCGCTCGCACCCGGCTGTTGCGCACCGGCGACCCGCTCGACGAGCGCACCGACGTCGGTCCCATGATCACCCAGGAAGCCGCGGCCGCCACCCGGGCCAAGGTCGACACGGCGGTGGCCCAGGGCGCGGTACTGCTGTGCGGCAACACCGTCAACGGCTCCCTGTACACGCCGGCAGTCCTGGAACACGTCCCCGCTGCCTGCTCGATCTGGCAGGAGGAGGTGTTCGCCCCGGTCGTCGTACTCCAGCCGTTCACCTCCTTCGAGGACGCCATCGAGCAGGCCAACGCCATCGACTACAGCCTCCACGCCGGCATCTTCACCTCCCGCCTGGATCGCGCCCTGACCGCGGCCCGGCTGCTGGAAGCCGGCGGAGTGATGATCAACGACTCGTCCGACTACCGCTTCGACGCCATGCCGTTCGGCGGATTCAAGCACGGCAGCATGGGCCGGGAAGGCGTCCGCTTCGCCTTCGAGGTGATGACCCAGCCCAAGGTCGTCTGCGTCAACCACATCAGCGAAGTGGTCCAGTGACCGCCTTCCGCGCCGAGCGCGAACCCTTGGCACCGACCGGTGACCGGGAAGGACGCCGGGATGCGCTGCTCATCCCGGCTCCGCCGAACCCCGCCTTCAGCGACGGCGGTTGACGACGCTGGACAGGGTGAGCGCGGTGACCGTGTCCCGTACACCGGGCATCTGGGCGATGTCCTCCCGGATGCCCCGTACGCGTTCCAGCGAGGCCGCCTCCAGGCGCACCATGATGTCGAAGTCGCCGCTGAGGATCTCGCAGATCACGACCTCGGGGATGCGCTTGAGCGCGGCCAGGACATCGCCGCCACGCATACGGTCCTGGCGGTGGACGAGTACGAGCGCCGAGACGACGTCCCCGGTGTCGTAGCCCGCGCGGACGATGGTGTAACCGGCGATGTGGCCTTGACGCTCCAGACGTTCGACGCGCTGGCGCACCGCGTTGCGGGACAGCAGCACCTTGCCGGCCAGCTCGGAGTGCGAAACGCGGGCGTTGCGGGTCAGCTCCGCGATGATCTTCTCGTCGATGGCGTCCATTGTGGACCTCCGGGGCGTGCTCGTCGGTGTGCTTCTCCACGCGGCCAGGCAGAGTGCGGCGTCGCCGAGCAGGTGCGCGACGAAGTGGGTTCTCGGTTCAGGTGTGGGGGGTGGCGATGGCGGCGAGGTGCGTGCCGGGGCGCACGGTCAGCCCGTTCATGTCGTAGATGATCGTTCCGGTGGAGACGGCGGAGACCTTGAGCTCGGTGCCGTCGACCGGGTCGATGATGCGACCGATGGTCTGCCCCTCGGTCACCTCGTCACCGGTGACCGCGTCCGGGTACCAGAGGCCTGCGGCCGGAGATTCGACCTCGCCCGTCCAGATCCAGTCACGCGGCTGCACGGTCACCGGTGCGAGGCTTTGCGGCGCCTCGATGACGCCGAGGTGGTGCAGGAGCCGGTGCAGGCCGTCGAGGAGCCTGCGGACGGTGGCGGGGCCCCGGTCGCCGAGTTGACCGGTCTCGATGAGGATCGCGGGGATCCCCCGCCGGTTCGCGGCGGCGTGGCTGTTGCCACCGTCCGGGCTGGTCCCGAAGATGACCCGCTCGTATCCGACCGCGTGGGCCATGGCCCTGATCTTCGCGCTCAGTGCGTCGTCGGACGTGAGGCGGTAGCCGACGAAGTCGAGCAGTCGCTGGTCGATGCCGCCGCTGTGCAGGTCCACGTAGGCGTCGGCGCCGTCGATCAGGTGCTCGAACAGCCAGGCCGCCATGCGGTCGGTGGGGCCGCCGTCCTTGTCGCCGGGGAAGACGCGGTTGATGTTCACGCCGTCCAGCGGGGAGATGTTGAGCCTGCCCCCGTAGACGGCCGGGAAGTTGGCCACGGGGCAGATCACCACCTGACCGGCGACCTCGTCCGGTTCCAGCAGCCCGGCCAGGCGGGTGGCGGCGTCGACGCCGATGAACTCACCGCCGTGGACACCACCGGTGATCACGACCCTGGGGCCGGGCCGGGAGCCGCACACGAGGATCAGGGGCACGTCCACTGTGGTGGTGCCGATGTCGGCCGGCAGACACCCGCGGGTCTTGCGGCCGGGCTCGGCCCGCAGCGCGCCGATGGTCAGGGTCATGGCTTTCCTCGTTCGCGCTCAGGCCGCGGTGCGGCCGTGCGTGGTGATGAAGTCGATGGGCTGGGAGGTGTGGCCGTCCAGGGCGAGGTCTGCGGCGATGTCGCCCATGGCGGGCGACATCTTGAAGCCCTGGCCGGAGAACCCGGCCAGCAGGACGATGTCGTCACAACCGGGCAGGGGGCCGACCAGCGGGAGGGTGCTGTCGGTGTAGCCCTCCATGAAGACGGACAGGCGCACCGGGTCGGGGTTCAGACCGGGCAGGTGGCGTCGCACCGCCGTGGTGAAGGATTCCAGTTCTTCCGGTGCGACGGTCCGGTCCAGCCGGTTGGGGTCGTCCACGGGCTTGTGGTGGGGCTGGGGCAGGCCGAGCTTGACGGCCAGGCCGTCCGGGGACGGGATGCCGTAGAAGGGGGTGTCGCCGCAGCGGATGAAGGCGGGACGCTCGGCGCCTGCCGGGTGGTCCTGGTGGGGCAGGAACCAGGCGCTGATCGTGCGGTAGATGCTCACGTCCCACGGCAGGTCGGGCAACAGGTCGCCCACCCAGGGTCCGGGGGTGACGACGGCGGCGTCGAAGCGCTCAGTGGCGGTGTCGGTGCGGATCTCCACTCCTCCCCCGGCGACCGGGGTGACTTCCCGCACCGGCGTGTAGCGGCGGATCCGGGCCCCCAGCTCCTCGGCCCGCCGGGCCGCTGTCTGAACCGTCAACTCGGGGCGGACGAAGCCCGCGTGGGAGTCGAGGATCACCAGGTCGCCGTCGTCGACGCGGAACTGCGGGAAACGCTTCGCCATGGCCTCGGCGCCGATCACCTCGTGGTCGAGGCCGTGCTCGGCGATGCCGTCCATGACGGTACGCATCTCGGGGTCGTCGGCCGGTCCCATGACCAGGGCTCCGGTCAGACGACGCAGTTCCCGCCCGGTCTCCGCCTGCAACTGCTTCCAGAGGGCGTCGGCGTGCCGGACGAGCGGCACATAGCGGCCGTCGTGGGTCTGCACGCTGCGGAAGACCCGGGTCTCGCCGCCTGCGGCGCTGCGGTCGTGACCGGGCGCGAACCGGTCGTAGCCGACGACCTCGGCACCCCGGGCGGCCAGCCGCCAGGCGGCCTGGCTGCCCATCGTTCCCACGCCGACGACCGCGACGCGCTTCCCCGCAGCTGACACAGGGCTTTCCTTTCGTATCGCCGGGCCGCAAGCTGGGCCCGAGCGTGAGGATGCTTGGTGGCGACCTGGAGAGGACGGCCCATAGGGGTCCCATTGCTCACCTTTCGTCCCGCGTCGGGACTCCCACCCAGTCTCACCGTGCCACATTGTGGCATATTGTGCTATTATCTGGCACAGAGAATTGCAGGAGCTCAGGGCGGAGTCAATAGGCCCGAAACGGTGACCACTCCCGCACAAGGGAGCGCTCCTCGCCGCCCACCTCGCAGGTTCGCGGAGGTTGCCGCTACAGCCCCACCACGGGGGCCAGTTGCGAGCGCAGCGCGCCGGCGTGGGGCTGCAACGAGCCGTCGAAGGCGGCGGATCCGATGGTGAAGGCGTCGGCTCCGGCTGCTGCGAGTGTCTGTATCTGGTCGGTGCTGGTGATGGAGCCGGCGATGACCAGGCGGCCGGTGGTGGCGGCGCGGGCGGCGCGGACCAGGTCGAGAGGGTCGGCATCGGTGGCGCGGTAGGCGAGGAGGTCGACGCCGGCGCAGCCGGCGGCCTCCGCTCTTCGGCAGTCGTCGGCGATGCGGTCCGGGGTGCCGGCGAGGCGGGTGGGGTGCCCCAGGGGTTCTCCGGCGAAGGGCAGGTAGCCGACGGAGGTGCCGCGCAGGAGGTTGAGGGTGTCCTCGATCCAGGTGCCGCCCATCAGCCAGTCGACGCCGAGTTCGGTGGCCGTCTGTACCGAGGCAAGGGCTTGGTCCCGGTGGGTGCTGACGACTTCGAGGTAGGTGGTGGCGCCCATGTTCCTGATGCGGGTGTGGAGTTGGGCGAGGGTGTCGGGGTCGACGCCGATGTCCTTGAATCCGATGTGGGTGATGCCGAGGTCCTCGATGGTGTCGAGGACTTCAAGGCAGTCGGTGACGGTGCGGTCGTCGCGGGTGAGCATGAAGATGAAGTCCATGGTGTCCTTCGGATCTGTGCGGGGGCTGGTCTGGGTCGGTGGGTCAGGGGCGGTCCGGTGCCCCTTAGGACAGGCGGTCGGCGTGGGTCAGGGCGGCGAGCAGGCTGGTGTGGTCGGCCGTGCCGAGACCGGCGATGTCGAAGGCGGTGCCGTGGTCGACGCTGGTGCGGACGAAGGGCAGGCCGATGGTGATGTTGACGCCGTGTTCGATCCCGAGGTACTTGACGGGGATGAGGCCCTGGTCGTGGTACTGGGCGACCACGGCGTCGAAGGCTCCGGCGCGGGCTCGCATGAAGACGGTGTCGGCGGGCCAGGGTCCGCTGGCCTGGATGCCTTCGCTCTGCGCGGTCTGGATGGCGGGGGTGATGATGTCCAGGTCCTCGCGGCCGAACAGGCCGTTCTCCCCGGCGTGGGGATTGAGGCCGGCGACGGCGATGCGGGGGGCGGGCAGACCGCTGCGCTGGAGTGTGCGGTGGGTGAGGCGGATGATGTCGAGCACGCGCGGGGTGGTGATCGCGTCGATCGCGGTGCGCAGTGACTGGTGCACGGTGACCAGGACGGTCCGCAGTTCGTCGGTGGCCATCATCATCGCGTAGTCCGTGGTGCCGGACAGGTCGGCGAGGATCTCGGTGTGCCCGGGGTAGGGGACGCCGGAGATGCGCAGTGCTTCCTTGTTGATCGGCGCGGTCACCAGAGCCCGTACCTCGTGGGCCATCGCGAGCTCGATACCGCGGCGGACGTAACTGAAGGACGCCGCTCCGGCTCGGGCGTCGAGGGTGCCCCAGGGCAGGTCGGCGGGCAGGCTGCCCTCGGTGAGGACGTCCACCGTGCCGGGTGCGAACGTCGCCTCGCGGACTGATGTGACGGGGCGGAGTGCGAGCTGGGTGTCGGCGATCTTGTTGGCGCGGGCGAGGACGTCCATATCGCCGATGACGACGACGGGCACGGTGCGCCGGGCATCGGCGCACGCCTTGAGAGTGATCTCGGGGCCGATTCCGCAGGGGTCGCCCATGGTGACGGCGATCGGGGTCATGCGTGCTCTCCTGGGTCGGGGCGCTGTCGAATGAGGTGGCACAGGCGCAGGAGCAGGGCGTCGTCGCCGAAGCCTCCTGCCTTGATCAGCACGGGAAGGGGGAGGGGGCCGGTCAGGGATCCGCGGACGACGCCGGGTTCGGGTTCGTCGAGCAGGTCGATGCCGGTGGCACCGAGGGGCTGGAGCACGGTGGTGGCTGTTTCTCCCCCGGTGATGACGAGTGCGTCGACCGTGTGGTCCTCGGCCAGCACCCGGACGACTGCTGCCTGAGAGCTGGCGAATACTTGGGCGCTCTGCGGCGTGTGGCGTTCGTCGGGTGTCCGCACGGTGAGGACGGGGGCCGTGAGGCCTCGCAACGCCTCCACGGCCGGGGCCGGATCGACGCCGACGGTGACACCCTGGACGTCCGCCCTGGTGTGCAGCGCGGCCAACTGCCGTCGGGTCGCCGGGTTGGTGCTGCCGACCACGATCAGCGGACGTCGGACCGGCGGCGGGGCAGGCGGTGATGCGGCGCTGTCCGTGGCGCGTGCGCACCTTCGGGCCAGGGCGGCCGCCAGGCCTGGGGAGCCGACCCACAGCACTTCGTCGAGTCGCGGCACCGCTGCCACCAGACGGTCGAGGTCGCCGTCTTCGGAGGCGGAGTAGACGATCAGGCGGCCGTCATCGATCAGTTCGGGCAGCTCGGCTGCCCGGTCCGGCTGAACGAGAGCGGCCTCCGGGAAGAGCGTGGCGAGGTCCGAGCACCGCACGGGGTGCACCGGGTCGCGGGCATAGTCGCTCTCGTGAACCGGTACGCCCCCCACGTACTGGACGCCCTCCACTGTCACTCTGCCCTCCGCGGGGAAGGCCGGAGCGATGACGACGGCCCGCTTCCGCGATCCCGCCCAGGCGGCCCGCACCTCTGCCGCGACATGACCGCGCAAGGTGGAATCCACTGTCTTGAACAGCAACTCGGAATCGGCGAACAGGCGGGCCGCCCGCCACGTAAGCGCAGCGGCAGCCTCCTCGTCCAGCGACCGGCTTCCAAGGTCAACGGCACTCACGCCCACGGCGTGCCGCGGCACGCCTTCCGTGGTGGTGAGCAGGATCCGGGCCTCGTGACCTGCCTGGCGGAACGGTGCGGCACCGTCGCCGGCGCTGGTGAGGTCATCCGCCAGGATGGCGATCCCCTGCCGCACGTGGTCGCGGAATGTCATGCCCCACCTCTCCGTCAGTCACCCTCTTCTGTGACCAGATCAATGGTCGTCGAGGTGAAGGAGCAGGACAAACGATTCCTTCTCACAGGACCTGTGACTTGAGTTCACGCATGCGATGGTCGGCCCTTCCCCCACTGAATACGCTGCTGCCCTTCGAGGCGACCGTCCGGCACGCGAGCATGACCGCGGCGGCGCAGGAGCTGCACGTCACGCATGGTGCGGTGAGCCGACAGATCCAGAACCTGGAACGGTCCCTTGGAACATCGCTGTTCGAGCGACAGACACGCGCCCTGCGCCCGACCCCGCAGGCTCGCCAGCTGGCGGCCGTCGTCCGGGACGCACTCGATCAGATCGATGCGGCAGCCCGGCAGATCTCGCACCGCACACCCGCAGGACCCCTCACCCTCTCGTGTGAGCCCACACTTCTGATGCGGTGGCTCATTCCCCGGCTCCCGGATCTGGCCGTGAACGTGCCGGACGTCGCCGTCCACTTGTCCGCCGGCGGCGGCCCCGTCTTCTTCGAGCGGGACAACATCGATCTCGCGATCCGCAGGGACGACTTCCCGTTCCCCGAGGAAGCGAGCCGTACCCGCTTGTTCGCAGAGCGGATCGGACCCGTCTGCCGGCCCGATCTGGCGGCCCGCCTGACCGGAGCCGGCGGCATGGCGCAGGCACCCCTCCTGCACACCGACACACGACCTCAGGCGTGGGACGACTGGCGACGCATCACCGGCATGACAGCAGAGCCCGCCTCCCAGCAGACCCTGGAACACTTCTACCTGACCCTCCAGGCCGCCGCGGCCGGCGTCGGTATCGCGATCGCCCCGTATGCCGTGGCCCACGACGACCTGGAACGGGGGCAGCTGGTCGCCCCCTTCGGTTTCGTCCCCGACGGCACCAGCTACCACCTCCTCAGCCGTCAATCACCCGAGCAGGACGGACGTGTCCGCCAGTTGACGGCATGGCTGCGGGCCAAGACCAGCCAGCTCGAAAACGACCCCGAGCCGGTGTGACCACCGGACAAGGGGTCGCCACCCCGGTCACCACGTCGCCCGGCCAGGGCGTGGGCCAGCCCCGCGCTCGTGTCGGCTTGTTCAGGTGTTGAAGCCGGGCATCGACAGGTACTTGAGCTGCTGGTACTCGTGGAGGCCCTCGGGTCCGCCTTCGCGGCCCAGACCGGACTGCTTGACCCCGCCGAAGGGCGCCGCGACCTCGGAGACCAGCCCGCGGTTGATGCCCACCATGCCGGCCTCAAGACGGGAGGCGACTCTGCGGGCGCGGTCGATGTGAGACGTCATCACGTAGGACGCGAGGCCGTGCTCGGTGTCGTTGGCAACCGCCACGGCTTCGGCCTCCGTGGAGAAGCGGTGGATGGCGGCAACGGGCCCGAAGACCTCCTCGTGCATGATCGCGGCATCGGCGGGGACGTGGTCCAGCACGGTGGGGGCGGCGTAGTGGCCCGGCCCGTCGGGGATGTCCGCCGTGCCGACGACGACGGCACCACGGGCCACGGCGTCCTCGACGAGATGGCGGACCTTGTCCACCGCCCGGTGGTCGGCCAGCGGACCGAGCTCGGTGTCCTCCCGGTCCGGGGAGCCCACCCGGAGGGCGGCAATCCGCTCGCCCAGCGCGGCGGCGAACTCGTCGGCGATTCCCTCCTGCACCAGGAACCGGTTCGCGCCGACACAGGACTGTCCGCTCAGCCGCATCTTCGCGATCATCGCTTCGCGGACCGCGAGGTCGAGGTCGGCGTCGTCGAAGACCAGGAACGGCGCGTTGCCGCCCAGCTCCATCGAGGTGCGCAGCACCCGGGCACCGCTCTGCTGAAGCAGCAGCCTGCCGACCGGGGTGGAGCCGGTGAAGGACAGCTTGCGCAGCCGGGGGTCGGCCAGCAGCGCCGTGCTGACAGCTGCCGCGTCGCTGCTGGTGACCACGGTCAGGACACCCGCGGGCGCTCCGGCCTCACGCGCCAGCTCGCCCAGGATCAGGGAGGACAGCGGAGTGAGCGCGGCCGGTTTGAGCACTGCGGTGCAGCCTGCGGCGAGGGCGGCCGCGACCTTGCGGGCGGCCATGGCCAGCGGGACGTTCCACGGGGTGATCAGCAGGCAGGGCCCCACCGGTTCGGCGACGGTGACGATGTGGCTCTTGCCGTCCGGGGAGGGCGTGCTGCGGGCGTGGGGGCGGACCGCCTCCTCGGCGTACCAGCGGAAGTAGGCCGCGGCGTAGTCGACCTCGCCCCGGGCTTCGGTGATCGTCTTACCGATCTCCAGGGTGATGATCCGGGCCAGCCGCTCACGGTGTTCGCTCATGGCGTCGGCGATCCGGTGCAGGACACTCGCCCGGTCCCGCGGGCTTGCGAGGGCCCACTGGTCGGCGGCCGCGGCCGCCGCGTCCAGGGCCTTCACCGCGTCCTGTGCGCCGCAGTCGGCCACGGTGGCGATGACTTCCTCGGTCGCGGGGTTGCGCACCTCGAAGGTGCGACCGCCGGTGGCGGGTTGCCAGTCGTGGGCCAGGAAGCCACGGGGGACGGATTCCAGGAATGCCGACTCCCCAGAGGGAGCGGTGAGGGTGTCAGTCATGCGCGTGGCTCTTTCGCTGATCGCAAGGTGGTGTGTCAAGGGAGCACGATCGGAGGATGGTCATACGGCCTCGCCTCCGGGGTTGGCGACGCCGACCGTGTTCTCCACCGACAGCAGGGAGTCCTGCCGTCCGGAGCCGAGCCAGCGCACCAGGGCGACGAGGCCCAGGGCGAGGATGGCGAAGGCGATGAGGATGGCGCTGACCGCGGTGACACTGGGGTCGATCTCGAAGGTCAGGGAGTTGTAGACCTGGACGGGGAGGGTGACGGTGTCGACCGAGGACAGGAACTGGGAGATGTAGAACTCGTCGAAGCTGGTGATGAAGGAGAAGATCGCCGCCGCGATCATGCCCGGTGCCGCCAGAGGGAAAGTGATCTTCCGGGCGATCGTCAGACGGCCCGCACCCATGCTGGCGGCGGCGTCCTCAAGCCGTTCGTCGATCCCGCGCAGGGTCGCGATCAGGATCAGCACGGCGATCGGTGCCGCCAGAACGGTGTGACCGAGTGCGATGGCGATGGGGCTGCCCAGCATCGCGGCCGGCTCGAACAGCAGGAACAGTCCGAGTGCGGTGACGATCTGCGGGATGACCAGCGG
>NZ_JBEZWN010000116.1:0-11293 GCF_040637495.1 Streptomyces sp. NPDC029044
CACGCCGGTGAGGGGCCGGGGGGGTTGGACGCCCGGCCAGCGGCGCCGGTCCGGGGGCCCGCGCGGGGCCGCTGGGGGCGCGCCCCTGGGGAGGCGTTGGTGCCCCCCGGCCTCAGAAGCCCGGTCGCCACCCCAGCGCCGGGCCCAGCTTCGTCGCCATGTCGGTGAGGATCTGTACGTAGTCCTCGTGCTCGAAGGTGAAGGGCAGCGCGAACGCCACCTCCTCCACCTCCCGGAACGCGGCGTGCGCGTGCAGCCGTTCGGCGATCTCCGCCGAGGTGCCCACCAGGTCCGGTGCGAACAGCAGCCGCGCCGGGCCCTGCGGCGTGGCCGTGCGGGGAGCGCGCTGCGCCGCGTACTCCTCGTACCGGGCGCGCTGCCCGGGCGAGGCCGAGTCCGTGGGGATGACGACCAGGCCCTGCGAGACCCGGGCCGCCTCGCCGTCGGGGTGGGCGGCGCGGAAGGCGCGGATCTGGGCGAGCTGGATCTCCGCGAAGTCGTAGGCGCCCTCGGGTTCTTCGGCCTTGACGACACTGCTGGTGAGGAGGTTCATGCCGTGCTCGCCCGCCCACCGGGCCGACCGCAGGCTGCCGCCGCCGTACCACAGGCGGCTCCCCAGGCCGGGGGACTGGGGCTGCGCCCGGTCCGAGAAGACCTCGAAACCCTCGACCCCGCTGAAGTCCGTCACCGGCTCGCCCCGCACGGCCGCGAGCAGCCGCTCCACCCGCCCGTAGCCGAAGTCCTCGGCGTCGGCCGTGTCCGGGTAGAGCGCGCCCTTGACCTGGTCGAAGTGCAGGGGCGGGCCCACGCTCACGCCCGGGTTGAGCCGGCCGCCCGACAGCAGGTCGACGGTGGCCAGGTCCTCGGCCAGCCGCAGCGGGTTCTCCCAGCCGAGCGGGGTGACCGCCGTGCCCAGCTCGATGCGGCGGGTGCGCTGGGAGGCCGCCGACAGGACGGCGACCGGGGAGGAGATGCCGTACTGAAGGTGCCGGTGCCGTACCCACGCGCTGTCGAAACCGAGCCGCTCGCCCAGCTCGATGATCTCCAGGGTCGACTCGTGACCTCGGCGCGGGTCCGCCGCGTCGAACAGTCCGATGGTCAGGAAGCCCAGCTTGCGCAGCGGTCGTGGGGTCGGCGGCACGAGCCCTCCATCGTTGAGCTTTCAATGGGTACGGTGGTGTCAACCCGGCGGCGGCCCGTCCTGTTCCCGTACCGCCCGGTCAGCGCAGCGGGATCGTCACCTCGTCCTCGACCGGCGGGTCGACCTCCTGGGCGCGGTTGCCGGTGGCCGCGTAGCAGCGCAGCCTGACCGACTCCGGCGAGACGTCCAGGTGCAGGAAGCACTTGAAGAACGGCGGGCTGTACGTCGCCGAGCCCGGGGAGAACAGCGACGTGTAGATCTTCCGCACGGGCAGCCGGAACCGCTTCGCCTTGTCGGGACGGCGGCCGGTGCCGAGCAGCCCCGCGACCAGCCGGACGCGCCGGGTGACGCGGGTCGAGGCGCCCGGGGTCCGAGTGGGCTTGATGCCGAGACGCTCGGCGATCACGGCCGTCGCCTCGGCCTCGGTGAGCGTGAAGAAGCGGCGCATCCGCAGCCGGCGGCCGTAGAGCCGGCTGTAGAAGGCCAGGGAGTCGCCGCGCAGCGGGTAACAGCGGAAGTCCTGCTCGGTGACGCCGGCGACGTCGACGCGGGGGATCGTGTGGGTGGCGTGCATGAACGCGCCGCCCCCGCCCGCGACGACATACTGGAGCGTGCGGCCGTCGTCCAGTCGGACCGGGTAGCGCTGGTAGTTGTGGATGTCGCCGCCGATCGCCGCCACGTAGTGGTGGTCCGGGTCGCGGACGACGGCGTCGACGGTCCCGCCCCCCTCGATGGCGCACGGCTCGGACCGGCCGTCCACGTACAGCGGCGAGCCGGTGACGAGGATCTTCGGGCGGGGCCCTCGGGACACCTCGCGCAGCCAGGCGCCCTGCTCGGCGTCGAGGGTGCCGAGCAGACCCGTGTCGATGCCGATGATCCGCACCGGCCCGGCGTCGATCGCCCAGTACGGGCCCGGCTGGACGGCCTGTTGGGCGGGGGCGGAGCGCAGCCCGCGTGCCTCGGTGAGGCGCCGGCCGTCGTCCGGGCCCGGCCGGTGCCACAGCAGCGACCGCAGCCAGGCCCGGGTGAGCGGGCGCGGCCGGGGCTCGGGCGGCAGGGGCGGGGCGTCGTCGCAGAAGACGCGCATGAAGCCGCCGAGGCCCTCGTACCAGTCATGGTTGCCGGGTATCGCGTAGATCGGCGCCCGGTAGTCCCGGTAAGGGCGGAAGAACTTGGTGTCGTAGTCGTCCGCGCTGCCCACCGGATAGATCACGTCACTGGCCAGCACGGCGAAGCGGGTGTCCTGACCGGTGTTCAGCAGGCCCGGCACGACGGCGTACTGGGGGTCGTCACCCTCGCCGGTGTCGCCGATGACCAGGAACGAGAACCGGTCGGGGTCGTCGCGCCGGATCACCTTGTCGGCCGGTGCGCCGGAGGCCGCCCGCTGTGCCACCCACCGGCTGCGCGTCCCGCCGGTCGGGTCCCCGAACCAGGAGGCGAGCACACCGTTGCGGGCGATCCACAGCATCCGGGGGTTCAGCCAGGAGATCTTCTCGGTCTTCGGGGGCATCAACCGCTGGTACGCGCCTCGTTCGGTGGTGCCCCAGCCGGCGCCTTCGGCGGTATCGCGTGAGGAGTCAGACACCGGTGCACCGTAACAACCGGCTCAGGGCCCGCCCGCAGGCGGCCCGTTCACCGTTCACGCGCGGACGAGGCCGCCGTGCGCCATGAAGGGCGCTTCCCCGCCGGGGAGTTGGGGGCCGGGGAGTCCGTCGGGGGTGCGGAGGACCGCTCGCCCAGCACCAGCAGCGGATCGAACATCACCACGACACCGGCCAGCAGCAGGAAGACGACCGGCCCCAGCAGCATCGGCAGCAGCAGCGACATGGGCGAGTCGCCCTCCCAGGTCCCGCCGGTCATGTCGTGCACATGGACGCTGACGGCGGCCATGCCCGTGTAGTGCATCCCGGACACCGCCACGCCCATCACCAGGCTCGCCCCGAGGCTCGTCAGGAAGCCGCGGATGGTGACGGCCGACCACAGCGCCGCTGTCGCGGCACCGACGGCGATCAGCACCGACAGCGCGACACCGGCCGGGTCGTACCCGACCTCGCCGTTCAGCCGCATCGCCGCCATGCCGAGGTAGTGCATGCCCGCCACGCCCAGGCCGGTGATCGCGCCCGCCACCGCCAGCGTGCCGCCGCTCGTGCCGCGTAAGCCGACGATGAACACACCGACGCCCACCACGGCGACGGCCACGACGAGACTGAGCACCGTCGTGGCCGCGTCGTACCGGACCCGGGTCTCCTCCACGTGGAAGCCGATCATGGCGATGAAGTGCATCGTCCAGATGCCGCACCCGATGGAGGCGGCGCCTAACGCCAGCCAGCCCGCCCTGAAAGAACGCGCGTCGAGCAGCGAGCGCACGATGCACCGCAGCCCCAGCGCCCCTCCCAGACAGGCCATCAGATAGGCCGCCACCGGAGTCACCGCACCGTAGCGGAACCCGTCGACCGTGCCGTCCATAAGCCAACTCCCCCCGAGTCATGGCTGGTTTCCAGCAAGGTCTACGCGCAGGGATCGGGGGATAGCAAGCCCTTACCGTCGGTAGTCCGGCAACTCCTTCTCAGCAGATCCCGATTGGGGTCAGAATGTGCGCTTCAGCAGGTCGAGCAGCGCCGACCAGTGCCGCTCGTCGCCCTCCCGGTGGTACGAGGCGGTGTCGGCCTGGGTGAAACCGTGGGACGCTCCCGTGTACACCTCGCACCGGTGGCGCACGCCCGCCGCCGTCAGAGCCTCCTCCAGGCGCTCGATCTGCTCCTCGGGCAGCGAGGGGTCCTGGTCGGCGTGGCCGAAGTACAGCTCGGCGGTGACCTTTCCGGCCACCAGGTGGGGGCTGTCCGGGGTGTCCGTGGCCAGCCGTCCGCCGTGGAAGCCGGCCGCGGCGGCGACCCGCTCCGGATAGGCGCCCGCGGTGAGCAGTGAGAGCCGGGCGCCCATGCAGTAGCCGGTCAGCGCGATCGGTCCGTCGGCGACGGCCGGGGAAGCGGCCAGCCAGCTCAGATACGCACCGGCGTCCCGCATCGCCAGGTCGGGCGTCAGGGTCTGCATGACCGGCACGATGCGCTCGAAGATCTCCGGCCGCGCCCCCGGGTCGATGAACTCGGGCAGGTCGAACAGCGGGGCGCGACCGTGCCGGTAGAACACGTTGGGCACCAGCACCGCGTAGCCCTCGGCGGCCAGCCGGTCCGCCATGGACCGCAGCTGCGGACGCAGACCGAAGGCGTCCATGAAGACCAGGACCGCCGGGTGGGCGGCCCCGTCGGCGGGGTGGGCCAGATACGCGTCGGCGGTGCCGTCCTCGGTGGGGATGTCGACAGCGGTTCCCTGTACGGCGGTCATGGCTGGGCTGCCTCTCTGCGGGGTGGGGACCAGGAACCCGTCCGCGTGACCGGGCGGATCACGGGCATCGTGACACGCCCGGTCACGGAGCAACTCGCCCGCCCCCGACGCGTGGTTGAACCGTGAACGGCCCTTGGGTCGCGTTTTACTCGAACCGCGAGGGGTCGCCCGCGCCGTGCCGCACGATCTCTGCCTCGCCGCCGGAGAAGTCGACGACCGTCGTCGGCTCCGTCCCGCAGTCACCGGAGTCGACCACCCCGTCCAGCACGTGGTCGAGCAGGTCCTTGATCTCCCAGCCCTGCGTCATCGGCTCCTCCTCGCCGGGCAGCAGCAGCGTGCTGGACAGCAGCGGCTCCCCGAGCTCGGCGAGCAGGGCCTGCGTGACGACGTGGTCGGGGATGCGCACACCGACCGTCTTCTTCTTGGGGTGCTGAAGCACACGCGGCACCTCCTTCGTCGCGGGCAGGATGAACGTGTAGCTGCCGGGCGTCGACGCCTTGATCGCACGGAACACGTCGTTGTCGATCCGCACGAACTGGCCGAGCTGGGCGAAGTCCTGGCACACGAGAGTGAAGTGGTGCCGGTCGTCCAGCTTGCGGATCGTACGGATCCGGTCGATGCCGTCACGGCTGCCGATGCGGCAGCCCAGTGCGTAACAGGAGTCCGTTGGGTAGGCGACAAGAGCGTCGGCACGGATGCTGTCGGCGATCTGGCCGATGGTGCGGGCCTGGGGGTTGTCGGGGTGCACGTCGTAGTACTTCGCCATCCGCCGAGCTTATGCCGCCGGTACGGGTCGGCGGCGCAGGAGGGGGCCGGGCCCGGGGACTCGGGCCCTCGCTGTCCGGCGTCCGGGGCGCGAGGAGGGCCCTGCGGACGTGAGGTAACGTCCCCGACCGGTGTGCGAAGCGGCGCGAGGAGCGAGGGGAAGGCCCAGGTGGCTGGCCGAGAGGACGGGAACCGGCAGCAGGAGACGCAAGCCGGCACGGGCCCGGCGTGGGCGGCGGAACTGCTGGAGCATCTGCGCCCGGCCGGGCGCGACGTCCGCAGAGTCGTCGCCTGGCTCTCCGGCACCCTGGGCGCGACCGTCGCCCTTCAGGACGCCGCCGGGAACCTCGTCGCCGGAAACCGGCTCCCCCTGGACGACGGCCTGGTCGCGGACATCGCCGCCGGCCGGATCGCCTCCGCGGCCTGGCAGAGCCGGGAACGCCACCTGCGACTGGTCAGGGTGGAGCACCCGTCCCACGCGTACGTGCTCGCCGTCTCCCGGCAGAGCCCCTTCGACCGGCGGGCTTCCGACATCGTCACCCACACCGCCCAGGTGATCGAACTGCTGCTGACGGTGAGCGAGTCGAACGCCGCCGGACACCGGCTGCGCCGGGCCACCGCCGACCTGCGCCTGGCGATCCTGCAACTGCTCATGGTCGAGGACACCATCGCCGCCCGCCGCGTCGCCGCGGGACTCTGGCCCGGCCTGCTCGACGCCGAGACGGCGAGCGTGTACGTCGTCGAGGCCGACCCCGGCGCACGCGACCGCATCGCCGAGGAGTGCCTGGTCAGCACCCGGGAGGACGCCCTGGTCGTCCGCTGCCCGGCCATGGACGGGCACGTGATCGTCGTCGGCCCCCGGGAGGCCACGGGCGACGCCCTGCGGTCCCTGGTCCGGCGGCACCCCGACCTCTTCCTCGGCGGCAGCGTCCGGCAGAGCCTCGCCCGGACCGCCACCGCCTACGGGCAGGCCGTCAGCGCCCTCGCCGTCGCCCACTTCCGGCCCGACAAGACGGCCGTCTACGCCGAGCGCACCCACCCCGAACGTCTCATGGACCCGGTGGCGCTGCGCGGCTGGACGTCCCGGGTGCTGCGCCCGCTGGACACCCTGCCGCACCACACCCGCGCCGAACTCCTCGCCACCAGCCGGCTCGGCCTGGAGTTCACCGCCGTCAACGCCGCCAAGGTCCTCGGCGTCAGCCGCAACACCGTCCGCGCCCGCATGGAACGCGTCGAGACCCTGCTCGGCACCGACTTCACCGACCTCACGGCCCGGGCCGTCGTCCACCTGGCGCTCAACACCCAGATCGGCCTGCCCGACCTCCCGCGCCCCGACGGCACCGAAGACCCCGGGCTGCGGCTCGCCGACCTGCTGTCCGGTCCCGCCGTACGCACCTGGGCGCAGGACCTGCTGGGCCGGCTGGACGCCGACGCCAGGAACCCGCGCCGGACGCTGCGCACCTGGATCGCCGCCGGCGGCAACGCCGAACGGGCCGCGCAGGCCCTCGGGGTGCACGCCCAGACCGTGCGCGAACACGTCCGCAGCGCCGAACCCGTCCTGGAACGCCAGCTCCTCGCCGCGGGCACCGACCTGTACGAGGTGGTGCTGGCGCACCTGGCCGTGGGTGACCTCGATCTGCCGGATTTCCGGCGTTGCGCGTGAGCCGTTCTCCGCGGGGACAACCGGTTGGCCAGGTCCGAACGGGACGAAACCGGGCCATCCGGACTCAGCTGTGCACGGGTGAGCCCCGTTGAGCGTGCAGTGGGCATCGACACGGTTCACAAGGCCACGGCCGTGGACGTAAGTTCAACCAACAGCGGGGGCACGACCGGAACGGGGGACCGGTCGCGCTCCCGCGCGCCGCCCTCACACGCGGCGCCCGCCGGTGCGTCAGCCCCGCAGCCGCACCGGGATCTCCTGCCAGCCGAACGCGATGAACGACGGCACCTGCCGCAGACCCTCGTCGCCTTCGTCCAGGCGCAGGCCGGGGAACCGCTCGAACAGCGCCGGCAGCGCGGTCAGGGCCTCCAGCCGGGCCAGCGGCGCCCCGATGCAGCGGTGCACGCCGATCCCGAACGCCAGGTGGTCGTCGGCGCCGCGCGCGACATCGAAACGGTCGGCATCCGGCCCGTAACGGTCGGGATCGAGCCCCGCGGCGGCGTACGTCGTGATGATGGCGTCGCCGGCCGGGATCGTCACCCCGCCGACGTCGAGGTCGGTGACGGCGAACCGCAGCGGCAGCGACGCGATCGACGGGTGCGCGCGCAACGTCTCGTCGACGACCGCGTCCCAGCCGATCTTCCCGGACCGCACGGCCGCCAGCTGCTCCGGACTGCGGAGCAGGGCGACCACCGCGTTGCCTATCAGGTTCACCGTGGTCTCGAAACCGGCGCCGATCACCAGCAGGAGCGTGTACAGCAGCTCCTCCTCGCTCAGCCGGTCACCGTCCTCGTCCCGGACCCGGATCAGCTCCGTCGTCATGTCGTCCCCGGGGTGCGCGGCCCGGTGCGCGATCAGCGCGGGCAGCACCGTCCCGATCTGCCGCTGCACGGCCGCCGCGCGCTCCGGGCTCGGGTCGGAGGTGTCCATGAGGGCCGCGATGAGCCGGCCGGTGTCCTCCCTCAACTCCTCCGGCACGCCCATCAGTTCGCAGATCATCCGCATCGGCAGCGGATGCGCGAGCCCCGCCTTGACGTCGACGACCTCACCGTCGGCCGCCTCCAGCGCGGCCAGCAGCTCCGCCGTGATCGCCTCCACCCGCGGCCGCATCGCCTCGGTGCGCCGGTGTGTGAAACTGGGCGCGACCAGCTTGCGCAGCCGGGTGTGGTCCCGGCCGTAGGCGGAGAGCATGTTGACCACGCCGACCCAGCCCAGGATCCAGCCCCAGGAGGGGTGTTCGCCGATCTCGGGCCAGAGCCGCCAGTGCAGCCGCGGGTCCTTGCTGACTCGCGGGTCGAGGATGAGCTCCTTCAGCGTGTCGTACCGCGTCGGCGCCCAGGCGGGGATACCGCCGGGCAGCTCCACCGGCACAAGGGGGCCGAGAGCGCGCAGCCGGGCGCTCTCGGCGGCGATGTCGGCGCCTAACGGGTCCAGGGCGATGCGGTCGGTCACGGTCACGGTCGTCCTCCAGGCTGGTCGGGCAAGCGGGGGCTGAAACGGACGGGCAGCGCCGTCAGCGAGCGGTGGAACGGACCGGGCCGCCACGTCAGGCGCTCGCGCGGCAGCACGGGTTCGAGGTCGGGCAGCCACTGGGTGAGCCGTTCGATCGCCTCGGTGGCGATGAGCAGGGTGTGCTGCTTGACCGGGCAGGCGTGCGGGCCCGCCGACCAGGACAGGTGCGAGGCGTCGGACCGGTGCCGGGCCGTCGTCCCCTGCTCCCGCTCGGCCGCCTCGGCGAGCGCCCCGTAGGAGATCACCACCGGAACCGCGGCCCTGATCCAGGCGCCGTGGAAGGTGACGGGCGTCCGGGCGTAGTGGATGCCGTAGTTGGCGAGCGGCGTCTCATGGTGCAGGACCTCCAGCACCGCGTCCGTCACCGGGCGGGCGCCGCTGGTCAGCGTCGAGTAGTAGGCCGGGTTGCCGAGGATCCGGGACAGCGCGTTGGACACCAGGTTGGCCGTCGGCTCGTGCCCCGCGCCGAGGGTGAGGAACACCTGCCAGGTGACCTCCTCGGGGGTCAGCCCCGCCGGGTGGTCCAGCAGCCAGCTCGGCAGGTCGTCGCCGCGCCGCCCGGTCTTGGCGGCGATCAGCTCCAGCACGTACCCGCCGAACTCGGCCTCGCCCTGCGCCGCCTGGGCGCCGCCCTCGATCAGCTTGCCCAGCGCGGCGTTCAGCCGGTCGCTCGCGCTGTCCGGCAGCCCGAACAGGCTGTTGAACACCAGCGCCATCAGCGGCCGGGTGAACTCGCCCACCAGATCTGCCTCGCCGCGCGGCCCGATCCGGCTCACCAGCAGGTGCACCGCCCGGTGCACCCGGGCCCGCAGATCATGCGGCTCCACCAGGTCGAAGGCGTCGATGAGCGAGGTGCGGTAGCGCAGGTGGGCGCCGCCGTCCGCGAACAGGGTGTTGGGACGCCAGCGCATCATGCCCAGCACCGGCGAATCGTCGGGGACCGTCGCCTCCCACGGCCGGGGATCGTGCGAGAACGTCTCCGTGTCGTGCAGCAGCTCCAGCGCCGCCCGCCGGTCGGTGACGACGTACGCCGGGACACCGGGCGCCAGTTCCGCCCAGCCGACCGGGCCGTGGGCGCGCAGGGCGGCGTAGTAGGGGCGGGGGTCGCGGGCGAAGCCGTCCTCCCACAGGCGGACGGGCGTGGCGAGGGAGAAGGCCTGCTCGGCGGGGGACGGGTGGGTCACCGGGGCTCCGCGGGAGGGTTGTGGTCGATCAGGTGCTGCACCAGCGCGAGCAGGGCGTCGACCGAGGAGTCCGCCTCCCGCGCGTCGCAGGTCACCATCGGGGTCGTGGGCTCCAGGTCCAGGGCGGCGCGCAGTTCCTCGGACGTGTGGTGGCGGGGGGCGTCCGGGAAGGTGTTGAAGGCGACCGCGTACGGCAGCCCGGTCTCCTCCACCAGCCCCAGCACGTCGAACGAGGCGTCGATCCGGCGGGCGTCGACCAGCACGAGCGCACCGAGCGCCCCGTAGGCGATGTCGTCCCACAGCGGCCGGAACCGCTCCTGGCCGGGCGTGCCGAACAGGTACAGCACGACGCCGCCCGGCAGGCTGATCCGGCCGAAGTCGATGGCGACCGTGGTGGTCGACTTGTCCCGCACCCCGGAGAGATCGTCGACCTGCGCGGACGCCTCGGTGAGGTGCTCCTCCGTGTGCAGCGGGCGGATCTCGGAGACGGAGCGGATCAAGGTGGTCTTGCCCACCCCGAACGGCCCCGTGACCAGGATCTTCACCAAGTCCTGGGCGGTGTCGGGAAGATGGACGTCCGCGCCGCCGGGCCGGTCGTCAACGGTGCTTGAGGTCGCGGAGGCCATCGGCCACTCTCTTCAGCAGGTCGGGGTCGAAGCGCCGGGCGGGCGGGATCGGTGCGCGGGCCAGTACCAGGCCGCGGTCGAGGAGGTCGGCGGCCAGCACGAGCACCGCGGAGACGGGCAGCCGCAGCAGGGCGGCGGCCTCCAGCACCGTCAGCGACCCGTACTCCAGCTCCTCCAGCAGCGCCGCCTGGGCGGCGGGGAGTTCCGCGGGAGACGGCTCACCGCTGCCGGTGAGGACGGACAGCCGCTCCAGATGGGCACGGCTGGGCCGCGCCACCCCGCCGGTCGACAGGTACGCGGGAACCAGGGGACGGCCGCCTCGGCGGCCCGTCATGCCGGCGTGTCGCCGTCGGCACCCCGGGGCCCGGCGGCCATGGCCTTCTCGCCCAGCCGCGCCACCTGCGAGTGCACCCGGTGGGCGAGCAGGTCCAGTCGCACCTCGGGATCGCCGTACGCGGCGACGCAGGTGCCGTGGTCCGTCGGCACGATGAGCACATAGCCGTGGTCCGACTCGATGACGACCTGCCGGATCTCGGCCCGGTCGGTGTCGGCGAACGCCGCCGCCGCGGTACGGCAGGCGCCCTGCACGGTGCTCGTGATCGCCGCGACCCGCTCGGCCGACGGCCGCGACAGCGCGTCGGTGTAGCCGGTGACGAGTCCGTCCCGGGTGAGCAGGGCGGCGGCCACGACGTGCGGCACCTCCAGGACCGGTTCGAGCACCCATGCCGTGTCCCCCGCTGCGCGGCTGGTCATCGAGCCGTTCCCCCTTCGTCGTCGTTGCTGTGGGCGTCCTCGGACGCCGGGTCGGCCGCGGTCGCGGCCGGGGCACCCTCAGGTACGGCTGGGACGGCGCCGGTGTTCGACCCGGCGGCGAACCGCGCCGCCGCGGTGCCCGACTGGAGGGCACCGAGGGCGGCGGCCGACTCCTCGGGGCGGCGGTGGCGTCGCTGTGGCGCGTCTTCGGCCGGGGTGGGGCCGGCCGGGGCGGGGCGGGCCGGGGCCGTAGCGCGGCCGCGCCGGCGCCGCTGGGGGAGGCCGCCGCTCTCCCGTGGGCCGCGGTGGC
>NZ_JBEZWN010000117.1:0-10341 GCF_040637495.1 Streptomyces sp. NPDC029044
TCGACGACCTGAGCCTGGACGTCTACGCCTTCGGCATCACGACCGACTTCCGCTCGGCGCGCCCCGCCGCCCCGGCCCTCCGTGGGCCCCGGGCCACCCCGTCCGGCCCCCGCGGCGCGCCCCGCCGCCCCGGCTCCTCACCCTCCGTGAGTCACCTGTTCGCCGTACATGGCCGTGCCGTGCGCGCACGGTCGTCGGAGGCTGACCGTGGGCTCGACGGCCCTGCGGCCTCCGGTTCGCCGGTCCGCAGCGCGGCCGTCGTGCCGCGCGCCGCCGCCGACGGAGGAGTGACCGACATGACCACCGCCCTCTCACGGAACTGGGAACACGCCGTCGTCACCGGCGGCGCCGGGTTCGTCGGCTCCCATCTGTGCGCCGCCCTGCTGGACGCGGGCGCGGCCGTCACCTGCGTGGACGACTTCAGCACCGGCCGGCCCGAGAACATATCGCCGCTGCTCGAACAGCCCGGCTTCACGCTCGTCCAGGCCGACGTCGCCGAGGAGCTGCGGATCAAGCGGCCGCCGAACCTCGTCCTGCACTTCGCCTCGCCCGCGTCCCCGGCGGACTACCTGCGCCTCCCGCTGCACACGATGGAGACCGGCAGCCTCGGCACCCGCAACGCCCTGGAGCTCGCCCACTCCTCCGGCGCCCGCTTCGTCCTCGCCTCGACCTCCGAGGTCTACGGCGACCCCCTCCAAAACCCCCAGGACGAGCGCTATTGGGGCAACGTCAACCCCGTCGGCCCCCGCAGCGTCTACGACGAGGCCAAACGCTTCGGCGAGGCGCTGACCACCGCACACGCCGACGCCCAGGGCACCGACACCTGCATCGTGCGGCTGTTCAACACCTACGGCCCCCGGATGCGCGGCCACGACGGACGCGCGGTGCCCACCTTCGTCCGGCAGGCCCTGGCCGGCGAGCCCCTCACGGTGACCGGCGACGGCCGCCAGACCCGCTCGCTGTGCTACGTCGACGACACCGTGCGCGGCATCCTCGCCGCCGCCGCCCACGGCATGCGCGGCCCCGTCAACATCGGCAACCCGACCGAGATCACCATGCTCGACCTGGCCCGCCTGGTCGTCGAACTCGCCGAGTCCTCCTCGGAGATCCGCTACATCGAACGCCCGGTGGACGATCCGGCCGTGCGCTGCCCGGACATCACCCTGGCCCGCGACAAGCTCGGCTGGGACCCGCAGGTCCGCGCCGAGGAGGGGCTGCGGCGCACCATCGCCTGGTTCCGCGAGGCCGGTACCGAGGGTTGACCCCGCCCGGCCACCCCGGACCCCGGCACCCCCGCACCCCGGCACCCCCGCGCCTTGGTGTCCCCGACCGCCGAAAGGCCCGCCTCCCCATGCGCATCCTCGGAATCAACGCCCTCTTCCACGACCCCGCCGCCGCCCTGGTGATCGACGGACGGACCGTCGCCGCAGCGGAGGAGGAGCGGTTCTCCCGGCGCAAGCACGGCAAGAGGCCCTTGCCGTTCTCCGCCTGGGAACTGCCCGAACAGGCCGCGGCCTGGTGCCTGAAGCGGGCCGGGCTGCGCCCGCAGGATCTCGACGCGGTCACCTACTCCTTCGACCCCGGGCTCGCCCGGCCGGCCGAGGACATGGGCCTGGACGATCCCTGGGACCACCTGCGGCTGACCTACGCCCGCGAGGCACCCGCCTTCCTGAAGACCGCCCTGCCCGGTCTCGACCCCGGCCTCGTCCGCTTCGTTCCGCACCACATGGCCCACGCCGCTTCCAGCGCCTTCGCCGCACCGGAGGCCCAGAACTCCTCCGTCCTGGTCCTCGACGGCCGTGGCGAACGCGCCTCCCACCTGGCCGCCCGCCGGGTGGGCCCCCGCCTGGAGGCGCTGCACGCCCAGGACCTGCCGCACTCGCTCGGCCTGGTCTACGAGGAACTCACCGAACACCTCGGCTTCCTGCGCTCCTCCGACGAGTTCAAGGTCATGGCCCTCGCTTCCCACGGCAGGCCGCGCATGCTCGCCGAACTGCGCCGCCACGTGTACCCCACCGCAGACGGCGGCTTCCACGCCACCGGCGTGCCCTGGCACGAGCTGTGTCCGCCCCGCGGACCCGACGAGCCCTGGACGCAGGACCACGCCGACGTCGCCGCCAGTGCACAGGCCGTGCTGGAGGAGACCCTGCTCGACCTGGTGCGCTGGCTGCACGGCCGGACCCACGACCGGGTGCTCACCCTGGCCGGCGGCGTCGCCCTCAACTGCGTCGCCAACTCCCGTATCGCCCGCGAGGGACCCTTCTCCCGGGTGTGGGTGCAGCCCGCCGCGGGAGACGCCGGGACCGCCCTGGGCGGCGCCCTGCTGCTGTCCGCCGTGGAGGGCGACGAGCCGGAGCCCATGACCGGTGCCGACCTCGGCCGGGAGTGGTCCGACGCCGAACTCGGAGCCTGGCTGAAGACCGCCGCCGTCCCCTTCGACCGGCCCCCGGACATCGCCGCGACCGTCGCCCGCGCCCTGGCGGACAACGGGATCGTCGCCTGGTTCCAGGGCCGCTCCGAGTACGGCCCCCGGGCCCTCGGCCACCGCTCCCTGCTCGCCCACCCCGGGCACGCGGGCAACCTGGAACGGCTCAACGACGTCAAGGGCCGCGAACAGTTCCGGCCCGTCGCCCCCATGGTCCTCGCCGACCGCGCAGCCGACCTCTTCGACGGCCCGCTGCCCAGCCCGTACATGCTGTTCGTGCACGACGTGGCCCCGGCGTGGCGGGAGCGCATCCCCGCCGTCGTGCACGTCGACGGCACCGCCCGTATCCAGACCGTCGACGCCGATCGCGAACCCCTGGTCGCCGCCATGCTCGGCGAGTTCGAGCGGCTCACCGGCCTGCCCGTGGTCGTCAACACCAGTCTCAACACGGCCGGCCGGCCCATGGTCGACGACCCGCGCGACGCCCTGGAGTGCTTCGGCTCCTCGCCCGTCGACCTGCTGGCCATCGGCCCGTACGCGATCCGGCGCGCCGACCTCTTCCGCACCGACTCCCGCAGCGACGACGCCGGAGGCCCCCGATGACCGGACCCGACGCCCCGGCGTCCGACGCCGAGTACGCCGTGGTGATCCCCACCCTCGGACGGCCCAGCCTGGGCGCCTGCCTGCACGCCCTCGCCGAGGCCACCGGGCCGGGCCCGGCCCGCATCGTCCTGGTCGACGACCGGCCCGACACGGACCGGATCGCCCTCACCGCCGCCGTCCCGCCGTCCCTGCGCGCGCGCACCGTCGTCGTGCCCGGCGGGGCACGCGGACCCGCCGCCGCACGCAACCTGGGCTGGCGAGCCGCCGGTGACGTGCCCTGGATCGTCTTCCTCGACGACGACGTCGTACCAGGCCCCACCTGGGGCGACGACCTGACCCTCGACCTGGCGGCGGCGACCGCGCGCACCGCCGCGATCACCGCCCGCATCGAGGTGCCCCTGCCCGCCGGCCGGCGCCCCACCGACTGGGAACGCAACACGGCCGGTCTCGCCGATGCCCGCTGGATCACCGCCGACATGGCCTACCGCCGGGACGCGCTGGTGGCCGTCGGGGGATTCGACGAGCGCTTCCGGCGGGCCTTCAGGGAGGACGCCGACCTCGCCCTGCGCACGCTCGACGCGGGCTGGGCGCTCACCACCGGCCGGCGCACCACCACCCACCCCGTACGGCAGGCCGGACGCTGGATCTCCGTCCGCCTCCAGGCCGGCAACGCCGACGACGTGCTGATGACCCGGCTGCACGGCCGTCACTGGTGGCGCCGGGCACAGGCCCCACGCGGCCGCCTGCCCCTGCACCTGGCGGTGACCGGGGCGGGGGTGTCGGCGCTCGGCTGCGCCCTGCTCGGCCGGCACCGGGCGGCCGCGGTCTGCGCCGCCACGTGGCTGGCCGGCACCGCCGAGTTCGCCCTCGCCCGCATCCTGCCCGGGCCGGGCACCCGCGACGAAGTGGTCACGATGACGGTGACCAGCGCCCTCGTCCCGCCCGCCGCGACCTGGCACTGGCTGCGCGGGCGCCTGGTGCACCGCAAGGCCCGGCCGCACACCCCGTTCCGGAGCGGCGAGCCGGCACCCGCGCCCCGTCCGGCGGCCCGAGAACGGCTGCGGTCATGACGCCGCGCCCAGGCCCCTGGCTGCTCCCCGGGCACGTGCGGCAGCGTCCGTACGATCCGGACGGCCCGCTGCCCGCGGCCGTCCTCTTCGACCGCGACGGCACGCTCGTCACCGACGTCCCCTACAACGGCGACCCGGCGCTGGTCGCGCTCATGCCCGGTGCCCGGCAGGCCGTGGACGCCGTGCGCGCGGCCGGGGTGCCCGTCGGTGTCGTCACCAACCAGTCGGGCGTGGCCCGGGGCCTGCTCACCCGCCGCGACGTGGAGGCCGTGCGGCTGCGGGTGGAGGAGCTGCTCGGGCCGTTCGCCGTCTGGGCCGTGTGCCCGCACGCACCGGAGGACGCCTGCGACTGCCGCAAACCGGCCCCGGGACTGATCCTGGCCGCGTGCCGCCGCCTCGCCGTCCCGCCGGAACGCACCGCCGTCATCGGCGACATCGGAGCCGACATGGAGGCGGCCCGGGCCGCGGGAGCCCGCGGGGTCCTGGTCCCCACCGCCGTCACCCGTGCCGAGGAGGCGGCGGAGGCCGCGGTCACGGCACCGGACCTGCCGACGGCCGTACGCCTGGTCCTCGGCCCGGCCGTCGCGGCCCGGGAGCCGCGATGACGCCCACCCGCCTTCCCCGCACCCTCGTGGTCCGCCTCGACAGCTCCGGCGACGTACTCCTGGCGGGCCCCGCCGTACGGGCCGTCGCCGCCGGTTCCTCGTACACCGCGCTGCTCTGCGGGCCCCAGGGCCCCCCGGCCGGGCGGATGCTGCCCGGTGTCGACGAGGTGCTCACCTACGACGCTCCCTGGGTCGGCCTGGAGCCGCCGCCGGTCACGCGGGTGGCCACCCGGCAGCTGATGGAGACGCTCACGACCGGCCGCTTCGACCGCGCGATCGTGCTGGTGTCCTACCACCAGAGCCCACTGCCCATCGCCCTCCTGCTGAAGCTGGCCGGGATCGCACGGACCGCCGCCGACTGCGAGGACTACCCGGGCGCGCTCCTCGACCTGCGGCACCGCAGACGGCCGCACCGTCACGAGGCCCTGGCCGCCCTCGACCTGGCCCGCGCAGCGGGCTTCGAGCTCCCGCACGGCGACGACGGCCGGCTGCGCGTCCTGCCGCCGCCGCACACCACCCACCTCACCGGACCCGGCCCGTACGTCGTCCTCCATCCCGGCGCCGCCGTGCCCGCACGGGCCTGGACACCGGGCCGGGCGGCACGTGCTGCGGCCGCGCTGTCCGCGGCGGGGCACCGCGTGGTCGTCACCGGCGGTCGCGCCGAGCGCGAGCTGACCGCCCGCGTCGCCGGGCGGCACGCCCTGGACCTCGGCGGCGCCACCGACCTGCCACAGCTGGCCGGAGTCCTGGCGGGGGCCCGGACCGTGGTGGCCGGCAACACCGGCCCGGCGCACCTGGCCGCCGCCGTGGGCACGCCCGTCGTCAGCCTCTTCGCGCCGGTCGTGCCGGCCGAACGCTGGGCCCCCTACGGCGTACCGCACGTCCTGCTCGGCGACCCGCACGCCGCGTGCGCGGACACCCGGGCCCGGCACTGCCCGGTGCCGGGACACCCCTGCCTCGACGCCATCGGCGACACCGAGGTGCTCGCCGCCGTGGCGGCCCTCACGGCCCACCCGGCCGACCGGGGAGAACACACCCAGCGAGGAGCGGCCGTATGAACATCCTGCTGTGGCACGTGCACGGCTCCTGGACGACCGCGTTCGTCCAGGGCCCGCACACCTACCTCGTCCCGGTCACCCCCGACCGCGGCCCGGACGGCCTCGGCCGGGCCCGCACCTTCACCTGGCCGTCCTCGGTCCGCGAGGTGACTCCCGAGGAACTCCGCGACACGCAGGTCGACCTGGTCCTTCTCCAGCGGCCCCACGAGCCGGCGCTGGCCGAACGGTGGCTCGGCGGACGCCGCCCCGGCCGGGACGTGCCCGCGGTGTACCTGGAGCACAACGCGCCGGACGGTGACGTGCCGGACACCCGGCACCCGTGCGCCGGCCGCGACGACGTGACGCTCGTCCACGTCACGCACTTCAACCGGCTGTTCTGGGACTGCGGAACCACCCGCACCGAGGTGATCGAGCACGGCATCGTCGACCCGGGCCACCGCTACACCGGCCGGCTGGCCCGCGCCGCCGTCGTCGTCAACGAACCCGTGCGACGCGCCCGGTACACCGGAACGGACCTGCTGCCCGCCCTGGCCGAGGCCGTGCCCCTCGACGTCTTCGGCATGGGCACCGACGGCCTGGCCGGACACCTCGGCCTGCCGGCCGACCGCTGCCGTTCGGCCGATCTTCCCCAGAGCGAGCTGCACACGGCCCTGGCCGAACGCCGCATGTACCTGCACCCGGTGCGCTGGACCTCCCTCGGCCTGTCCCTGCTGGAGGCGATGCACCTCGGCCTGCCCGTGCTGGCGCTCGCCACCACCGAGGCGGTCGAGGCGGTCCCGCCCGGCGCCGGCACCCTGACCACCCGTCCCGACGTCCTGGCCCGCGCCGCCCGCCGCTACCTCCACGAACCGCAGGCGGCGGCCGCGGACGGGGCCCGCGCCCGGCAGGCGGCCCTCGAACGCTACGGGCTCAAGCGCTTCCTGGCCGACTGGGAGCGCCTGATCACGGAGGTGTGCTCATGACCCCGTCCCTCAGTCCCCTCCCCGCCGGACCGCTCGGCGGCGAGCAGCTCGACCCGGGCGTCCTCGCGATCGCGCTCGTCTCCGAGCACGCCAGCCCGCTGGCCGCACTCGGCGGCGTCGACGCCGGCGGACAGAACGTCCACGTCGCCTGCCTCGCCGCCGCACTCGCCGACCGCGGCCACCGCGTCACCGTCCACACCCGCCGCGACGCGCCCGACCTGCCCTGCCGGACGGAGCTGCGCGACGGCGTCGAGGTGCACCATGTGCCCGCCGGGCCGGCCGAGCCGCTCCCCAAGGACGAGCTCCTGCCGCACATGGACGCGTTCGGCCGCCACCTCGCCCGCGGCTGGCGCACCCGGACCCCCGACGTCGTGCACTCCCACTACTGGATGTCGGGCCTGGCCGCCCTGCGCGCGGCCCGCGAGCACGGCCTGCCCCTGCTGCACACCTACCACGCACTCGGCACCGTGAAGAGGCGGCACCAGCGGCTCGCCGACACCAGCCCGCCGGAGCGGATCCCCGGCGAGATCGAGGTCGGGCTGGGCTGCGACCGCGTCATCGCCACCTGCCGGGACGAAGTCCGGGAACTGGCCCTCATGGGCATTCCCCCGCACCAGGTCGGCATCGTGCCGTGCGGCGTCGACACCGACCGGTTCACCCCGAAGGGCCCGTCCGCGCCGCGCGGACCGTACCCCCACCGGATCCTCCAGCTGGGCCGGCTCGTGCCGCGCAAGGGCGCCGCCGTCGCCGTCACCGCACTGGCCCGGCTGCCCGGCACCGAGCTGGTCGTGGTCGGCGGGCCGCCCGCCGGCCGGCTCGACGGCGACCCGGAGGTGCGGCGGCTGCGCGGCATCGCCCGGGACGCCGGGGTCGCCGACCGCGTCCGCTTCACCGGCGCCCTTCCCAGCGAGGAGGTGCCGTCGCTGCTGCGCTCCGCGGACGTCGTCGTGTGCCCCGCCGACTACGAACCGTTCGGCATCGTCCCGCTGGAGGCCATGGCCTGCGGCGTGCCCGTCGTGGCCAGCGCGGTCGGCGGGCAGCTCGACACCGTCGCCGACCCCGGCACCGGACGACTGGTGCCGCCCCGCGACCCGGCGGCCCTGGCCGCCGCCGTCGCCGCGCTGCTGGCCGACCCGGAGGCCCGCGCCGCCTGCGGTGCGGCCGGCCGCCGACGCGTCCTGAGCCGGTACGGCTGGGGCCAGGTCGCCGCCGCCACCGAGGCCGCCTACTGCGCAGTCCTCGACACCGAGCCCGCCGCGACCCGCGCCGGCTGACCGCCCGGCCCTCAGCCCGACGACAGCCACCCGGGCCCGACGTCCGACGTCCGACATCCGAAGGAGGTGCGGGTTCGCCGCCGTCACCCACGGCGGTACGCCCGATCGACATGAGCGAACCCCCCGCACACCCCGTCCTGGAAACCGCGCGACTGCACTGCCGGTCACTGGAGGAAGCCCTCGGAGGGTTCCGCAGGCACGGCCTGGACCGGGTCGCGGACTGGGGCGGCCGTCTCGCCGACGTCCTCACCGGCGGCGGCCGGCTGCTGGCCGCGGGCAACGGCGGCAGCGCCGCCCAGGCCCAGCACCTCACCGCCGAACTGGTCGGCCGCTACCGCCGCGAACGCCGCGCCTACTCCGCGCTCGCCCTGCACGCCGAGACCTCCAGCATGACCGCGATCGGCAACGACTACGGCTTCGACCACGTGTACGCCCGGCAGGTCACCGCCCACGGCCGCCCGGGCGACATCCTGATGCTGCTCTCCACCTCCGGACGCAGCCCCAACCTCATCGCCGCCGCCGTGACCGCCCGGCAGGCCGGACTGCGCGTGTGGGCCCTGACCGGACGTGGCCCCAACCCCCTGGCGGAAGCCGCCCACGCATCCCTGTGCATCGACGCCGGCAGCACCGCCAACGTCCAGGAGATCCATCTCGTCGCCGTCCACCTGCTGTGCGAGTGCTTCGACACGGCCGTGTCCACGCTGCCGGCCCGCCGCGCGGTCCTCACCCACGGGAGCACCTCATGACCGGGCCCCACCCCCTCGTCGTCGTGGGGGACGTCCTCCTCGACGAGGACATCGAGGGCGTCTCCACCCGTCTCTCCCCGGACGCCCCCGCCCCGGTCGTCGACGTCACCGGCGACCGCCGCCACCCCGGCGGGGCCGGTCTGGCCGCCGCCCTGGCAGCACGGGGTGGCCGGGACGTGGTGCTGGTGACCGCGCTCGGCGACGACGAGGCCAGCGAGGCGGTACGACGCGAGCTGCGCGGCCGGGTGCGGCTGCTGGAGATCCCGCTGGAGGGCACGCTGCCGGTCAAGACCCGCGTCCTCGCGGGCGGGCGGCCGGTGGTCCGCATCGACCGCGGCGGCGGCACCCCCGGCGAACCCGGCGACGCGGTCCGTGACGCACTGGCCGGCGCGCACGCCGTCCTGGTCGCCGACTACGGCCGGCACACCGCGGGGGCCCTGCGTCCGCTCCTGGAGGACGCCGCCCGCCGCACGCCCCTGGTGTGGGACCCGCACCCGAACGGCGACCCGCCCGTGCCGGGAGCCCGCCTCGTCACCCCCAACGCGGCCGAGGCGCGGGCTCTGCACCCCGGCTCCGGGGACACCACGCTGGGCGCGTACGCCGAGAGGGGGTCCCGTCTGGCCGAGCGCTGGCGTGCCGCCGGTGTCGCCGTCACCCTCGGCGAGCGCGGGGTGCTGCTGGTCCGGCCCGGCTCCGGCACCCCGATGCTCGTCCCCGTGCCCTACCGGGCCGCCGGGGACCCCTGCGGCGCGGGTGACTGCTTCGCCGCCACGACGGCTGCGGGCCTCGCCGACGGCCTGCTGCCCGAGGAGGCGCTGCAACGGGCCGTCGCCGAGGCGGCCGCGTTCGTCGCGGCGGGCGGCGCCGGCAACCCCGGCCTGTGGCGGACCGGGCCCGAGACCGGCCCCCCGGTCGAGCCCGCCCACGACGCGTTCGGTCTCGCCGAGCAGGTCCGGTCCCGGGGCGGCACGGTCGTCGCGACCGGGGGCTGCTTCGACCTGGTGCACGCGGGGCACGTCGGCCTGCTGGAGAGCGCCCGGCGCATCGGCGACTGCCTCATCGTGTGCCTGAACTCCGACGCGTCCGTCGCCCGCCGCAAGGGCCCGGGCCGCCCGCTCAACCCGGCGGCGGACCGCGCCCGCGTGCTGGCCGCGCTGGGCAGCGTCGACGCCGTCGCGGTCTTCGAGGAGGACACCCCCGAGGCGGTACTGGCCCGGCTGCGGCCGGACGTCTGGGTCAAGGGCGGCGACTACTCCGTCCAGGACCTGCCCGAGGCGGAGGTGCTCCGCACCTGGGGCGGCCAGGCCGTGGTCCTGCCCTACCTCGACGGCCGCTCCACGACCCTGCTGGCCCGCCGGGCGGCGGTGGCGGCGGAGGCGGCACCGCGGCCGTAGGGCGCCTGGGACGCGCCTGCCGGTGTGCGCCGTGCTGCGCGGCTCGTCCGGGGGCTGTGGGCGAGGAGTGGGGGCGGTGTGCGCCGTGTGCCGGGGTGGTTCGTCGCGGGCTGTGGGCGGCCCGGCGGCCGAGCCGACGCCGCTGCCGACCATCCCCGGCCGCGAGGTCGCCGGTGTCGTCGAGTCCCTGGGCGAGGGCGTGGC
>NZ_JBEZWN010000118.1:0-9595 GCF_040637495.1 Streptomyces sp. NPDC029044
CCCGGCCTCTCTCAACGAACCCACAACACACCAGGCCAGCAAGCCCGCAATACACCAACAAGCCCCCCTCCGAGCGTCAGCGCGGTTCGCGTGCGAGCATCCTCCGCTCGGTCGGCCGCCCTGGCCCATCTGGCCTGCCATGCCCGCGCGGACGCATTGCCGGCGCACCTGCGCAGCTGCCAGTGCCGGCTGCGGGGCTGCGTCTGGCATCCGCGCCATCGCGGCTGTGCCGGGCGGGTGCTGCTGGCCCTGACCCGCGACCTCAGCGGCCGCACCTGGCGGCTGGCCGACGCGTGCGCGGCCTGCGCGGCGGCGACCAGCAACACCGCCGTGGTGCCGGACACACTGCTCAGCCCTCGCCGACCGGCCGCATCAGCCCCCGTCCAGCCGCGGGTACACGGAGACGAGCGGCAACGGGTACGGGAGATGCTCACCCACCTCGCCTCCACCCTCGGCTGCGTCACCTCTCCCGCCGCCCGCCTGCTGGCCCTGCAATGCGCCCTGCGCGCCGACGCCCACGGCTGCGCCCGGCTGCCGGCCGGCCTGCTGCGCGGCATGCGCCTGCACCGGCACACCGAGGCGTGGCAGGAACTGGCACAGGACGACTGGCTCGACCTGCCCGACCCCCGGACATCGCCGTTGCAGGTGCGGCTGCTGGATGACGCGGCACTGAAGCAGGCCCCGGGCCGCAGCGCCCGCCGGCGCGCCGCCCACTGGGCCCTCAAGCCCACCCCGCTCATCGTTCCGGCAGCGGCAAACCCCGCAGACCGCCTGGCCGCGCTGGTCCTGGCCGCCCACACCACCACAGCCGGCCCCGCAGCCGACATGGCCGTCGTCGCCCGTCTGTGCGGGCACTCCCCCCACCAGACCGGAGCGCTGCTCGACCGGCTGGTCGCCGGCCGTACCCTGGCGGCCTGGCACCATCAGCGGGACACCGACGAGGTGCACTGGCAGCCGGCTCCCCTTCACCGGCCCGTCTCCGGCTCCGCGGACTCGTCTGCGCACTGACCGCCGCCAGGTTCGGTCAAAGAGCTTGGAGTAGAGGGCGATCGAGCCTTCCAGTTCGGCGAACGCAGGACCCATGACATGGCGGTCTTTCATCCAAGATGATGCTTCATCGACAGTCGATACAGCCTCTCTCAGCCGGGACCCCCAGTCCGGCCGCAGGTCGAATCCACGAAACGAACAGGGAGAGCGGGCGTGGATGCACCGGCTGATCGAAGCGGATCCGAACCGTTCGCTGATCGGTCCCGATACTGTGGTGAGGTTGGCTCATGGGTTCCCGATCGAAGCGCCGTGAAGCGCGCAACAGGCGGCAGCGCCGTTCCGGTCCGACGTCGCCGGTGTTCGACCCGCACGCGCAAGTGATGGTGGACTCCTTGACTGCCTTGATGGCGCTCATGGCCACGTTCGCTGGCGATGATCCTGCCGCGGCGGTCGACGCAGCATTCGACAAGGCTGTCGACGAGCTCGTCGCGAAGCTGGGGCGGTTCGACGCGATCCGGATCATCGAGGTGGCTCGTCAGCGGTTCCTGCCGATGGCGCGCGAAGGCGAGACGCCCGTCACTGTGGAGGCGGGCGCCGCGTACCTGGAACTGCTGGCGCTGGTCGCTCTCGCCGCCCGGCAAGATTCGGCGACGGCTGGTGCCCCCGCAGTCGAGGACCAGGAGATGAGCCACTTCGTCTCCGAGGCGAAGGACGAACTCGACGGGATCCTCCGCCTTGCACAGATACGGTCCTTCGCCGCCGTTGACCCGACCGACAAGCTTGCCCTCGTGTCCATGCTCATTCGTGGCGCCGAGGTATGGATGCGCAACTCGTCCTACCCGGAGATGGTCGCAACGACCAACCTGGCGCTTCTCGACGGCAACCCGAGCGTTCGCGCGGCGCTGAATGCCGAACTCGGCTTCGACGCGACCGACGCCCTGGCTGTCCTCGACGCATGCCACCACCTGCAGGAGGCTGGTCTGAATGACCGCCTCAAAGCAATGGGGGACACAGTGCTGGACGCGATGGCCGCGGTGGAGGCGGGCCGGGCGGACGACGGGCTAGCAGAACTCGCCAGGTCCAGTGTCATGTCGATGTTCGAGCCCGACGGCGACCAGGCCACTGTCGCGATCGACGACGTCGTCGCGCGCACGGGCATTGCTGTTGAACGTGTGGGGGCCGTTGTCGAAAGGTTCCGCCTCGACCTCGGGACGGCCAACCCTGCGGACGTCATCGATGCGTTCAGCACCGGCAGGAACCCGCTGCGTAGCCGGCCACTCGTCGTCGCTGACAACGGGCGCTTCATGCTGCCGCACCCGGCGTTGAGCGTATTCGCCGTCCGGGAGAACCTCGAAGAGCATCTGAAGACGTCGCCCGTATGGAGCCAGTACGCGAAGCATCGCGGAGACCTTCTCGAGTCCCGCACGCGCGACGCGCTCGACCGCGTACTCCCCGGGGCTCACTTCCGGGACGCGTTCGAGTACTACGTGCCCGCGAATGACAACGAAGCCAAAACTGCTGATCCGGCGAAGTACACCAAGCGCGTCGAGGGCGACCACCTCATCGTCCTCGACGACGTCGCCCTCATCGTGGAGGACAAGGCCGTCGCGTTGAGCGCCCTGTCCCGCGGAGGGAAGACGACACGGATCCGTACTGATCTGACCGGCATCATCACGAAAGCAGCCGAGCAGTCCGGCCGCATGCGGGATGCAATCGAGCGGGACGGTGGCCTACGTATCGAAGACGAAGGCTGGGTCGACCTCAGCCACATCCGTGAGATCCACACCATTGCCGTCAGTCTCGACGACCTCTCGACCGTCCTGACCGCCACCGCAGAGCTGGTGCGGGCCGGGCTGCTCACCCCCGACAACGTCCCCTGGACGGTGTCCCTGCACGACCTCGAGCTGATCACTGAACTCGTCGCACGCCCGGCCGAGTTTCTCCTCTACCTGCGTCGGCGCCGCAACCCTGATGTCACCGTCATGTTCCATGCACCGGACGAACTGGACCTGTTCCTGTACTTCTTCGAGGCGGGCCTTTGGGTCGAACCCGACCCGGCACAGGTGTGTGCCGCATTCCCGTTCCTCCCTGAGCCGACCACGGCCGAGCTGCGCCGCTACAGGGCACAGAAGCCGAGCTTCCTGACCAGCCGAACCGACGTGCTCGACAAGTGGTTTCACACCAAGGGACGTGATGACACAGGTTCGGGGTCCGCACCCAAGCCGGCGATGGTACCCTCCCCACTCGCACCTCTCCTCGACCAACTGCAGTCATGGAACGTCACCGGATGGCTCAGCATCGGCGCGACGCTGCTATCCCTGGCAACGCCCGCCCAGCACAAGTTCGCGCGCCACGGTGACATCCTCCTCAACAACCCGCGCCCGAACAGCCAGGGCCGCAGCATGACGGTGCCCGTCACGGCCAGCGTCGATCCGGCCGAAGGATGGTTGTTCGTGTGGGCGACGCGCCCAGCTGGACAGGACCCCGACGACGCCGAGAAGAACCTCCGTGGCTACCTGCGAGCCAAGAAACATCAGTTCGGCCTGCCGCGTGGCGTCGTCTTCCTCTACGACGAACCGACTCGCGATCTCGTCGGGGCCCTCTACGACGGACACATCGGGCCGCTCGACGCCGCGCTGACCGCCACCTTGCAGTCGTTGCGGCCTGCGTCAGAACTTCGACGCTCGATCCACCCGAACGCCAAGCGGCCACCACGCGGCACGAAAGACACTCCGAAACAGAGGCAGAAGCGAAAGCGGTAGCCCCTCGTGCCAGGGCTGCCGAACATCACAGGAAAGTCGTCTCGGCAGGCCGCCAAGCCAAGTGGCACGCGGCCAGCGCCGGTGCGAGGAGAGGCTCTGTCTCGCGCAAGGAGGCGGTGCTCCGGCCGGTGTTTGCGCGGCTCGGCCTGGACCGACGCCCCGGCGCGGCGAGCGTATGTCGGCTGGCGACCGGTGGTCTTTTCTGTCCCAGCGCATACCCAGGCGGCTTCACTGGTCCGGTGCTGTCCGAGCCGGTCCGGCTCACAAGCTCTAGTTCGGCCGGATGTCGGCATCATCGCGCAATCCTGACCGGCGACCTCGCCCGGGTCCATCCGTGTCCCGCTGCACGATGTCAATCCGCTTGCACCGCACAGGATTCAAGCCTGATCCTGACCAGTTCGCCAGACGCATGCCTAGGAGAGGTAGGAAAGGTCGCGCATGGATATCAAGCCGTTGGAGGAACTGCAGGCCGCCGACGAACGCTCACTGCGCTTCACGCCTCTCGGCCTGGGCCAGATGCAGCCGGAGGACGCCGCCGACTTCCAGCAGCGTGTGATCGCGGGGCTCAGGCTGGCCGACGATGTCGCTGAAACAACCCAACACAAGTTCGAGCAGTTGCGCACCGCTCACAGCCACGGAGTGCTCTGCTACGAACTGTTCACGCTGGTGGCAGACGTGGCCCGGCTGACGCTGGAGCAAGCGTTGCGGGACCGGTTCGTCGCCCACCATGGACAGGTCGTCGAGGTCCGGGATCGCAAGAGGCACGAGCACCAGATCACGATGACCAGCTACAGCGACTTCTTCGAGCAGTACAAGAAGGTGCGCGGCGCGGAGATCCGCATGGGCACTTCCCGGGTGTGGGAGCCGTTCAATGCCATGCTCGACGGGTTGCTGACCTGGGCCCGCCGCGAGGGCATGTTGCGCGGGCAGCGCAACCGGTCTCTGGAACCGGTTCTGCGCAGGCTGCGGAACATGGTGGCGCACGGCACCTACCACCTGACCTCTCCGGTGGAAGCTGCCAGGGAGCTTTCCGACCTTGCGGAGATCATCAATCACCTTTGGGGGCACGCGACACCGGGAGGCCGGCTGTATCCGGCACCGCTCAGCCGGAGCATCATCGCCATCGGCTGGAGCGACAACGGCGAGTACACCACGGCTGGCTACGCCAGCCAGCTGGCCCAAGAGGACGAGGAGGGGAGGTTCACCTACGTCCTGGTCCGTGCCGTGTTCTGCCCGGGCGGAGTCACTGACCCGAACCTGATGGAGTTCGATGCTCGAAGCGCCACCACCGTCTTCCCCGCCCAATACCTATGGGGTCCTGGACCGCGTGCTGAAGCCATCGCCTGGCTGGACGACCATCAGCCTGAGCCCGATCTGTGCGACTACCTCGATCAAGTGGTCCTCGTACGCGTCAACGATGGCCACGTCTATCTGCCGATGTACCCGGGCGTGGCAGCCGGACTCCCCGGAGCTGAGCAGGACGGCACCTGGTACGCGCTTCGTGTCGACCGCGGGCTCGACGGGCTCGCCCATGTCCGTGCCATCGCCGATGCCGGAACAGAGCATGCCCGTGATGGCGAGTGCAGTGCGTGCCCCGTCGAAACGCTCGCCAGCGGAGACCTCACAACGGTCCTGCAGGCAGCGCGCCACGCGGGCGCAGACGCCACGCCATTGCCCGTTCCGGACGTCCGCACGCCCTTCGCCGACTGGCTTAACCGTCCGGCATCCTGAGGAGGCGAGCGGGTGTCTGATCCCATGCGCTGTTCACGACAAACCCTACTCCGCACCGACATCTTCGAAGAAGAAGACTGTCGGCGCGAAGCAGACTTCAAGCGTAGCTACCGCAGCTCAAGCGACGGTTGGTTCGAGCCGTCCACCAAGTCCTACGCGTCCTCATCCGGAGCCTTCGCGAGCTGAGCCAGTACAGAAGCCGCGTAGCCGAGCCAGGTGTGCCGGGGCAGACGTCCGCGTGCACCGAGTGCGATCTCCTCATCATCGGCCCATCCACGGACGACGCCCTCGGGAATGAGGCTGTCGTCGCCGAGGAAACTCGCCATGCCGACAGCATGGAGCTGGTAGGAGGCCAGGCCTCGAGCGCCCAACGCGCCATTTGCCCTGACCTCGATCCCCGCCTTCCGCGCCCATTGGCGAGCCGCCTGGGTCAGCTCCCGATCCACCCGGCCTCGCGGGAGGGCACGGGATGCATCTTGTCGGCATCCGCAGCTCTTGGTGTTCCCGCGAGTGACCTCGGCCTGCGGAAGCCCGGTGACGACCGTCTTGCACCTGCACTGGTAGTCCCGCAGCGATCCAGCTCGCTTCTTCGGATTGGGGTACGGGGGGCCCACCGGTGTCAGCCAGCTGTCCGCATGTGGCTCGGTGGCCTTCAGTTGCCGTGGTGCGGCGGCCGCTTTCGAAGCCTTGGGAAACCGGCGGGGCTGGTATGGCATACCTAGCAGAGCCTTCTCCACGTCGGCCGCCGCTGTCTCCGTGCCGTGCTCCAGGTAGCTGGCGAGGCCGGGCAGCGGGTGCAGGCCAAGCTGGTGAACGCGCAGCAGGACTGCGACGGCTACCTTCCACGCGCTCCAGCCTGAGCCGACAACGACATCGTGAGGTCCAACCGGGTCAAGGTCTTCGCGGACCCGGATCACCGTCTGGCCGGCAGCGGCCAGACGATCGGTCTTCAGGCGGTCGTCGGCTGCGCGGTCGCGCCAGGACTCAGGTCCATGGGTCTTCCAGCCGTCGAACTCCACAACGAGTTGCAACGCCTCTTCCCACATGTCGACCCGCACGCCGCGGTACCGCTTGCCGGGCGCTGGGGCGAGTGGAATCGGCGCCTCGAGCTCCAAGGCGGGCAAGTGGGGACACAGCTCGTGGTAGAGCGCCAGCGCCTTGGCGGAGACGTTTTTGCTGCACTTCAGACAGCCAGACCGCAGCGCCTTCGCGGTGCGGCGGTTGGGCGGTGCCGGCCAGTCCTCATGCTCCCCTTGTGAGGACGTACAGCGCCACGTCACCTCGATCTTGGACCCGACGGTGGTGTTGTGCGCGTTCCGGCCCGCCGGGCCACGCACCCATTGCTCCGCGAGCTCCGGATACCACGCAGCCAGGCTGTTGGAGGCGTCGGCTTGGTCGGAATTGCAGACCGGGCAGCCGTTGATCCCAGCCGCTTTCCCGTTCCTGCTCCGCCGGCCGGTGCGGCTCTTGGTGGGCTGCTTCCAGATATGGGTCGCCCAATACCATTCTCCGGTCCCAGGCTGGACAGCAGGAACCTGATGCCACCAGGTCACCGGCTTGTTGCTGCCGTAGCTGATCTCCTCTGGCGCACCAGAGTCGGGGTGGAGCTCAGCGGCCAGCGCGGAAATGGCCGCCACGGATCGCTCGAGAGCGGGTTTCTCTCCTGGCCGCGGGGCCGCGCCGGAGCACTTCGGGCACATGCTGGGCCGGTCGGTGCGGCTGCGGTCCTTCGGCGGAGCCATCCATGAGCCGTGTCCCGGTTCTACAGTGCAGCGCCATCTTCTGTCGGTCGCATCCCGCACGCCCACGAGCGCGGGATCCGCCGTGTCCGCCCACTGGTCCTTCAGCACCGTGACGTCGGCTACCGACAGCTCGCGTGGATCGGGGGCAGCCTGCATGGCACTGAGGATGTTGTCCCGGAGCTCCCGGTTGGCAGCATTCTGCTTCTCAATCTTCGCGCGTACCTGTTCCAGCGAAGCGGTGACCTCAGCACGCCACTGCTGCGTGAGCTCCTGCCAGAACTTCTTCTGACGCTCGTACTGATCTGCGCGGCACAGACCGACGAGCGACTCCGGAAGAACAAGCGCCTGCGTGCGTGGGGGCTCAACAGCTGAAGTAGCCCTGGCTCTCGGCGAGGAGGCAGCGGTCATGCGCCGATGATGGCGTACAGCACTGACATCGCCCCTCCTTGGCTGTCCCCGCTCCACCGACGTCTGAGAGTTGTCGGTGGCGGCGACGATGCCGCCCTCGGGTCAGGAGCGTGGACCAGGCTAGGGCACTGCCGGGGCTGTCGCCCTTGACGGTCACGGCGCCTTTGCTGCTTCGCACGCATGAGCTGTCTTGGGAGGCTCTGGAGCACCTTGTGGTGGCGTTGGCGGTTCAGGCCGACCATGCTCTGGAGGCCCGGGCCTTCGGGCACGGCGGCCAGGCCCAGGACGGGGTCGACGTGGTGGCGTTCTTCGCTTCTCAGCCCGCCGCGGTGTCAGGCCAAGAGGTATGAAAAGTTCGCCGGCTTCGCTGCCGAGGGTCAGCGAGGACAGGCGTGCCCCTCCGCTCGGTGCCCCATCCACACCGCCACGTCGCATATCCGCAGCGCACTCACCGTCTCCGGCACCCCCGCGACCTGGCGCAACTTGAGCAACTGGCGGTGCAGGGCGCGATCGTCCGCGCGCAGCGCGGTATGCAGCGCAAGCCAGAACGAGGGGCGGGGGCGGCCCAGAGCGCAGCGCACCACCTTGTCGTAGACCGGTAGCAGGCGCGGACGCTTCCTGGCCAGGAGCTTCCCAGCGATCACCCACCCGACATCAAATTGACCTTCGAGCAGTCGCCAGGCGCGGTCTGCCGGCGAGCCGTCGGCCACAACGACCGCGTCGGCATCAACCATGTCGATGTCCCTGGGAATGGCCTGCAGCAGACCGGACAGCCGCGCGCCGAGGCGGCCCTCCAAGAGGTCCAACGCGACAGGCGCCGGAACGGTGACCGACAACGCCTGCACCGCGACCAGGTCCTCCGCCGTGATCCGGTCGGCCACCTCCGGCCTGTCTCCCCCACCAGCCAGATGCTCGAACCGACTGCCGGTGAACCCGGCCACTCCAGTCGGCAGACCTACACCGAAGTAGCGCCGCAGATCACCCACAGCACGCTCGGCACCCATCCGTTCTTTCAATCGCTGTCCCAACGGCGACAACGACGCTCCACTGGGAGAGATCACGCGAATCCATCCTTCATCGAGATCATAAGCAAAGCAGTCTGCAGCAGGACGGTCAGGCGGGCGTGTCAATACAGAGGCAGCTGTCAGGCGCCACACCGCCACCACGGCAGGACGACGGCAGCTTGTACTCGCGAAGCGGCACAACCGGGTTGCGGTCCGTTCGGGCCCTCTCCAGCAGCGTGGCATGCCCAAGGTATGAGGCCGTCGGCGGGACACGGCCGGCGAAGAGCCTGGGGGTGCGGCCGGGACGTGCCCAGGCTAAGGGTTGCCGTGGCCAGCAACCGACCGTAATTCCTACGAAAGGGCATCCCCTAACGCTTCGCTGCTGGCTCAGCGGTGTGCGGGGCGCAGGTACTCAGCAGGACGGTGCGCACGAGCTCTTCGCCGCGGGTGGTGCTGGCCTCGAAGTCGCGGTATGCCATGGCGGCAAAGTCAGTCAGGGGCGGAAGTGCCCGCGGCGCTGCTGACTGCACGGACCATGACTCTGTGGCTACGGCAACTATTTTTGAGGACCTGGAGGAACTGCGGCTCAGCTCACCGCTGCCACGCGTAGGGCCCTGCTGAGCAGGGCAGGGTTGCCCAGGCGGCGGCGCAGTTCCCTCTCCAGCCCAGCGACCGGCACCAGGTTCTGGGGGGCCCGGGCGTCTTTGTACTCGCAACTGGCGTACCGCGGCAGTACCAGTTGCGAGAGGTTAGCCAAGGCGATCGCCTCCGGGGCGGGGATGTCGGCGGCGCATTCCAGCCTTACTATTCCGGCCCACGGGGCGCCGGGCGTACACGGTAGGCGTAGGTACCAGGCGTGCCGGTCCCACGCACGGCAAGGAGAACATCCCCGACCTGCACCTCAACGGCCGCGAAGCGGGTGAGACGGCGGCCCGGGCCGGAGCCCGCCGGCTGGTCCTCA
>NZ_JBEZWN010000119.1:0-9542 GCF_040637495.1 Streptomyces sp. NPDC029044
TTACCCCCCCCCCCCACCCCCCACACACCCCCCCGCCCCCCCCCCCCCCCACCCCCCCCCCCCCCCCCCCCCCCCCCCCCCCCCCCCGGCCCCCCCCCCCCCCCCCGGGGGCGGGGCCCCCGCCCGGGCCCTCGCCGGGGCCGCCCTGCTGGCGGCGGTGGCCACGCTGCCGTGGCTGTCCGGCAGCGACCCCGCGCGCACCGTGCTGCGGGCCCGCTCGGCGGACGTGGATCCGACACCCGCGCAACTGGCCGCCGTACGCGAGCAGCTGGGCCTGGACGAAGGCCCGTGGATCCACCTCGCGCACTGGCTGGGCGGCCTCACGCGCGGGGACGCGGGCGTCTCATGGGTCTCCGGATCGCCGGTCATGCCGCAGGTGGGCACGGCCCTGTCGGTCTCCCTGACGCTGATGCTGGGCGCGTTCGCGGTCACGGTGCTGGTGGCCGGGCTGGTGTGCGCCCGTACGGTGTTCCTCGGTTCGCGGCGCCGGCTGCGGCAGGACCGGGCGGGCACCACGGCCGCCGTCCTCGCGTCACTGCCGAAGTTCCTGCTCGCCTCGGTGCTGGCCACCGTGTGCGGGGTGTGGTGGGGATGGTTCCCGTCCAGCGGGTGGGAGGGGCCGCAGTCGATGCTGCTGCCCTCGCTCGCCCTCGGCATCCCGTCGGGCGCGATGCTCGGCGGCATGCTCGACCAGGCGCTGCCCGCCGCCTTCCACGAACCCTGGGCGCGCACGGCGTACGCCGTCGGCCTCCCGCCCGGCCGCATCGCCCGCAACGCGCTGCGCCGCACCCTGCCGGGCATCCTGCCGCAGCTGCTGCCGACCGTCGTGGCGCTGGTCGGCGGTGCGGTCGCCGTGGAGAAGATCTTCAACATCCCGGGCCTGGGCCGGCTCGCGCTCGACTCCGCCGTCGCGCAGGACCTCCCGGTGCTCCAGACCGCGACGCTGGCTCTGGTCCTGCTCGGCGTCTGCGCGGGCATCGTGATCCGCGCCCTGCGGCACGCCCTCCTCGGGCGGCCCCTGCGCGACGGCGCCCTGCCCACCCTGCACCGGCCCCCGCTCGCGGTGCCGTCCTCCCTGCGCTGGATCACCGTCGCCTGCGCCCTCGTCCTGCTCGCGCTGGTCACGGCCGGCCTGCTGCGCGACCCGCTCCAGGTCGACACGACGGCCCGGCTGCTGTCGCCGTCCCTGGACCACCCTCTGGGCACGGACGCCCTGGGCCGTGACCTGCTGGCCCGGCTGGGCCACGGTGCGCTGCGCACCGCCGGGGTCGCCCTGGCCGTCACGGCGGTCAGCGCGGTCGCCGGACTGCTGCTGGGCATGGCACCCCGGGCGAGCGCCGGTCCGACGGAGGTCGTGTCGACACTGCCCGCCGTGCTCGCGGGCCTGCTGATCGCGGGTGTGACCGGGCCCTCGGTGTGGGGCGCCGCGAGCGCGGTCTGTGCGGTGGGCTGGACTCCGTACGCCGCCCAGACCGCCGCGCTGCTGGAGCAGGAACGAGCGAGCGGGCACATCGCCGCGTCCGTCGCGCTCGGCGCGGGGCGGCTGCACCTGCTGCGCCGCCACCTGCTCCCCGCGGTGGTCCCGGCCCTCCTCCGCAACGCCCTGCTCCGCCTGCCCACGACCGTCCTGGTCCTGGCCTCCCTCGGCTTCCTCGGCCTGGGCGAGCAGCCACCCACCCCCGAGTGGGGCCGCCTGCTCTCGGAGAACCAGCCGTACGCCGAACTGGCCCCCTGGACCGTGCTGGGCCCGGCCGCCGCGCTCGTGGTGCTGTCCGTGCTGGCGGTGACGGGCAGCGTGCGGGGACGGGGGAAAGGCGCATAGGAGCGGAGGGGCCTCTCAGGCGCGGGGCCACTCTCCTCCGCGGTCCGTGAGGACCAGCCGGCGGGTCTCCCCCGGGTTCCTCCTCACGACAACGGGTCACGGCGGCCCGGGCCGCAGGCGTCAACGGCTCGTGCGACGGTCCGGACGCCGCGGCGGTACCGCCGTGGAACAGTGGACGAGAGGAGACTCGGCGCCCTCAGGGGTGCGGGCCGGACGAAGGAGGCCGGAATGCGTCCCCTCGTGCTGGCGGGCATCGACGGATCCGAGTGCGCCGCGGCAGCCGCCGGCTGGGCCGCGCGGGAGGCCGAGCTGCGCGGCGTTCCGCTACGGCTGCTGCACGCGTCTCCGCAGCTTCCCGGGACCACCGTTCCGCGCCCGGCTGTGGACCGATTGCGCGTGGTGGGCGGCCAGTTGACACAGCGGGCGGCAGAGGACCTCGCCGACCGCCACCCGGACCTCGAAGTGGAGGGCGGGCAGGCCGACGAGCCCCCGGTCGACGCTCTTCTCGGTGCGGCACGGGATGCCGGGCTCCTCGTCGTCGGCACCCGCGGGACGGGCGGTTTCGAGGGGCTGGCGGTCGGCTCGGTCGCCCTGCGGATGGCGGCAGCGGCGTCCTGTCCCGTCGTACTCGTCCCGCCCCGCCCCGGCGCCTACGCCGACAGGGCGGGCGCGCCCCGCCGCACCCCCCGGATCGTGCTGGGGTTCGACGCCCACCGTCCCGTCGGTGAGGCGGCCGGCTTCGCTTTCTCGGCCGCCCGGGCACGCGCGGCACGCCTGCGCGTGGTGCGGGCCTGGGGCCTGCCGGCCGAGTCGGTCTCCGCCCGCACCTGGGCGGTGACCGAGGAGGACCGCGCCACCTGGGAGGACCGGGAGGTGCTGGAGCTCTCCGACGCCGTCCGGCCGTGGCAGGAGAAGTACCCGCGGGTGTCGGCCACCACCGATCTCATGCTGCTCCACCCTGCGGAGGCGCTTCTGAACGCCTCCCGGAACGCGGACCTGCTCGTCGTGGGGCGTCGCACCCAGCCGGCCGTGGCCGAGGGCCGGCTGGGCCCGGTCGCTCACGCCGTACTGCACCATGCCCGTTGCCCCGTCGCCGTCGTGCCGCACGGAGGCTGACGGCTCAGCCGAAGAACACCTCGAACTCGTCGTACAGCGACGGCTCCACCGTCTTGTTCTCGGCGGTGGCGTCCGCGAGGGGCACGCGGACGATGTCGGTGCCCTTGAGGGCGACCATGCGGCCGAAGTCCCCCTCCCGGACCGCGTCGATGGCGTGCAGCCCGAAACGGGTGGCCAGCCACCGGTCGAAGGGGCTCGGGGTGCCGCCGCGCTGGATGTGGCCCAGGACCGTGGTGCGGGCGTCCTTCCGGGTGCGTGCCGAGATCTCCTGGGCCAGCCATTCGCCGATGCCGGACAGCCGCACATGGCCGAACTCGTCCAGCGACTGGTCCTTGAGGATCATCTGCCCCTCCTTGGGGACGGCTCCTTCGGCCACGACGACGATCGGCGCGTAGTTGATCTCGAACCGGCGCATCACCAGCTCGCAGACCTGATCGACGTCGAACGGCCGCTCGGGGATGAGGATGACGTTGGCGCCGCCCGCGACGCCTGCGTGCACGGCGATCCAGCCGGAGTGGCGCCCCATCACCTCCACCACCAGGGCACGCATATGTGACTCGGCGGTGGTGTGGAGGCGGTCGATGGCCTCCGTCGCGATACCGACGGCGGTGTCGAAGCCGAAGGTGTAGTCGGTGCCGGAGACGTCGTTGTCGATGGTCTTCGGCACGCCGACCAGGTTGATCCCCTGCCGGCTGAGCTCCGTCGCCGTCCCGAGCGTGTCCTCCCCGCCGATCACGACGAGCGCGTCCACCTCGTGCGCGGCCAGGGTGTCGCGCACCCGTTGCAGCCCGTTCTCGTGCTTGAACGGGTTCGTGCGGGAGGAACCCAGGATGGTCCCGCCCCGCGGGAGGATGCCCCGAACGCCGTTGATGCCGAGCGGAACGACGTCGTTCTTGAGCAGACCGAGCCAGCCGTCCCGCACACCGACGAAGTCGAACGAATACTCCTGTACGCCCTTGCGTACGACACTGCGGATCACCGCGTTGAGGCCGGGACAGTCACCGCCCCCGGTCAGCACTCCGACCTTCATGGGTCTTCTCCCGTCCGTCCGCCGCACCCCGGGGCATGTGGTTCCTCCCTCCAAGCCTCCCCCGGTTCCGACGACGCTTGCCACTCGGCGGACGCCGACCGGCAAGCTCGTGCCGTCCGCCGTGCGGGGCTCCCTGCCCGCCGGTACGGCTCCTGTGAAATCCCCGGCACGACCCCGTCAGCGCCGGACCCTCGGCATCCCCAGCCCGATCCACGAGATGATCTCCCGCTGGATCTCGTTGTTGCCGCCGCCGAAGGTGAAGATGACCGCCGAGCGGTAGCCGCGTTCCAGCTCGCCCCGCAGGACCGCGCTGGCCGACCCCTCCTTCAGGGCGCCGGGAGCCGCGACGATCTCCATCAGCCAGGCGTAGGCGTCGCGTCGGGCCTCGGAGCCGTAGACCTTGACGGCCGAGGCGTCCTGCGGGGTGAGGGTGCCGTCCTGGACCGCGCCGACCATCCGCCGGTTGAGCAGTTTCAGCGCGTCCAGCCGGGTGTGGGTGCGGGCCAGGAGGCGGCGTACCCAGGGCAGGTCGGCGACGCGGCGGCCGTCGGCGAGTTTGGTCTCCATCGCCCAGCGCTGCACGTCGTGCAGGGCCCGGATCGCCATGGTGCCGTGGGCGGCGAGGGTCACGCGCTCGTGGTTGAGCTGATTGGTGATCAGCCGCCAGCCCTGGTTCTCGGCGCCGACCCGGCGGGAGACGGGGACGCGGACGTTCTCGTAGTAACTGGCGGTGGTGTCGTGCGAGGCGAGGGTGTTGATCAGGGTGCAGGAGTAGCCGGGGTCGGTGGTCGGCACCAGGAGCATGGTGATGCCCTGGTGCGGCGGGGCGTCGGGGTCGGTGCGCACGGCCAGCCACACCCAGTCGGCCGTGTCGCCGTTGGTCGTCCAGATCTTCTGGCCGTCGACGACGTACTCGTCGCCGTCCCGTACCGCCCGGGTGCGCAGGGACGCGAGGTCGGTGCCCGCGCCCGGCTCGCTGTAGCCGATGGCGAAGTCGATCTCGCCGGAGAGGATCTTCGGCAGGAAGTACGCCTTCTGCTCGTCCGTGCCGTACTGCATGATCGTCGGGCCGACGGTGTTCAGCGCCATGAGCGGCAGCGGGACGCCGGCCTGGGCCGCCTCGTCGAAGAAGATGAACTGCTCCATGGCCGTCAGACCACGCCCGCCGTACTCCTCCGGCCAGCCCACACCGAGCCAGCCGTCCGTGCCGAGCCGCCGGATCGTCTCGCGGTAGAACCGCTTCTGTGCGGCCGGGTCGCCGTGCCGGGCGTACAGGTGGTCCGGGACCAGTTCGGCGAAGTAGGACCGCAGTTCGGTGCGCAGCCGCTGCTGCTCGGGCGTGTAGTCGAGGTGCACGGCGCCTCCAGGCTCCCAAGGCCGGTCCTGTCGGCGCACACCGTAGAACGTGTTCCAGAAATAGGGAATGGCGTTGTCAGTTCAGCGTGGCGAGGAAGTCCGTGCACGCCCGCGCGCAAGCGCGGCATGCGGCCGCCGAGTCCTCCGCTCCTGTTTGCCGGTCGAAGACGTGGGCGGCCTCCAGGCACACGGTCCGGCACCACTCCACCTGGACCCGGATCGTGCTTTCGTCCACCTGGTTCTGCTCGGACAGCACACGGCAGGTCGCGTCGCAGACCTCCGCGCACATGATGCCCTTGCGTCGTACGAGTTCCTGGTTCTCGGTGCCGTCGGGATCCACGAGGCTTGCGCGCAGCGCGCACGCCCGCGCGCACTCGGTGCACGCCTGCGCACAGGCGAAGCGGTCCTCCAGGAACCGGAACAGCTCCTGCTGGGATGTCGTCGAAGTCACACCGCGCGGGTAGCCCGGCTCGACGCCCGTCAAACCGGTGTTCGCAGCGGAGAACCGTCGACGGACGGGCCCCGGCCGGCCGGTCGAGGGGACCTGGTTCATGGTGCGGACCAGGGGTACCCGCGTGCCATGAATAGCGCATGGATGGAGATGGCCGCGGGCGGCGACGCCCCCGGCTTCGGGTTCGTCGTGACCGGTCTGGTGGTCGTGGCCCTGCTGCTGGGCGCCTTCATCCTGGGCCTGCGGCACAAGCGTCGGCGGCCGCCGCGGCCCGACGAGCAGCCCAGGCTCCCCGACGGCGGCCCGGTCCGCGAGACGCTGGAGCGCCGCGAGCCCGACGAGATGCCGAGAAGCGATGAGCGTCTGACACCGCACGAGCTGAAGACACACGGCAACCAGAGCGACCGGACCAGCGCCTCGCAGACGCGCCCGCGCTGGAACGAGGGCAGCAGCGGCGGCTTCGGCAGCGGCGGCCCGGGAGCCCGCTGAACCGCCGGCATCTCGCTCGGCACATCATGATCGACAGCCGGGCTCCGCTCCCGGCCGGCCGGACCAGCCGGCTCAGCCGAGGGTGACCGCACCTACGAAGCCACCCGCCCCGGACAGGGCCCGTGCCTGCGCACGGGCCCTTTTCCATGCCTCGCCCCCGGAGCAGTGAGGTGGATCACAGGTTTGGGGTGCAGCGCGGGGCGGGGCCCAGCGTCTTTTGAGAGGTGTAGGGGGCCACTGAGACGCAGGACGGTGAGGATGGAGCAGGTTCGGGCGGACGGCTTCGACGAGTTCGCGGCCGCCCGTTGGTCGGCGCTGCTCCATGTCGCGCGTCTGCTCACGGGGGGTGACCGGCAGCGTGCCGAGGATCTGGTGCAGGAGGCCTTGGTCAAGTTGTGGTTCGCCTGGCCGAAGGTCGCCGAGCAGGCCCCGGAGGCGTACGTCCGCACCGTGCTGGTGCGGCTGGCGGCCCGCTCGGCGCGGCGGCGCTGGTGGGGGGAGCGCCCGGTGGAGCAACTGCCGGACCGCGCCGACCCCGGCGACATGTCGTCCTCCGTCGCGGAGCGTTCGCGGCTGGAGGCGGCGCTGGCGCTGCTCTCGCCGAAGCAGCGGGCCGCGGTGGTGCTGCGCTACTGCGAGGACCTCCCCGAGGCCCAGGTCGCCCAGGCCCTGGGCTGCCCGGTGGGCACCGCGCGGTCCCATGCGTCACGCGGAGTCGCGCGGCTCCGCCAGATCCTGTCCGACGCCGTCAGGCCCGTGGGGTGAAAGGAGAACCGATGGACGACTTCGAGCGGGACCTGTCGCGGCTGATGCGCGACACCCGGCAGCACACCCCCTACGAACCCGAGCACCGGCAGCGGCTGCACGCGGGCATCCGGTCCCGCCGCCGGTCGCGATTGCTGTGGAAGGCGGGCGGCTCCGCCGTGGCGGTGGCCGGGCTCAGTGTCGGGCTGGCCCTGCTGCCCGGCATGCTCACCCGCGCCCAGCCCGCCGATCACCGGCCGCAGCCGACGACCAGCCCGACGACCTCGCCGGACAGCACACCGACGACCGCGCCGCCGGCGCCGAGCACGACGCCGACCGAGCAGCCCGAGACGACCCTGCCCGCGACCATGACCGGCGGCATCACACCGTCCGGGCCGACGAGCGAGCCGACCCGGGATCCCACGCCGACGGCCCCGGCGTCCGAGAGCCGGGCCGGCTCGACGCCGCCCGCCACGCCGCCGCCCTCCAGCACACCGACGACGGCACCCGCGTCCCCGCCGTACTCCGAGGGACCCTCCGCATCGGTCCACCCCGAGTAGGCGCCTGAGCGGCCCTCCCCGTCCGGGGGCGTCATCCCCGAACCCCTTCACCGCACCACCCGCCACGGGCGCCTTCGGCCTGCCCGGAACCGGCGCCCGGGTCTGCCCCGCGCCAGAAGAGGACCGTGACACAACCATGCGAACCGTACGGCGGTCGGCCCTGATCGACCGCCCGATACCCGAGCCGTCCGCGTTGCCCCGGCGGGCGCCCCTGCCCGCGCACCATCCGGAACCCGTCCTCGACGTGGTCGTCCCCGTGTACAACGAGGAGAACGACCTGGAGCCCTGCGTCCGGCGGCTGCACGCGCACCTCGGCGAGACGTTCCCCTACGCCTTCCGCATCACCATCGCCGACAACGCCAGCACCGACGCCACCCCGCGGATCGCCGCACGGCTGGCCGCGGAGCTGCCCGGAACGGACTGGATCCGGCTGGCCGAGAAGGGGCGGGGCCGGGCGCTGCACACCGCGTGGTCACACTCCCGCGCGCCGGTGCTCGCGTATCTGGACGTGGATCTGTCCACCGACCTCGCCGCACTGCTGCCGCTGGTCGCGCCGCTGATCTCGGGTCACTCGGACATCGCCATCGGCACCCGGCTGGCCCGGGGCTCGCAGGTGGTGCGCGGACCGAAACGGGAGATCATCTCCCGCTGCTACAACGGGCTGCTGCGCTCCACGCTCGCCGTGGGCTTCTCCGACGCCCAGTGCGGTTTCAAGGCCGTACGGCGGGACGTCGCCGAGCGGCTGCTGCCGCTGGTGGAGGACCGCGAGTGGTTCTTCGACACCGAACTGCTGGTGATCGCCGAGCGCGCGGGGCTGCGCATCCACGAGGTGCCGGTCGACTGGGTGGACGACCCCGACAGCCGGGTCCACATCCTCTCCACGGCACTGGCCGATCTGCGGGGCATGGCCAGACTCGGCCGGGCCCTGGCCGGCGGGCGGCTGCCGCTGACCGGGCTACGCCGCAGCGGCGGCGACCTCGACGGGGAGCTGCCCGCGGGCCTGGCCCGGCAGGCGGTGCGTTTCGCCGCGGTCGGTGCCGCCAGCACCCTGTGCTACCTGCTGCTGTACACGCTGCTGAGACCGGCTGCGGGAGCGCAGACAGCCAACGCGCTCGCCCTGCTCGCCAGCGCGATCGCCAACACGGCGGCCAACCGGCGGCTCACCTTCGGGGTGCGGGGCCGCGACGGCGCGCTCCGCCATCAGCTCAAGGGCCTGGCCGCCTTCGTGGTCGGGCTGACCCTGACCAGCGGTTCGCTGGCCGTCCTCCACCACACCGCGCCCGGGGCCGGCCACCGGGTCGAGCTGGCGACGCTGATCGCCGCCAACCTGGCCGCGACGCTGCTGCGCTTCCTCCTCTTCCGGGCCTGGGTGTTCCCGGCCCGCCGCACGACAGGATCCGTCTCGCCATGAGCACCATCCAGCTGCGCCGCCCGCCCTCCACCGTCGGCGGCCCCCAAGTGCCCTCCCGGAAAAGGGAGTTGCGGCAGAGGATGCGCGTCGCCGCCGTCCGCTACGGGCCCGTCCTGCTGACGTACGGCGTGCTGAAGCTGGCCGGCTTCGCCGTCTTCATGTATCTGCTGGACTCCGCGGGCGACTTCCGGAAGAAGAACCCGCGCTTCGGCGGCGGCGAACACGCCTGGGACGTGCTGGCGAGCTGGGACGGCTGGTGGTACCAGCAGATCGCCGAGCACGGGTACGACCCCGCCCTGGAGCCGGTCCCGGGCGCGAAGGGCCTGATCACGCTGGAGGGCAACTCGGCGGCGTTCTTCCCGCTGTACCCGACGCTGATGCGGCTGGTCTCGGAGTGCACCGGACTCGGTCTGTACGGCGCCGGCATGACGGTCTCCGTCGTCGCCTCGTTCGTCGCGGCCCTCGGCGTCTACGCCGTGGTGAAACGGCTGGGCGGCGGCCACCGGCCGAGACAGTGATCCTGCGTCCACGGACGCCGCACGCGTGAGCAAGAGCAGTGCACG
>NZ_JBEZWN010000120.1:0-9154 GCF_040637495.1 Streptomyces sp. NPDC029044
ACCCCGCGCGTGGGCTTGCGGGCAGTCTCCGCCCCCGGCGCCGCCGTTTTCTGTGGGGCGCCGCCGGAGCCAGGGTGCCTGACTTCGCAGCGTGGGCTGCGGGAGGGTGCGCGTCAGTGGCTGGCGGCGAGTTCGCCGCTGAGCTTGCCGTGGAGGTGGGCGCTCGGTTCGTTCAGGCCGGTGATCTCGACGCTCTTGCCGCGCTGGGCGTACTTGGTCTCGATGGCGTCCAAGGCGGCGACGGACGAGGCGTCCCAGATGTGGGCGGCGGACAGGTCGACGATGACCTTGTCGGGGTCGCCCACGTAGTTGAACTGTCCGACGAGGTCGTTGGAGGAGGCGAAGAACAGCTCACCGGTCACCCGATAAACCACGCTGGCGCCGTCGGGATCGGTCACCGCAGTGACCTCGGCCAGGTGGGCGACCCGCTTGGCGAAGACCACCATCGCGGTGATCGAGCCGACGACGACGCCGATGGCGAGGTTGTGGGTGACGACCACGCAGGCGACAGTGATCACCATGACGGTGATCTCCCCGGCGGGCATCCGCTTGAGGGTCTTCGGGGCGATGGAGTGCCAGTCGAACGTCGCGAACGACACCATGACCATGACGGCGACCAAGGCGGCCATGGGGATGTCGGAGACGACGGGGCCGAAGACGATGCACAGCATCATCAGGAAGGATCCGGCCAGGAAGGTCGACAGGCGGGTGCGGGCGCCGGACACTTTTACATTGATCATCGTCTGGCCGATCATGGCGCAGCCGCCCATACCGCCGAAGAAGCCGGTGACGATGTTGGCGATGCCCTGCCCGATGGACTCGCGGGTCTTGCTGGAGTGGGTGTCGGTGATGTCGTCGACCAGCTTTGCCGTCATCAGCGACTCCATCAGGCCGACCAAGGCCATTGCGAACGCGTACGGGGCGATGGTCGTCAGGGTGTCCAGGGTGAAGGGCACGTCCGGCAGGCCCGGTAGCGGCAGCGAGGTCGGCAGGTCGCCCTTGTCGCCGACGGTGGGCACCGCGATCCCGGCCGCTACCGTGACGACGGTGAGGATCACGATGGACACCAGCGGCGCCGGGATCACCGTGGTGACCTTGGGGAAGAACACCATCAGCGCCAGCCCTCCCGCGATCAGCGGGTACACCGGCCAGGGCACGCCGGTCATCTCGGGGACCTGGGCCATGAAGATGAGGATGGCGAGGGCGTTGACGAAGCCGACCATCACCGAACGCGGGATGAACCGCATCAGCTTCGCCACGCCGAGCGCGCCCAGGATCACCTGGAAGACTCCGGCGAGGATGACGGCAGCGACGAGGTAGCCCAGGCCGTGTTCCCGGTTGAGGGGGGCGATCACGAGGGCGACCGCGCCGGTGGCGGCGGAGATCATCGCCCGTCGGCCGCCGACGACGGCGATGGTGACGGCCATGGTGAAGGAGGCGAACAGGCCGATCGCCGGATCGACGCCGGCGATGATCGAGAACGAGATCGCCTCCGGGATCAGGGCGAGCGCGACTACCAGGCCGGCCAGCACCTCGGTGCGCCAGACTTTCGGATCACGCAGCCAGTCCGGACGCAGGGCGCGCAGCCGCGCGCCAGGAGAGAGAACGGAAGAAGACAAGAAAGCAGCTACCTGTCGTGCTCGGGCACACCCCAAGGACACATCAGGGCGCGCGAAGGAAGGCACGGGAGGCCGAGCCGGCGTCCCGCAATCGGCCCGCTGAACAGGGCCGGAAGTCAAGGTGGGGGCAGAGCCGGTCGAAGCCGCGGAAGAAGCGGCTGCTCGGGCTCTGGTCAAAGGCGAAGCGTCACGGCGGACAGGCAGCGGCGCCGGGCACAACGAACTCGCGCACGCGTAACTCCTGCAAAACTCGGATTCTTCGCCGGGGGCGGCATCGGCCCCGACACGACGGCGCGGCCGGGCGCACTTGCCCGCACCACACACGAAGCGAGGACGGCCCGCAGGCCCGAACCTCACCACCGGAAACTCTACCCTAACGTTAGAGTAGGAATCGGCGGCCGAAGGGGACTCGGCACCGCCGGAGACGAGAAGGGCCAGATCAGGACGTGGACGGCAAGCACATGCAGATCGGCGAAGTCGCCGCGCGGACCGAACTGTCCCTGCGCACCATCCGGCACTACGAGGAGACCGGCCTCGTCATCCCTTCCGCCCGCTCTCAGGGCGGCTTCCGCCTCTACACCGAGGCCGATGTCGCCCGCCTCATGGTGATCCGCCGCATGAAACCGCTCGGCTTCACTCTGCAGGAGATGCGCGACCTGCTGGAGGCCACCGACCGCCTCGACTCCGACGAGCAGGCCGACGCCGCCGAGCGGGAAGCGTTGCTGGAGCGGGTGCGCGGCTTCGAGCAGGCCGCCGCCCGCAAGGTCGGGGAGCTGCGCGTCCAGCTGGAGCGCGCGGAGGACTTCGCCGCCACCCTCCGCAACCGGCTGGCGGCCACCAGCCCTGACAACGCCTCCCTCATCGGCCCGGCCACGCATTCCTGACAGTGGCCCCGCGCCGCGCGTCACTGACGCTTGGACGCCGGGTGAGGCACGTAGCCGTGGAGGAAGGCCCGGACTCCGGCGGTGATGAGCGTGGCGCGGGCCGGGGCGGACAGCGTCGCCGCGCCGTGGTGGCTGCGTTCGGCCACCGATCCGGCAGTCAGCAGCAGGAAGTGGTCGGCCGCCACGGCAGCGTCGGCCACGTCCAGGACGCCGAGATCCGCCGGGCGGCGCAGCTGGTGGGCGAGCGCCCGCTGGGTACGCTGAGGTCCGGCCTCGTCCCACGCTTGCAGCAGGGTGCGCGGCAGGGTGGGGCCTTGGGCTCGTAGCCGGCGGACCACGGCGAAGTGGTCGGTGAATTCAGCGCGCGGCTTGTTCCACACCTTCGCCAGCGCAAGAAGGGCCGCCACCAGTGCGTCCGCGTCGCCGACAGGGCCCAGGTGCCGTTCGATGAGCTCGACCAGGACATCGGCGACACGCGCGGAGCCGTCCTGGACGACGGCGGTGAACAACTCCTCCTTGCCCTTGAAGTACGGACACCACGCTGCCGGGCCTCGAGGCCGGTGCGGTGGTGACGCGCACGCGGTGGGGGACGGTGGCCGCTTCCGCGCTACTGAAACTTGAATGGGTGATGTCGGGCTGGCGAGATCTGCTGCTGATCCGCCAAGATCTGGGCGTGACGAAGCACGAAGCGGAACTGGTGGCCATGTTGCGCGAGCTCGATGATCCCGAGTGGTTGGAGCGGCCCCGGGACTACGACCGTGGCGAGACTGGCGCGTTGTTCAACGACCTCGTGGCACACCTTGAGGACGACTTCGCCACGCCATGTGCCAATGAGCGGGACACGCAGGATTCCAGTGAGTACGGGCGGGTCACCGTGCCGGCAGAGGCGACCGTGTGCGGAACCCGGATCGTCGCCTGCGTGAGCAAGTTCGGCTCCCTGGCGCTGGTCTGCGCCGACAATCCGGGCGCCTTCCTCGGCACAAGGGAAGCACAAGCAGAGGGCGAGTTGGATGCTGCGGATCTGAACAAGGTCTGCGGGACTTTGGCCAACCTCGGGTACGCGATCGTTCCCGAGGAACTACTGGAGTGCGACTACGCTGGGCCGAGCGAGCTGCCTTGGCATGTTGAGCGACCCACCTGGTGGCACCGCTTCTTCGGAATCTTCTGACGATTGCGTTGTGAGGGACAGGCCGGTGCCGACGAGACAGCCGTCGACCACGTCGGGCCGGTACTGGATCTGCTTGAGCTCGTGCTTGCGCTTGACGGCTCGGGTGACCTGGGAGAGGTCGGCGGCGGCAAGGTGCTCTTTCCGTACTCGGCTGCCCAAACTTGGCAGAACGGCCTCCTCATACAGAAGCGTTCAACGTGTCGCGGCAGCGTGGTCAGGGCCGGCCCGGTGCGCGGCCCGGGTCTCAGCCGTCCGGGGCGGCCGCCAAGAGTGCAGTGACCTGTTCGGTGATGGGGCCCCAGGCGTCGGGGACGTCCGCCACACAGGTCTCGCGCAGCTCGTCCAAGGGGCGGGCGGCATCGGGGCCGTAGGCCGCGGTCGCGGTCAGGACGTCGTAGCCGTGGCGGACGGCGGCGCGAAGGCGGTGGTGTCCGCCGGTGTCGGTGTGCAGGGCAGTGGCGACGACGAGAGGCGGTTCGCCGCTCGCCTCGCCCGGCAGCTTGCGGTAGGCGCTGGCGACCGGCGCGGACCATCGCAGGCCGAGCAGCAGCGGCCGCTTCGCTGTCACTTCGGCCAGATCGGTCTCGTAGACGCCGTGCGAGGCCAGTACGGTCGCGCGGGCCTCCAGGACCAGGGCCGCGGGTAGCAGGCAACGCAACGTGCTGCCTGCCAGGTTGCCGCCGACCGTGGCCGCGCGGCGCACCGCGCCGGTGCCCACCGCTTTGGCCGCAGCGTGCAAGACGTACGGGATGCGGCCGTCAATGCGGCTCAGTACCACCGCACCGCCCAGCTCCTCGGGGCCGATGACATTGGCCTGCGGCAACTCTCGCAGCGACATGGCCTGTTCCGGGAACCCGTCGCGTTGCCACGTGGCCCAGACCAGGGTCGCGCCGCCTATCGGCACCGCCCCCTCGGTCAAGCACTCCCGCGCTTCCGACACAGTTTTGGGCAGTCGTACCAACACCTCAGCCACCCTGGCCTTTCTTCGACTCGGACGGACAGCTCTCGGCCACTTGCCCGTCGGCACGGCGCATTTTGGCCGCTCCGGAGGGGGCGCATACAGGGCTCACACGCGCGCGGTTATGTGCCTGCTTGGTGCGGCCGCGGCCGGAAAGACCGCGCGGAGACGGTGGCGGGCGCGGCGCTGTCGGTGTGTCCATGGGACGACGACCCAGTCGGCGTCACCGGGGGCGCACAAACTGTCGGCTGTCAGGTCCTGGCACTTTCCCTGCCGACAGCGCGACGTGACAGGCCCAGAACACGTGGGCCGGGGCAAGTACGGCTCGCAAGCGCGGCCGCGGCAGCCGGCGAACGCACGCTGCCGTTCGCCTGGCTCTCGTTCTCGGTCCTCGCCGCGCCCCTACGCCATCGTGGGACCGAGACGGTAACCGCTGGCAGCGCTCGGGACGCAGGCCGTGCACCACACGCCACCGCTAACGGCCCCCCTCGCACAGAGAACCCCGACAGCTATCCCAACGAGCTCTCGGACAACCTGGCCAACCGGCACATGGAGTGGGCCGAACCGGGTCAGGCGCAGGCTGGGGCTGCCTCGGGTGACCCGGTCAGCAGCTTCGGCCAGTGGTGGGCGTTGCTCGCCTGGCAGGTGAGGCGGGTGACCTGGCGGACATCGAGATTCCACAGTCGCACCTTGGCCATCGGCTCGCCGAGGGTGGTGGCGAGGGTGCGGCCGTCGGAGCTGAGCGCCAGGTCGTTGAGGCCGCCGGCGTTGCTGCGAAGGACGGCCACGGTGCGCCGCGTGGTGACATGCCACAGACGTAGTGTGCCGTCCTGTCCACCGGTGATCAGCAGGTACCCGTTGCGGCTGAATGCGATCGCGGAGACGGCCGTGTGGTGTCCGGTGAGGGTGGCGGTGCTCTGACGGGTGGTGGTGTCCCACAGTCTGATGGTCTGGTCGGCGCCCGCGGAGGCGAGCGTCTGTCCGTCGGGGCTGAACGCCACGTCTGACACAGCGTCTTTGTGTCCGGTGAGGGTGGCGGTGCTCTCGTGGGTGGTGGTGTCCCACAGTCTGGTGGTCTGGTCGGCGCCCGCGGAGGCGAGTGTCTTCCCGTCAGGGCTGAACGCGACGGCGAGGACCGCGCCGGTGTGCCCGGCAAGGACGACGGCGCGCCGTGTTGCCACGTCCCACAGGCGCACGGTGCCGTCGTAGCTGGCGGTGGCCAATATGCGCCCGTCCGGACTGTAGGCGGCTGCCAGCACGTTCTTCCTGTGGCCGGTCAGGGCAGCGGTTTGCCGGTGGGTGGCGGTGTTCCACAGCCGGACGGTGTTGTCGGTGCCGGTTGTGGCCAGTGTGCGGCCGTCAGGGCTGAAGGCGATGCCCCAGGCACCGTTGTCGTGAGCGGTGAGCGTCGCCGTCTCCTGCTGCCGGTTGACGTCGTACAACCTGACGGTGCCGTCGCCGAAGCCGGTGGCCAAGGTGCGCCCGTCGGGGCTGAAAGCGGTGCGCAGGGCACTCGGGGTGTCGCCGAACGTGATCAGCAGTCGGCGCGTGGCTGGGTTGTACAGGCGCACCGTGCCGTCGGCGCCTGCCGTGGCGAGCAAACCTCCGTCGGAGCTGAACACCACGGCGTTCACGGCATCGGAGTTGCCGGCGAGGGTACCGACTTGGCGGTGTGTGCCGGGGTTCCACAGCGTGACGGTGCTGTGCGCGGCTGTGGTGGCCACGGTGCGGCCGTCCGGGGAGAACACGACGGCCCTCACTGAATCGCCGTTGCCACGCAGGACGGTGATGGCGCGTGGTGCCTTGAGGCTCCACAGGCGGGTGGTGGTGTCATCGCCGGCCGACGCCAGGGTGCGGCCGTCCGGCGAGAAGGCCAGGGCACGGACGGTGTCGACGTGCCCGGTGAACCCGGCGGTGATGCGGTGTGATGTCGCGTCCCACACGCGCACGGTGCGATCGGCACCGGCCGTCGCCAGCCTGCGTCCGTCCGGCGAGAAGGCCACCGCGTGAACGGCCCCGGCGTGAACGGAGAGTGTGGCAGTCGCCCTGCGGTTAAGCGTGCTCCACAGGCGTACTGTGCCGTCGTTGCCGGCGCTGGCCAGGATGCGTCCGTCGGGGCTCAGCGCCAGCGCGTTCACGGCGCTGGAGTGGCCGGTGAGAGTGGCCGTTTCCCGTTGTGTTGCCGGGTTCCAGAGTTTCACACTGCCGTCGGCGCCGGCTGTGGCCAGCGTGTGTCCGTCCGAGCTGAACGCCGCGCCGGTCACCGCGTCCGTGTGCCCCCTGAGAGTGGCGGTCAACCGCCGCGTCGCCGTATTCCACAGCTTCACGCTGTGGTCCTCGCTCGCGGACGCCAAGGTGTGCCCGTCGGGGCCGAATGCCACGGCGTTGACGCTGCCGGTGTGTGGGGTGAGCTGATTGGCCCGGTGCATGTTGTAGGCGCTCAGCAGACTGCTGTGTGCCTCGGTCGTGGGCGCCTTCCGGAGCCCTTCGAGTGCCAGCAGCATCGCTTCCTCCGGGCGGCGATTCAGCAGAGCGTCTCCCCGGGCCGACAGCTCCCGTGACAGGGCGATGTCGCGCTCCCGGTCCGCCGTGTGCTGCGCTCCTGTCGCCCAGATCGCGGCTGTGGTGGCCATCAGGGCGAGGACGCTCACCAGAGCCAGCCCCACGCGTCGGATCCGCGCCCTGTGACGGATCGCCGCACCTTCGGTGACTTGGGCGGCGAGACTGGAATCGAGGAAGGATCGTTCCAGGGCGGACAGTGACAGTGATCGATGTTCGAGTGCCGCGGCCAGTTCCAGGCGGGTGCCGCGGTACAGCGCGCCGGGGTCGCGGCCCAACTGCTGCCATTCCTGGGCCGCGTCGGTGAGCTGGCGTAATGTGCGCAGGGCGTCGCGGTCCTCGGACAGCCAACCGTGCAGCCTCGGCCAGCAGCGGATCAGGGCTTCGTGGGCTATCTCCACGCGGCCGCGGTCCAGGGACAGCAGCCGCGCCTTGGCCGCCTCATCGAGTACGACGCTGACGTCGTCGTCGGAATCGGCCAGACCTTCCAGTTCCCGCCGTTGCGCCGGCCGTCGAGTGTCCTGCGTGTCCTCCCCCAGTGCGGCCAGCCGCACGAACATCTCCCGGGCCAACTCGCGCTGCTTCGCGTCCAGACCCTGGTAGAACTCCTCCGCTGTCCGCGCCAGAGCGCCCTCCAGCCCGCCTGTCGCGTTGAACGCCTCCAGTGTCAGCGCGTTTCCGCGGCGCCGACGCCAGGTTTGCAGCAGCGCGTGCGACAGCAGCGGCAGCACGCTTGCCTGGCGGTGGGCTTGCGCTGTCAGCGCTGCCAACAGCGATCCCTGCACGGTCAGCCCGGCCCGCTGGGCCGGCTGAACCACCGCCTGCCGCAGTTCCTCCAGCGTCATCGGCCCCACGGGCATCTGCCCATCGCGCATCGCCTCCACCAGCAGCGCATGGCGGGTACAGTGCGCAAAGAAGTCGGCGCGCACACCCAGGACGATCCGGCACCGGCTGCCGACAGCGGAAGCGGCGGTGACCAACGCGGTGATGAAGCCGTCCCGCTCGGCATCGTCTCTGCAGAGGGTGAAAACTTCCTCGAACTGGTCGACGACGAGCACGACGTCACCGTCGCCCTCCCCTTCCCTGGCGGCGATCTGCCGTACCACCCGCCCCAGATTTTGCGGCTCCGAAGCCAGTTCCGCGTACAACCCGCCCGGAGTGACCCCCGCCAGTGCCCCCAGCTGCACAGCGCACTCCTCCAGCGGCCGGGCGCCCGGCGTGAAAACGATCACGGGCATCGCTGTGATGAGCCGGTGAGTCAGCCCAGCGCGCAAGAGTGACGACTTCCCCGATCCCGAGGCCCCGGAGACCACGACGAACCGTTGCCGGTCCAGTCTCTCCATCAGCTCGGCCACCAGCCGCTCCCGGCCGAAGAACCACTGCGCGTCCCGCGTCTGGAACGCTGCCAGCCCCAGGTAGGGCGCCCCGCCCCGGGCCTCCACCGGATCTGCGTCCGCAGTGCGTTCTCCGAGTTCGGCCGCCACCGTCCGCCAGACGCGCTCCCACTCCTCCGGGTCTCCGTCGCAGGCCCGTACGTACGCCAGGGTCACCGCCAAGGACGGCAGCCGCTGTCCTGAAGCCGCGCTGGAAAGAGTCGAGATCGAGTAATGCGCGTGCTCTGCCAGCGTCCGGTACGGCGGGCTGCCCGCTTTCTGGCGCAGCCGTCGCAGGTCCGCGGCGAACTTCAGCAGCGGGCCGTCTCCGGCTTCCAGCGGTCGCTCTCCACGCGGCACAGCAACACCACCTGCTTTCCGGCGTCACAGGAATCAAGGGGTGTCACATCTTTCAGCATTGGTTTGCTCGGCACCAGCCTCGCTGCTTCGGGCGGGCCCCGGGTCCGGCGGCACCGGCACGTGGATCAACTGGCAGGTCGAGGGCGCCCGTTCAGTGAGTTCTTTCTCCGAAGCACGCGGCGTGGGGGGGGGCGCGCCGGCGGCCACCCCCCCCCCCCCGACCCCGACAAACA
>NZ_JBEZWN010000121.1:0-8750 GCF_040637495.1 Streptomyces sp. NPDC029044
GGTGATCTAGGGGCGACTCCGCTCGCGGCGTCCTCGACCTGGGAGGCGGGCGGTTCGTCCGGCACGTTCACCTGGTCGTATCCGCTGCGCACCCCGCCGGCCGCGGCCGGTCCGCAGCCGCAGCTGGAGATCTCCTACGACTCGGGCAGCGTGGACGGCCGCACCGCCACGACGAACAACCAGGGCACGGCGCTGGGCGAGGGCTTCGACATCACCTCGTCGTACATCGAGCGGCAGTACGGCTCATGCGACGACGACGGCCAGGACGACAAGTACGACCTGTGCTGGAAGTACGACAACGCCTCGATCGTGCTCAACGGCAAGGCCACCGAGCTGGTCAAGGACGACACCCGCGGCAAGTGGCGGCTGAAGAACGACGACGCCTCCACCGTCGAGCAGCGCACCGGCGCCGACAACGGTGACGACAACGGCGAGTACTGGACGGTGACCACCGGTGAGGGAACCGTCTACACCTTCGGCCTGAACAAGCTGCCGGGCGCGGGTACGGACGACCGCACCAAGTCGGTGTGGACCGTGCCGGTGTTCGGCGACGACGAGGGCGAGCCGGGCTACTCCGACGGTTCGAGCTTCTCGGGCCGGGACAAGAAGCAAGCCTGGCGCTGGAACCTCGACCTGGTCGAGGACACCCACGGCAACTCCTCCACGTACTGGTACGAGGACGAGGTCAACTACTACGACAAGCTCGGTGACGACACCACCGGCACTGCGTACACCCGCGGCGGCTATCTGAAGGACATCCGCTACGGCCAGCGCAAGGGTGCCCTGTTCTCCGCCACTCCGGCGGCTTCGAACAAGGTGGTCTTCTCCTACGCTGAGCGCTGCATCGCGAGCGGCACCGGCTGTGACGCGCTGACCGAGGACAAGCGGGACAACTGGCCTGACGTGCCCTATGACTCCGTCTGCAAGGACGGCGACAAGTGCACCGGGAACGTGGGCCCCTCGTTCTTCACCCGCAAGCGGATGACCGGTGTCACCACCTACGCGTGGGACGCCGCCGCCGCGACGCCCTCGTATGCAGCGATCGACGGCTGGTCGTTCAAGCAGCGGTACCTGGACCCGGGCGACACCGGTGACTCCGCCGATCAGTCGCTGTGGCTCGACTCCATCACACATATCGGCAAGCGAGGCACCGACCTCGCCATGGACCCGGTGACATTCACTCACGAGTTCAGGCCGAACCGGGTCGATGGCCCCTCCGACAACATCCTGTCGTTCGAGAAGCCCCGGCTGAAGACCATCGTCTCCGAGGCCGGCGCCCAGACGATCGTGTCCTACATGGAGGCCGACTGCGTGTACGGCCAGACCATGCCCAAGGTCGACGAGAACACCAAGCGCTGCTACCCGGTCAAGTGGTCGCCCAACGGCGAACAGGAGCCGATCCTCGACTGGTTCCAGAAGTACCCGGTCAGCGCGGTCTCGACGACGGACCCCTTCGGCGGCTCCGAGGCTGTCCAGCACAGCTACCAGTACTCCGGAGGCGGCGCCTGGCACTACAACGACGACCCGATGACGCCGGCCAAGAAGCGCACCTGGTCCCTCTGGCGCGGCTTCGAGAAAGTCACGCACCTCACCGGCGTCAGCGAGGGCACCCAGTCCAAGACGGTCACGGTGTACTTGCGCGGTATGCACGGCGACCGCGTCCTTGGCCCGGACGGCAAGACGCCCGACCCGGACAAGCGCAAAACCGTCAAGGTGACCGGCATCAAGGCCGGCGAGATCACCGACTCGGACCAGTACGCGGGATTCGTGCGCGAGACCGTCACGTATGACGGCACGGCCGAGGTCTCCGGATCGGTCGCCGACCCGTGGTCCGAGCGCACCGCGACCCAGCACAAGTCCTACGCTGACACCGAGGCGTACTACGTGCGCACGGCCGCCACACACGAGCGCACCCGTGTGACGTCCGGCGGCACCGCCAGGGACCGCGTCCGCACCACCGCCACCTCGTACGACGACCACGGCATGCCCGAGACGATCGAGGACAAGGGCGACGACGCGGTCAGCGGCGACGAGACCTGCACGCGCACCTGGTACGCCCGCAACGCCGACCAGGGCATCAACTCCCTCGCCTCGCGCACCCGCAAGGTCGCGAAGCTCTGCTCGGTGACGGACTCGGCGCTCGACCTGCCCGCAGACAACACCCGTCCCGGTGACGTCATCGAGGACACCGCGATCGTCTACGACGACCCCGCCGCGACCGGCTGGAGCGCCTCACAGAAGCCGGTCCGAGGCGACGCCTCCTGGACCGGCCGTGCCAAGTCGTACTCGGCTGGCATCCCCGCCTGGCAGAAGGCCAGCAGTACGACCTTCGATGCGCTGGGTCGCGCCCTGGTTGTGAAGAACACCAACAACCTGCCGACCACCAGCGCGACCTACACACCCGCCGGGACCGGGCCGCTCACAGCGACCTCGACCGAGGACGCCAAGAAGTTCAAGACCACCACCAAGGTGGACATCGGAACCGGCTCGGCCATGAAGGTCACCGACCCCAACGGCAAGATCACCGAATCCGAGTTCGACAGCCTGGGCCGACTCACCAAGCTCTGGCTGCCCAACCGCTCCAGAGCACTGGGCAAGACGCCGAACCACACCTACGAGTACAAGGTCACCAACTCGGCGATGCCGTGGGTGGCCACCAGCACCCTCAAGGGCGACGGCTCCGGCTACAACACCACCTACGAGATCTTCGACTCGCTGCTGCGTACGCACCAGGTGCAGTCGCCCACCCCGGTCGGCGGGCAGCTGATCAGCCAGACCCTGTACGACTCTCGGGGGCTGGCGGTTTCCAGGCAGTCCGACATCTGGGACGAGCAGGCCACGCCGTCAGGCGAGGCGGTCCAGATCGACGGCGGACAGGCACCCAAGCAGACCGACACCACATACGACGGTGCCGGCCGGGTCCTCAAGGAGGTGATGAAGACCCACGGCGTCACACGTTGGTCGGTCGAGAACACCTACACCGGCGACACCGTGACCAGCACCGCGCCGGCCGGTGGCCAGGCCACGGCGGTGGTGACCAACGCGCTCGGGCAGACCACGGAGCGTCGCGAGTACGGCAGTCCCAAGCCTGAAGGCGCCTACACCACCACGGGCTACACCTACACTCCGGGCGGTCTGCAGAAGACCATCACCGGGCCGGACAAGGCCACGTGGTCCTACGAGTACGACCTGTTCGGCCGTGTCCGCAAGTCGACGGACCCGGACACCGGTACCACACAGCCGGAGTTCGACACGCTGGACCGGCAGATCAAGTCGACGGACTCGGAGGGACGCAGCCTTCTCACCGAGTACGACGACCTCGGCCGCAGGACCGGCCTGTGGAAAGCCAGCAAGACCGACGCCAACAAGTTGGCGGCGTGGACTTTCGACACCCTGGCCAAGGGGCACCAGGACACGGCGACCCGTTACGACGGGGGTGCCACCGGCAAGGCGTACACCGCGACGGTCACCAAGTACTCGGCGCAGTACCAGGTCGAAAGCACCCAGTTCTCGCTGCCGGACGACGACGAGCTGGTGAAGGCGGGCGTCCCGAAGACGCTGTCATTCTCCACCGGCTACCGCCTCGACGGCACGGTCTCGCAGGCCGCGCAGCCCGCGGTCGGCGGACTGCCCGCCGAGACGGTCTCCTACACCTACAACGCGACCGGTCAGCAGCTCACGTCCAAGGGAACGAGCGGATATCTGCAGGGCGCCACGTTCTCGCCGCAGGGTGACCTGCGTCAGCTCGCTCTGGGCAGGGACGGCACGGCCACCGCGAAGAAGGCGTACCTCAACTACGAATATGAGGCCGGAACTCGGCGCCTTGTGAGCTCCTACGTCACCGACGACGTGCACGGCTACATGCCGCAGGAGCTGAAGTTCAAGCAGGACGCCGCGGGCAACGTCACGTCGATCTTCGACGGCACCACGCAGGGCGGCACCACCAAACCCGACTACCAGTGTTTCGCCTATGACGGCCACAGCCGTCTGACCGAGGCCTGGACGCCGAAGACCGCCGACTGCGCGGCTGCCGGGCGCACCCAGGCGAACATCGACGGTGCGGCACCGTACTGGACGTCGTACACCTACAACGAGGCCGGTCAGCGCAAGACCGAGACCAAGCACACGGCCTCGGGCGACACCACGACCGACTACTCCTACGGCAACACGCCCACCAGCCAGCCGCACCCCCTCACCAAGACGACGACCGGGAGCACCACTCGGACGTACGAGTACGACAAGACCGGCAACACCACCAAGCGGCCCGGACCGACGGCCCAGCAGTCCCTCGACTGGAACGCCGAGGGCAAGCTGGCCAGGACGACAGAGGGGCCGGCCGAGACCAGCTACCTCTACGACGCCGACGGTGAGCTTCTCATCCGTCGTGCGAAGGGAGACGGCGACACCGTCTTGTACCTCGGTGCCACCGAGGTCCGCCTGACGGTCAAGGGGACGGCCAAGACCCTCTCCGGCACGCGCTACTACGCGGCAAACGGCCAGAACATCGCATGCCGGACCGCTGTGAGCGGCATATCGGGAAGCAAACTGAGCTTCCTGGCCGCCGACCACCACGGCACGTCCTCAATCGCCATGGACGCCACGACACTCGCCGTCGTCAAGCGCTACACGTCGCCGTTCGGTGCCTCGCGCGGCCCGAAGGCGACCACATGGCCGGACGACAAGGGCTTCCTGGGCAAGCCGGCCGACGCCGCCACGGGTCTCACCCACGTCGGAGCGCGTGAGTACGACCCCGGAATCGGCCAGTTCGTCAGCGTCGACCCGGTGCTCTCCCTGGACCAGCACCAGTCCATGAACGGCTACGCCTACGCGGACAACAGCCCCGTCACCTACAGCGACCCGACCGGCCTCAAGAAGGGCGGCGGCGGCCTCGGCGACCTGCTCGGCATCATCGGCGCCGTGATCGGCGGCACGGTCGGAGCCGTGCTCGGCGTCGTGGGCGACGCTATCTCCAGTATCGGCGGTGGCGGCGGCGGTGGCGGTGGCGGTGGCGGTGGCGGCGGGACCGGCACAGCCACCTACGCCAGCACCGGCACGACGACCTGTTACTACGCGATGGGCATGAACCAGTGCACCACAACCGGTGGCGCACCGCCCATGACCGACAACAACACCAACACCGGCAACAGCTGCGGCGGCACCGCCTCGGGCTACCCGGCCTGCCCGGGCCTGATCGGTGAACAGGGCAACCCCGAGCAGATCAAGGAACTGCTGCTCATCGGCTGCGGCTGGATTCCGATCGTCGGCTCCGGCTGTGACGCGTACGACGTGAAGCGCTCAGCCGAGGAGGGCGACAACACCGGCACGCTGCTGGGGATGGCCGGCTTCCTGCCGATCATCGGCGACGCGATGAAGCTGCCCGACCAGCTCAAGGACCTGGAGCGGGTGGCGGACGCCGCGGAGGCCGCCAAGAAGAAGCCCGAGGGCGTCGGGGTGAACCCGGACGCCCCCAAGCCTCTGGGCCGGGGCAACACGGGCCGCACCGAGGCGCGCAACCTCAAGGAACAGATCGCGATGAAGCAGGTGATGTCCGACCCCGCCGGCCCCAGATCACGGGTCGTGCCGCTGAAGAAGGGAATGACCGACCAGCGCTGGCCTGGCGACGAGGGCTGGCAGAAGATGACCCAGAACATCGACGGCATCGAGATCCACTACGTCTACAATCCCCGGACCAGTGAAGTCGATGACTACAAGTTCAAGTGAGACACCATGATCATTCGTCGCAGAAAGCACGCGGACGACGACTCCTCGTTCACCGCGGAGCGCAGCTACGGCGTCCTGGGCGTCTCGCGCTACGAGGGCCAGCTCATGGTCCTCGTACGGGACGACCACCGGCTTCCGGTCTGGACCGAGCTGTCCGACTTCGAGGTCGACGACCCGGAACTGCCCGCGGGCTGGCGGGTCGACACGTCCCTGCCGGACGAGGGAATCCTGCAGTTCCTGGCCGGCTACCGGGAACTCGTCGAAGACGGCGAGCACTACGACACGCTGCTGGAGCGAGAGCCCGGCGCGCTGGCCGTGTTCGAGGACCGGTGGCGTCAAAACCACGGCCCCCTCGAACTGCCGGCGGCAGACGACTTCATGTCGAACTTCGGCGTGGAGCCGACGTCGGCGGACGGCGGGGATGACGCGCACGACGCGCGTGAGCGCGGCCGGGTCTTCGTTGAAGGAGGCGACGGTCATGCCGTCACCCTGAAGTGGGACGCCCCGGCACGCCGTCTGGCGTGCACGTGGACGCACGGGGACCGCAGGGTCGCCGAGTTGACGTTCCCGGACACGTCACGGCTGTCGATCCGTGCCTCGGCCGAGGCCTCCGGTTTCGACGTGCACCACACCGGTACGCCGGGCCACCGCGTGACCAGGATCCAGGTTTACCCGTACCTCTCGGTCGCGGACTTGTAGGCACAACTCCCATGAGGGCCCGTAGCGCCGACAGTTCTTCCGGCACTACGGGTCCTCTCGCATCCACAGGAGGCTCCAGATCCAGATCGGTCTTCATAGGATCATCGTCGATGACGTCCCGACTTGCCCGGAACCAGGACCCGAGAACCTCTTCGACGACGGCACCCTGCGTACCGCTCACCCTATTTAGATCACGGCCTGAGCCGGGGGCGGGTGCGGAGCGGGGCAACTCCTACGCGACCGTCGTCGGCAGACACGGACCTCACAAGGAAGCACTGACAAATGCCCCCCAAGATCAATTTTACGCCCGACAGTCGCAGGGATATCGGGTCCGGTTATGAGAAGGCATGGGAGGCCGGCCGAATCGACCTGGCGACTCTCGGTACGACAGATTTGCGCTATGAGTTCTTCGAGTACCCGGTCGACTTCACCGTGGACGGGCACGCGTTCCTTTCGGCCGCTCGCCCTCCATTGATCGACATCATGTTCAGTCTGGGGCGCTCGATGAAAAGCCTGCGGACCGTCGGGACGGCGAAGATCGATTTCACGGAGAACACCTACGTCATCCAGCTGCAACTCGTGGGCGATCGGGTGCAGTTCACCTCGACGCGTGGTGTGCCGACGCCTCATCCGAACTGCCCGTTCGACGAGTACGTATCTGAAGCACAGTCATTTATCACCGCCGGTGTGGAGTACCTCGAACATCACTATCCGGCACTGGCCCGGAATCCGGCGATGAGTTCACTACGAGAACTGGCGGGCATCTGATCGCAAGCTACACACGCTTCCTGGCCAGGACATGACTTGATGCACATCGGCTTCACACCCGACAGCGACATGGACATTCCTGCTGGCGCCGCGCGTGCCTGGCGGGATGGGCTGATCGGGCTCGCCACCCTCAGCGCAACGGACCTGCGCTACAGATGGTTCGCGTACCAGATCGACTTCAGGGTGGGCGGGCCCGCGTTTCTGTCCGCGACACGGGAACCACTGGTCGACATCATGTTCACCTTGGCATACACCCTGCAGGAGCTGCGCGCGGGCGGCTCGGCGGAGATCAATTTCACCGAGAACTCCTACGTGATTCACCTCGAACTCGTGGGCGATCGGGTCAGGTTCACCTCGTCGCACCGAACACCCGCCGTGCCGCCGGAATGCCCGGTCGAGAATTACACCGCCGCGGTGCGCTCCTTCGTCGCCTCCGGCGTCGCATACCTGGTGGAGAGCCGTCCCGCTCTTGCGGAGAACCCGGTCCTTGATGAACTCCGGGCGCTCGTATCAGATCCGGCGGGTGGTGGCACCGGCAACCAGGAATGACGACCACGGGCACCGCGAGAGGGGACGCGGCACTCGCGCCTTACGTGGCCATGGCTGAACTCTTCGTCTCCGGACAGATCGACGCGCTGGAATTCGAGTCGACGTTCTGGTCCGAGTTCCGTTATCTGCGGGACATTTCCGACAAGGACTTCGCCGTGCTGAACGAACTGTTCTACGTCGTCGAGGACTTCGTGGCCGATGTGACCGCGCGGGACCCCGGAGACGTGACAGAGGTCGAACTTCTGGCCGCAGCACGGACCTTCCTCGACGCCTGCCGGAGGCTATGACCATTAGGGCACTCTGAGGAGGTGGGCCCCTGCCGATGACTCGTTCGAGTCATCGGCAGGGGCCCACCTGCGAACTGCTCCGCCTGTCCAGAACGGGCACGACCGCCTTTCCCTACCGGCGGCGCCAGGCCGCGCTCGAGTCTGTATTCGCCGCCCAACAGCTGTCGGCGCCGTGGGCACCCTGCCCGTCGATCACCGCCGCTCGCGCGTCAGCTCCCGGCGCTCACGGGTCAGCACCATGTACGCCAGAATGCCGACGTCAGTACGCGGGCCCCGCCGACCCTGCCCCTCTCCAGCGCGGCGAGCAGCGCGCCCTGGAACGGTCCGCGCCGATCAGCACCCTGCTGCACATCGACGCCGCAGCGTGCTCTCATCACGACGGCGACAGCGAACAGGCGTGCCGCCGTACAGTCGCCGCCCTGGCAGGACTGCCGGACGGCTACCACACCGGCCTGGTCCACCGCAGCGTCCAGAACTTGCACGAGGCGAGCGCTGCCCAGCACCACCGCGAACGAGCCGTACGGGAGCTGCGGCACGTCCTCGCCGCGTAAGCGGTCGCCGAGCCGAGCTGTGTCGTTCTCCGGTACGACCATTGCACTCACACGAGGGGTGAGTATGTAGACGAGTTTCAGGTTCTGGCACAGATCTTGGGGAGCGGTCACGGAGGGTGTCCAGCCCGCTTCGCGTGCGCTGACTCGTCATCGAACGGGTGAGACTGGCCCCTGC
>NZ_JBEZWN010000122.1:0-8716 GCF_040637495.1 Streptomyces sp. NPDC029044
CGGCGCCACGCGAAGACGCGCACCCCACCCCGCCGCACGAGCGCCGCAGGCAGAAAGCGCGTACCCCCACATAGCGCTCCGCGACGACCCGCGCACACCCCGGAATCAGTTCAACCTCTTGACGGGAGGCAACCCGAACGGCTCAGCTTAGAGTTCACTAGTTGGACATAGACGGGGTCTCACCGAAGCGGCCCCGTGCGCAGGAGGTCGTCGTGGAGACTCCGGGGTCGCAGTCATCGCTGCACCGAGCCAACCTGGAGCGGGTCGTACGAGCCGTGCGCCTGGCGGGCTCCCTCACCCAGGCCGAGATCGCGCGGACGACGGGCCTGTCCGCGGCGACGGTCTCCAACATCGTCCGGGAGTTGAAGGACGGCGGCACCGTCGAGGTCACACCGACCTCCGCCGGCGGCCGCAGGGCCCGCAGCGTGTCGCTGAGCGGCGACGCCGGCATCGTCATCGGTGTCGACTTCGGCCACACCCACCTCCGCGTCGCCATCGGCAACCTCGCCCACCAGGTCCTGGCGGAGGAGTCCGAGCCCCTCGACGTCGACGCCTCGTCCACCCAGGGCTTCGACCGCGCGGAGCAGCTGGTCAGCCGCCTGATCGAAGCCACCGGCGTGGACCGCTCCAAGATCGCCGGCGTCGGCCTCGGCGTCCCCGGCCCCATCGACGTCGAATCCGGCACCCTCGGCTCGACGGCCATCCTCCCCGGCTGGACCGGCACCAAGCCCGCCGAGGAGCTCCGCGGCCGCCTGGGCGTCCCCGTGCACGTGGACAACGACGCCAACCTCGGTGCCCTCGGCGAGATGGTCTGGGGCAGCGGACGGGGCGTCCGCGACCTGGCCTACATCAAGGTCGCCAGCGGCGTCGGCGCCGGGCTGGTGATCAGCGGCAAGATCTACCGCGGCCCCGGCGGCACCGCAGGAGAAATCGGGCATATTACACTCGACGAGTCCGGCCCCGTCTGCCGTTGCGGCAACCGCGGCTGCCTGGAGACCTTCGCGGCCGCGCGCTACGTGCTCCCGCTCCTCCAGTCCAGTCACGGCACCGACCTGACCATGGAGGGCGTCGTACGGCTGGCGCGGGACGGAGACCCGGGCTGCCGTCGGGTGATCGCCGACGTCGGCCGCCACATCGGCAGTGGAGTGGCCAATCTCTGCAACCTGCTGAACCCGAGCCGTGTGGTCCTCGGCGGTGATCTCGCCGAGGCCGGTGAGCTGGTGCTCGGGCCGATCCGGGAGTCCGTCGGCCGCTACGCCATCCCCAGTGCGGCACGCCAGTTGTCCGTTCTCCCCGGTGCCCTCGGCGGCCGTGCCGAAGTGCTCGGAGCGCTCGCCCTCGCCCTCAGCGAGATGGGTGATTCGACCCTTTTGGACGGGACGGCTCCTGGTGCGCTTCAGGCAGTGACCCCTGCCTTCACTTAGAGAACGGATGGCACCGTTGCCATCTCGTTAAGGATTTACTTCTTGACGTCGCACGTGTGGCCGAGTTGACTTCCAGCCACCTCGGCCGCAATGTCGCGGCCTCGTCAGGGAGGTTTCTGAAGTGAACACGCGTATGCGTCGCGCCGCTGTTGCTCTTGCCGCCGGTACGATGGCTGTTTCGCTTGCTGCCTGTGGCAGCGCCAAGGAGTCGGGCGACAACGCCGATTCCACCGGGTCCGCGAAGAAGGGCGACGACATCAAGGTCGGTCTGCTCCTTCCCGAGAACGCGACCGCCCGTTACGAGAAGTTCGACCGTCCCCTCATCGAGGAGAAGGTCAAGGAGCTCACCAACGGCAAGGGCGAGGTCGTCTACGCCAACGCCAAGCAGGACGCCAGCACGCAGAACCAGCAGGTCGACACGATGGTGACCAACAAGGTCGACGTGCTGATCGTGGACGCTGTCGACTCCAAGGCGATCGCCGGCTCGGTGAAGAAGGCCAAGGACGCGGGCATCCCCGTCGTCGCATACGACCGCCTGGCCGAGGGCCCGATCGACGCCTACACCTCGTTCGACAACGAGACCGTCGGCAAGACCCAGGGCGAGGCCCTGCTGAAGGCCCTGGGCGACAAGGCCAAGGACGGCCAGATCGTCATGATGAACGGGTCCTCCACCGACCCGAACGCCGCCCAGTTCAAGAAGGGCGCGCACTCCGTGCTCGACGGCAAGGTGAAGATCGGCCGCGAGTACGACACCAAGGAGTGGAAGCCGGAGAACGCCAACTCCAACATGGAAGGCGCCATCTCCGCCCTCGGCAAGGACAAGATCGTCGGCGTCTACTCCGCCAACGACGGCATGGCGGGCGGCATCATCACCGCCCTGAAGGCCGCCGGCATCGCCGACATCCCCGTCACCGGCCAGGACGCCGAACTCGCCGGTGTGCAGCGCATCGTCACCGGTGAGCAGTACATGAGCGTCTACAAGCCCTACCCGCAGGAGGCGGACGTCGCGGCCGAGATGGCCGTCGCCCTCGCCCAGGGCAAGTCGCTCGACTCGATCGCCAAGGACAAGGTCGACAGCCCGACCACCAAGGCCATCCCCTCGGTCCTCGTCCCGGTCGTCTCGCTGACCAAGGACAACATCAAGGACACCGTCATCAAGGACGGCATCTACACCGTGAACGAGATCTGCGCGGGCAAGTACAAGGCCGCCTGCGACAAGATCGGTCTCGAGTAAGAAGCCGCCAAGTCCCCCGCGGGGCACGGGAGTCCGAGCCGGGCTCCCGTGACTCCGTGCGGGGACAGGTCGCCCCGAGTTCCTCCGGCGCCCCGCCACATCAGCCCCGCAAGCTATGCGGGGCGCCGGAGTGATCACTCCTCCCACACTTCTGCACAACCTCCCGCCGGGTCAGGCGGCGAAGGAGATGGTTCACGTGTCCGCTACGCCCGTGCTGGCGTTGCGCGGGGTCTCCAAGCGGTTCGGTGCCGTTCAGGCGCTCACCGACGTAGAGCTTGAGGTCCACGCCGGTGAGGTGGTCGCCCTGGTCGGCGACAACGGAGCCGGAAAGTCCACGCTGGTCAAGACGATCGCCGGCGTGCACCCCATCGATGAGGGTGTCATCGAATGGGACGGCAGGTCCGTCCAGATCAACAAGCCGCACGACGCCCAGAACCTGGGCATCGCGACCGTCTACCAGGACCTCGCGCTGTGCGACAACATCGACGTCGTCGGCAACCTCTACCTGGGCCGGGAGATCCGCAAGCGCGGCGTCCTGGACGAGGTGGAGATGGAGCGCCGCTCCCGCGAGCTGCTCGACACGCTGTCGATCCGCATCCCCAGCGTGCGCATCCCGATCGCCTCGCTCTCCGGCGGTCAGCGCCAGACCGTGGCCATCGCCCGTTCCATGCTCGGCGAGCCCAAGCTGGTCATCCTCGACGAGCCCACCGCCGCCCTCGGCGTCGAGCAGACCGCGCAGGTCCTCGACCTGGTCGAGCGGCTGCGCGAGCGCGGCCACGCCGTGATCCTCATCAGCCACAACATGGCCGACGTGAAGGCCGTCGCGGACAAGGTCGCCGTGCTGCGCCTCGGCCGCAACAACGGCGTCTTCGAGGTCAAGTCGACCTCGCAGGAAGAGATCATCTCCGCCATCACCGGCGCCACCGACAACGCCGTGACCCGCCGTGCGGCGCGCACGAACGGGGAGGTTTCCAAGTGAGCATCGACAAGACCTCCGCGGCTCCGGACGACCACGTCGTGGAGAACCCCGAGGCGGCCAAGGCCGCCGTCACGGTGGTCGACCCCCGGCTGCTGGTGCGCGAGCAGGGCCTCAAGGGCTACGTCAGCGAGTTCAAGCGGAAGATGAAGTCCGGTGACCTGGGCTCGATCCCGGTCGTCATCGGCCTGGCGATCATCTGGCTCATCTTCACGAGCCTGAACTCCAACTTCCTCACCGCGGGCAACCTGTCCGACATGTCCGTCGCCATGGTCGGCACGGGCATGATCGCCGTCGGCATCGTGTTCGTGCTGCTGCTCGGCGAGATCGACCTGTCGGTCGGCTCGGTCTCCGGTGTGGCGGGCGCGAGTTTCGCGGTGCTCAACGTCACCAACGGCATGAACGAGTGGCTCGCCTTCGTGCTGGCCATCCTCACCGGCACGGTCGCCGGTGTGCTGCACGGCTTCTTCTTCGCGAAGATCGGCGTGCCCGCCTTCGCCGTCACCCTGGCCGGTCTGCTGTTCTGGAACGGCTTCATGCTCCAGATCCTCGGCGACAACGGCACCATCAACCTCGACCCGGACGGGGTCGTGGCCCAGCTGACCAGCTACTACTTCTCCGACGTGGCCGCCGCCTACGGTCTGGCCGCGGTGGTGACCGCCGGGTTCTTCCTCAGCTCCTTCCTCGGCAACCGGCGCCGCGAGGCCGCCGGCGTGCCGTCGCGGCCGCTGAGCGAGACCATCGTGCGGACCGTGCTGCTGGCGGTGCTCGCGTTCACCGTCGCCATCGTCTTCAACCAGTACAAGGGCCTGCCGCTCGCCGTGGTGATCTTCATCGCGGTGCTGCTGGTCACGGACTTCGTGCTGCGCCGCACCTCGTACGGCCGGAAGGTGTTCGCACTCGGCGGCAGCGTCGAGGCGTCCCGCCGGGCCGGCATCAACGTGGAGATGGTCCGGATCTCGGTGTTCGCGATCTCCGGCACCTTCGCCGCGGTGGGCGGCCTGTTCATCGCCTCGAAGATCGCGGCGGCCAACCAGGGCGCCGGCGGCGGTGACCTGCTGATGAACGCGATCGCCGCGGCGGTCATCGGCGGCACGTCGCTGTTCGGCGGCCGTGGCCGCACCTGGAACGCGCTGCTCGGCGTCCTGGTGATCGTGTCGATCCAGTACGGCCTCGCCCTGGAGGGCATCGCCTCCCCGGTGCAGTACATGATCACCGGTGGTGTGCTGTTGGCCACGGTCGTCATCGACGCCGTCACCCGTAAGACGCAGAAGACCGCAGGGCGCGCGTAGCACCGAGGAACACCTCCTGTGCCCGGTACCTCCCAGGTACCGGGCACAGCTGTGTCGTAGGGGTGGCGCACCATGGGTAGAGCCGAACGCGTGACGTACGACGCACAGCCTCGGCGCCGCCCGCAAAGGCGGAACATTAGACTCGACAAGCCCGGCAACAGCTCTACTGCAAGGAGGCACGGGTGCCGCTGCTGACCCGTATCAGGGGACCGCGCGATCTGGACCGGCTCAACCTGGAGGAGCTGAACCAGCTGGCGGAGGAGATCCGCAGCTTCCTCGTCGAAGCGGTCTCCAAGACCGGCGGTCACCTCGGCCCCAACCTCGGCGTGGTGGAGCTCACCATCGCCCTGCACCGGGTCTTCGACTCGCCCCGGGACAAGGTGCTCTGGGACACCGGCCACCAGTCCTACGTCCACAAGCTGCTCACCGGCCGCCAGGACTTCTCGAAGCTGAAGATGAAGGGCGGCCTGTCCGGCTACCCCTCCCAGGCCGAGTCCGAGCACGACGTCATCGAGAACTCGCACGCCTCGACCGTCCTCGGCTGGGCCGACGGCATCGCCAAGGCCAACCAGATCCTGGAGCGCGACGACCACGTCGTGGCCGTGATCGGTGACGGCGCGCTGACCGGCGGCATGGCCTGGGAGGCGCTGAACAACATCGCCGACGCCAAGGACCGCCCGCTCGTCATCGTCGTCAACGACAACGAGCGGTCCTACGCGCCGACCATCGGCGGCCTCGCCAACCACCTCGCGACGCTGCGGACGACGGACGGCTACGAGCGCTTCCTGGCCCGCACCAAGGAGGTTCTGGAGCGCACCCCCGTCGTCGGTCAGGCCCTCTACGACACCCTGCACGGCGCGAAGAAGGGGCTGAAGGACTTCATCGCCCCGCAGGGCATGTTCGAGGACCTCGGCCTGAAGTACGTCGGGCCGATCGACGGACACGACCTGGAGGCCCTGGAGTCCGCGCTCGCCAAGGCCAAGCGGTTCGGCGGGCCGGTCATCGTGCACTGCCTCACCGAGAAGGGCCGCGGCTACCAGCCCGCCCTCCAGGACGAGGCGGACCGCTTCCACGCCGTCGGCAAGATCCACCCCGACACGGGCCTGCCGATCGCCAGCTCCGGCGCCGACTGGACGTCCGTCTTCGGCGAGGAGATGGTCAAGCTCGGCGAGGAGCGCGAGGACATCGTCGCCATCACGGCCGCCATGCTCCAGCCGGTGGGCCTCGACAAGTTCGCCAAACGCTTCCCCAAGCGGGTCTACGACGTCGGCATCGCCGAGCAGCACGGCGCCGTCTCCGCGGCCGGCCTGGCCACCGGCGGCGTGCACCCGGTGTTCGCCGTGTACGCCACGTTCCTCAACCGCGCCTTCGACCAGGTGCTGATGGACGTGGCCCTGCACAAGTGCGGCGTCACCTTCGTGCTCGACCGGGCCGGGGTCACCGGCACCGACGGCGCCTCCCACAACGGTATGTGGGACATGTCGATCCTCCAGGTCGTGCCCGGGCTGCGGCTGGCCGCGCCGCGTGACGCCGACCAGGTCCGCGCCCAGCTGCGCGAGGCCGTCGCCGTCGACGACGCACCGACCGTGGTCCGCTTCTCCAAGGGTGCCGTCGGCCCCGCCGTTCCGGCCGTGCGCCGCGTCGGCGGCATGGACGTCCTGCGCGAGCCCGGCACCGACCGGCCGGACGTCCTGCTGGTCTCCGTCGGCGCGCTCGCGCCGATGTGCCTGGAGATCGCCGGCCTGCTCGACAAGCAGGGCATCTCCACGACGGTCGTCGACCCGCGCTGGGTCAAGCCCGTCGACGAGGCCATGGCCCCGCTCGCCGAGCAGCACCGCGTGGTCGTGACCGTCGAGGACAACAGCCGTGTCGGCGGGGTCGGCTCGGCGATCGCGCAGGCGCTGCGCGACGCGGGTGTCGACGTACCGCTGCGGGACTTCGGCATCCCGCCGCGCTTCCTCGACCACGCCTCCCGGGCCGAGATCCTCGCCGAGATCGGGCTCACCGCGCCGGACATCGCCCGCCAGGTGACCGGGCTGGTCGCCCGGCTGGACGGCAACACCACCGAGCGGTCCGCCGCGGACGCCGTGGAGTCCGCGCGCGACTGACACCGCTGAATGGGCCGGTTTCACCACCGTGAAGGGTGGTGAAACCGGCCCATTGGCGTGAATCCGCCCCCGTCGGGGCATACGGATGGTGCCCCCTCTCGATCATGTCGAGGACGACAAGCGTGGGAGGTACCCCGTGAGCAGTACCCTCTTCCGGACGAAGAAGGTCGAGCAGTCCATCCTCGACACCGAGGAGCCAGAGCACGCGCTCAAGAAGTCCCTGTCAGCGCTGGATCTGACCGTCTTCGGCGTCGGTGTGATCATCGGTACCGGAATCTTCGTACTCACCGGCACGGTCGCCAAGGACAACGCCGGGCCCGCGACGGCTCTGGCGTTCGTGGCGGCCGGCGTCGCCTGCGCCCTGGCCGCCCTGTGTTACGCCGAGTTCGCGTCCACGGTCCCGGTCGCCGGGTCCGCCTACACGTTCTCGTACGCCTCCCTCGGTGAACTGCCCGCCTGGATCATCGGCTGGGACCTCGTCCTGGAGTTCGCGCTCGGCACGGCGGTGGTGGCCGTCGGCTGGTCGGGCTACATCCAGTCGCTCATGGAGAACGCGGGCTGGACGATGCCCGCCGGCCTGGGCAGCCGGGAGGGTGCCGACGCCTTCGGCTTCGACATCCTCGCCGCCGTGCTCGTCCTCGTCCTGACCGGCATCCTCGTGCTCGGCATGAAGCTGTCGGCACGGATCACGTCACTGGTCGTCGCCATCAAGGTGACGGTCGTCCTCGTCGTGATCATCGCGGGCGCGTTCCTCGTCAAGGGCGACAACTACGACCCGTTCATCCCGAAGGAGAAGCCCGTCGAGGCCGGCTCCAGTCTCGACTCCCCGCTGATCCAGCTCATGTTCGGCTGGGCTCCCTCCAACTTCGGCGTGATGGGCATCTTCACCGCCGCGTCGGTCGTGTTCTTCGCCTTCATCGGCTTCGACGTCGTGGCCACGGCCGCCGAGGAGACCAAGAACCCCCAGCGCGACATGCCCCGCGGCATCCTCGGCTCCCTGCTGATCTGCACGACGCTGTACGTCCTCGTGTCGATCGTCGTCACCGGTATGCAGCACTACAGCGAGCTGTCCGTCGACGCCCCGCTGGCCGACGCCTTCAAGGCGACCGGGCATCCGTGGTTCGCGGGCTTCATCAGCTTCGGCGCCGCGGTCGGCCTGACGACGGTCTGCATGATCCTGCTGCTCGGCCAGACCCGGGTGTTCTTCGCGATGAGCCGGGACGGGCTGCTGCCGCGGTTCTTCTCGCACGTCCACCCGCGGTTCAAGACGCCGCACCGGCCGACCATCCTGCTCGGCGTGATCATCGCGATCCTCGCCGGGTTCACGCCGCTGACCGAGCTCGCCGCCCTGGTGAACATCGGCACGCTGTTCGCCTTCGTGGTCGTCGCCATCGGCGTGATCATCCTCCGCAAGTCCCGCCCGGACCTGCCCCGGGCCTTCCGCACCCCCTGGGTGCCGGTGATCCCGATCCTGTCGGTCTGCGCGTCCCTGTGGCTGATGATCAACCTTCCCGCCGAGACGTGGGTCCGCTTCGCCATCTGGATGGCCGCCGGCTTCCTCGTCTACTTCCTGTACGGACGCACCCACAGCCGCCTGGCGCGCGGGGAGTCGGGGGAGGAGCAGCCGAGCGTGGGCGGTGGCACGCCGTAGGCGGTTGCGGGTGCGGCATCGCCTGATCGCC
>NZ_JBEZWN010000123.1:0-8715 GCF_040637495.1 Streptomyces sp. NPDC029044
GCCCACACGGGTGCACCCCTAATTTTCACCAGGCCCCTATCCGCGCCATAGCCGCCCCGCCGGGCTGGGCCCCGACCCTGCCCGGCGAGGCGGCTGCGCCCGTTGTCAGCGGCGGGTGCTCCGGATCGGAGGCGCTGCGATCTACATGTGCGGGTAGGTACAGACGTATCCGGCCTTCCAGTCGGCCAGCGACTGCGGATGCCACTTGATGGTCAGGGTCTCTCCTGCCAGTGGGAATCGTGGGCAGAAGATGCCGTCCCACTGGTTGGTGAAGTGCGCCATGCCGACCTCCCTGTTGTAGTAGGCGGGTTGGCCGCAATGGGCGCATACGACGACAGGACCGCTGAAGGCCTGGAGCCGGTCCCTATGGCTCAGCCCCGACTGCTGCCCCAAGAAGATGTCGTCCGTGCGCGGGTACCGCTCCTGGACCAGGCGCAGCGAGAGGTCATGCCAGTCCATACGCAGCAGGCCAGCCGCGGCCGGGAACGCCGGGCAGAACACCGCGCCTTCCTGCTCGGCGAAGTGGCTGGCGCCGCTGGCGCTGTCGTACGCGGGCTGGCCGCAGGCGCTGCAGATGCTGATCAAGCCCTGGTAGGTGCAAATGCTGGCGCCGGGCGCTTCGAGGGCCTGGCGGCGGGCCTGCGTGTAGCGGATGCCGGAAGCGGCTGCTGCAGTACGGGTGTCGAGCTTGCGGCGGCGGTTGCGGGCCATCGCTGAGTCCTCCTCGGCACGCCCACGCCCGCGCCGAAGCGAGGAAAGTTCGATGATTGTGCGCGATTCGGAGAACCTTCTCCGCCTGCGGGGCGTGGGTGCTGGTCCGCGGGGAGTCTGGCGTGCGCGCCGCCTCGCTCGGGATCATAGCCGACAGCGAACGCCGCCTGTGGAATGTGCCGAAGACGCATGGTTCGGCGGGACAGGCCTCGAGGCGGCGCTCATTCCTCGGAGGTGTCGTCCTCATCTTCGGCGTCGTGGGTAGCTGAGTCTGCGGCCGCGATGAGATCGAACAACGACCGCACCGGGGAGACCGGCAGGGACACGATTCCCTGAGCGGTGTCTTCCATGTTCGTGGCCGTGGCTGTCCAGGGCACCTGCAGCGTCCCGGGCAGAGGCTGTCCGGTCACGGCCACGAACGGCGCCAGGTCCTCGGACAAGCCGACGCGCACGTCCTCCGCAGGGAAAACGACGGTGGTCCCCTCCACCCGATCTCCCATGCAGGCGGCAGGACAGCGGGCATGACGGCCGGGAAGGCACGGTGCCAGGCGGGAGTGGCCGGCAAGCCGACGAATGGCTCTCTCTTCCCCGGCCCGTAGGGGCGGGGCGCCTTGGGGAGGCCGCTCGGAAACGGCTTCCTCTTGTCCCGGTCATCAGGGTCTGTCGGAGGCAGAGCGAGCACGCCATCCGGCAACTCCAGCCTGACCTGCACGTCTTTGAGGTGGATGTGCGTGTGATTGTGCAGACGCAGCGCGATGCGCGATGCGGCGAGTGCCGCCACTTCCGGCAGTGTTCTCGGGAGGGCTCGCCTGAGCGCCTCCAGGTACTGGTCCACCTCTTCCAGATACGTTTCGCGGCTGCGGGGATCCGGGGTCGTTTGTGAAGTGAAGTCCCTCATCATCTGCTCCACAGTCGGCGTCGCCGAAGCAGACTTCAGGCGGCTGACGAGACGCTCGCGCTCCGCGTTGACGACGCGGTCCAGGGCTTCGTCCGGGGTGACTACGGGGCTCACCGCGCCTTGTTGTACGGAAAGCGTCAGGTCAAGCGCCTGCTGCTTGCGCAGGAGACGCTCGCCCAGGCGGTCGATGTCGACAGCCCGGGCACGGTCTGTCCGGCCGGTGCGCCGCACAAAAATCGTCGCCTCGCGGATCGTGTCCTTGTCCTTGGCCTGGTCCGATTCGCCGCGCGGTGGCGGCGGGATCTCCTTGCGAATGCAGAAGATCGGGTCGCCCCAGCTCGGAGGACTGACGGTGACGATCAGGACTGGAAGCCGATCATGCCCTTCCTCGCTGACGTGGACGTAGGTGGTGCGCCAGTCGATGTCCTCACCGACGTACGGCGTGATCCACCTCTCCAGCTCGACGCTGTCGATCTCTTCGACGCCGTGGTAGCCCTCCGGATCGACACCCACGACCAGGAACCCGTATCCCTCCACGTTGCGCAGGGCAACGTCGGGCTGACGGTTAGCGAAGCCGATGATGGCGCGGGCCAGATGCGCACGAGCACTCTTGTCCGCCTTGTTCTTCGGCCGAAAGTCCAGCGTCGACTTCCATTCCAGCCAGTCCAGCTCATCCGCTGCGCTCGCTGCTCGGACCGCCGTCACCAACTCCAGGTACTGCGAGGCACGGACCGGCGGGCGGCGTGTGTCGAACTCCAAGGCCACTAGCGAGTCACCCTTCACTCATTCCCATCAGTATCCCTGGTGAAGGTGGGACTGAGGAGCCGTGTGGAAGGCATTACGGCATGACGTGGTCCCTGCCCGAGCCGATGCTGACCGTGGCCGTGGACAGCCCTGTGCTGTCCACCGGGTGGGCAGCGGAGCCGAAGTGGGACGGCTACCGCGCCCAGCTCGCCGTGTACGCGGGCGGGCGGGTGCTGCTGCGCTCCAGGCGCGGCACGGACATGACGGCCTTGTTCCCGGAGATCCGGGCGGCGGCCCTTGCTCACCTGCCGGAGGACACCGGGCTGGACGGGGTTATGTGACCTGTACGGGTGTCTCAGCCTCAGGGTGTCTAAGGCAGCGCACCTCCGTTTACGAGACGCATTCGTCGCCGATGGCTCGGGGAGCCGAAGAAGGAAATAGGGCCCCGCGGCCGTCGGCGCGGCACAGATGACCTGCGCGGATTCAGCGGGCCGCTGGCGCGGTCGTCGGCTCAGCGGTGGGTGACGCCCTGGGCGGCCCTTCGAGTTCGGTCCCCAGGGAGCGTTCTCCGCGAGGCGCCTGGCCCAGTGGACCGAGGCCGGTGTGTGGCCCCGGCTGCACGAGGTCCTCCTCGCCAAGCTTCGCAGCGCGGACGCCCTGGACTTCTCCCGGGCCGCAGTCGATGGCTTCCACATCCGCGCGCTAAAAGGGGATCCAAGACGGGACGAAGCCCTGTTGACCGGGGCAGAAGCGGCAGCAAGCACCACCTGGTTACCGACGCCACCGGCATCCCGCTCGCGGTCACCCTGACCGGCGGCAACCGCAACGACGTCACCCAGCTCATCCCGCTGCTTCAAGCGGTACCACCCGTGCGCGGCAAGCGCGGTCGACCGCGCCGCCGCCCGGACGTCGTGCTCGGGGACCGCGGTTACGACCACGACAAGTACCGCCGGCTCGTCTGGGACCTGGGCGTGAAGCCGGTCATCGCCCGCCGCGGCACCGAGCACGGCTCTGGCCTCGGAACCCAACGCTGGGTCGTGGAGCGCGCGTTCGCCCACCTGCACTGGTTTCGCTGTCTGCGGATCCGTTGGAGATGCGGGACGACATCCACGAGGCTTTCCTCACCCTCGGCTGCGCAATCATCTGCTGGCGGCGCCTCAAGAAAGCAGTGCTGAATCTGAGCCCTCAGCCCGAACCGGCGACCAGCGCCTCGCCGAGCGGGGTGCGCCGGTAGAGGACGGACCGTCCGGACCGGGCGCGGACGAGCAGCCCCGCGCCTCGCAGGATGGCGAGGTGGTCTCCAACCGCGCCGGGTGTCATGGCGAGGCTTCGGGCGAGGTGGCTGGTACTGGCCGGGGCGTCCAGCGCCACCAGCAGCCGGGCTCGGGCCCGGCCGACCAGAGCGGTCAGGGCATCCGGTCTGAGGACGCTCTCCTGCTCGCCCCACAGGGCGGCGGTGCCGCGGGCACGGTAGATCAAGGTTCTGGGCCAGGGGTCTTCCAGGTGCGCGGCGACATTCCCGACGAAGACCGAAGGGATCAGCAGGAGCCCATCGCCGGCGAGGCGGACGGTTCCGACTTGAGGGAAGTGGCCGATCCCGATACCGCCGGCTTGCCAGGCGATGCTCGGGTGCAGGCTCTCGATGGTCGTGACCCAGCCGTGTTCGCCGATCACACCCACCCGGTGCACGACGTCGCGCTCACAGATCGCGCGCAGTTGCGGCCAGTCCGTTGCGAGCAGCTCGCGCCAGGCCTGGTCCATCGCCTCGGCGATCCTGGAGATGGCGTCCGTGGAGTCCAGCACTGCGCGTACGCGGGGATCACGGGCCAACGGGCTGGTCGCGTTGGTGGCGATTTCGTGGCGGGCCGCTTCCAGCGGTGTGGCCCGAATCATGGCCAGGTCGTCTGCCCAGGTCTGGTTGAGGCCGCGCGGGGGCGGAGCGACGAAGTTCGGTCCGGATTGCGGGCTGTGCAAGGCGAGGGCTGCGTTCAGTTCGCTCTCGCGGCGAAGCCGCTCAAAGGCCGGCAGGAGCCGGGTGGCCCAAGCTCGCGGCAGCGGCCGGTCTTGGCCGAGGAGCGAGCGCAGCAGGAAGCAGAGGTCCATCGCGGGCGACAGCGCGAAGCGGCTGCGCAGCAGGTCATCGACGGAGACTTCGAAGCGCAGCACCCTGCGAGGCTACCGCGGGACGCCTCTTCCGATTCGTCCAGCGACGAATCATTGGTGAGGGGTGTGGGCGCACGGCGAGGCTGCGCGTCATGACCCCAACCGCCGAGCCCGCGCAGGGCAACCACCGTGCCACCTACCGGGAGGTGCTGGCCGAGCCGCGATTCCGGCTGCTCTTCTCAACCCGCACCGTCGCGATCACTGCGGACGCGCTGCGGATCACCACGTTCTCGGTTCTGGTCTTCTCGGCCACCGGCTCCGCGCTGCTGAGCGCACTGGCCTTCGGCATCGGCTTCATCCCGCAGCTGTTCGGCTCGCTGCTGCTGGGCTCACTGGCCGACCGGCTGCCGCCCCGCGCGCTCATCACCGGCGGCTACGCCTTGACGTGCGCCGCCGCCCTGCTGCTCGCCCTGGTGCGGATGCCGATCGCGGCAAGCCTCGGCGTCGTGGCGCTGGTCGCCCTCGCCACACCGGTGTTTCACGGCGCGTCGAGTCGGCTGGTCGCGCAGTCGCTGGAGGGCGACGCCTATGTACTGGGCCGTTCACTGAACAACATCGCCGGCGCCGGCGCGCAATTGTTCGGTCTGGCGCTGGGAGGGGCGGTCGTCGCGGCACTCGGCCCGCGCCGGGCACTCGCGGTCAGCGCCGCCCTCTACCTCGGCTGCGCGCTCGCCATCCGCATCCGGCTACCCCGGCTGCAGCCGGGAGAGTTCGGCGGCACACCCGGCAGCACTCGGGGCGATGGCGGCACCGTCCGGGCAAGCCTGCACGGTGCCGGCCTGCTGCTGCGCAAACACACGGTACGACGACTGATGCTGGCCCAGTGGCTACCGCCCGCGTTCGTAGCGGGCGCGGAAGGCCTGATCGTCGCCTACGCCGGAGGACGCCACTTCGCGCCCGGCTGGTACGCGGTGCTGATGGGCTGTCTGCCGGTCGGCATGCTGGTCGGTGACCTGCTGGTGGGGCGACTGCTACGGCCGCCCACCCGGGAGCGACTGGTAGTCCCGTTGACTGCGCTGATGGGACTGCCGCTGGTCGGCTTCGCTGTCGAGCCCGTAGTGGGCGTCTCGTCCTGTCTGCTGCTGCTCTGCGGCTTCGGATTCGCCTACGGTCTCGGCCTGCAACGGCCGTTCCTGGACGCCCTACCGCAGGATGGCCAGGGCCAGGCCTTCGGTCTGCTCGGTTCCGGCAGCATGACGCTGCAGGGCGTCGGGCCGGCCTGCTTCGGCGCGGTGGCCGCAGGCATGGGAACAGGCGGTGCAATTGCCCTGGCAGGCGGCGCGGCGGCGCTTACCGCCGGCTGGATTCTCACCTGGCACCCACCTACCGCCACGGTCCCCGTCCCGAACTGCTCAACGGGATCAGAGAACGGCACCGAACAGCATGCGTGTAGGTCTCCTGCGCAGTAACCGTCGCAGGTCGGGTCAGCCGCGAACCGTCACGCACCCCACCCCGCCCCCACGCCTCCCTGACAGACAGTTATTCCCGATAGCTCATTGTGTTGGGAGTTCTAGCTACTCAATCGGCCGATGATGAGCAGTGGCGCAGCGAAGGCTCCGCCTAGACTGCAAAGACTTGTTCGCGAAGGAGTCTTTGCGAACAAGTCTTTGGGCGGTATGACTGACCCGAACGTGAGGCCGGACGACCCGAACGTTGATAAAGAGGACTCGGTTGTCCTGGATGCCAAGAGGCTGCGTGCCCTAGCGCATCCGGTGCGCGTGCAGTTGGTCGGGCTGCTGCGAAAGTACGGCCCGTCCACCGCCACCCGCCTCGCGGAGCGGCTGGGCGTGAACTCCGGTACGGCCAGCTACCACCTCCGGCAGCTGGGCGCGGCCGGTTTCGTCGAGGAGGACACCGAACGCGGCAACGCGCGAGAGCGCTGGTGGCGTTCGGTGCACCGGACGACCTGGTTCAACGATCCGGATCTGGCGGAGCGGGAGCCCGAGGCCACACTGGCCTACCTGCAGTCCGTCGCCGCCATTTACACGCTGCGCACGCAGCAGACCCTGAGCGGGCTTCAGACGATGCCACGCGCATGGCGAAACACCTTCGATATGAGCGACTGGGCCCTGCGGCTCACGCCCGAGGAAGCCGCCGCCCTGTACCGGGAGTTGGCGGAAGTCATTGCGCGCTACCGGCGAGACGCGCCGGAGACGGTGGCGAGTGCCCCGGACGGAGCCGAACGGGTCGCTGTGATCACGCAGATCCTGCCCGAACTGGATGCGCCTGCCGCGTCGTCGCTCCCTTCCGGCCCTCAGGAAGAGGAAGGAAGTCCGACGTCATGACCGACGACGCCGCGGAGACCGGCGGCATACCCGGCAAGAGGTCCTTACGCCCGCTGGGCGGGGTGCTGGCGGCCATGGCCCTGTCGCTGACCGGCACGCGGATCTCCGTTGTGGCACTGCCCTGGTTCGTCCTCGTCACAACGGGCAGCGCCACCCAGACCGGACTGGTCGCCTTTTGCGAGATGGCGCCGTACGTGGTGGTCAAGGCGTTCACCGGACCGCTGGTGGACCGGATCGGCCCGAGGGCCGTTTCCTGGACCACCGATCTGGCCAGCGCGATCGCCGCTGCCGCGGTTCCCCTGCTCCACGCCCTGGACCTGCTGTCCTTTCCCCTTCTGCTGGTTCTGGTCGCGCTGATCGGCGCGGCCCGGGGACCTGGCGACCTGGCCAAGGAGGTGATGGTGCCGGAAGCGGCCGAGTGCGGCCGCGTGCCACTGGAGCGTGCCACCGGTCTGGCCGGTGTGACCGAGCGGCTCGCCTCCACCGTCGGCCTGGCGGCCGGCGGATCCCTAGTGGCGGTGCTCGGTCCCCTGACCGGACTCGCCGTCAACGCGGGCTGCTTCGCCCTCGGATCGGTGATCATCAAACTCGCACTGCCTCGCGGCATGGGGCATGCGATCGAGGAAGCCCCCTCGCCGGCCGGGGAGACGGGACCGGGTTACTGGCGGCGGTTCGGCGAGGGCTTCACCTTCCTGCGCGGCGAGCCGCTGCTGCTCACCGTCATCGTCATGGTCGGCGGCATCACCAACCTGCTGGATGCGGCGATCACCTCGGCGCTCGCACCGGTCTGGGCAAGGGAGTCCGGCAACGGGCCGACCTCGATCGGTCTGATGGGCAGCGTCATGGGGGCCGCGGCGGTCGGCGGGAGCCTGATCGCCGCGGTGGTCGCGCACCGGCTGCGGCGGCGGGTGGTGGTTCTCGGTGGGTTCCTGCTGGCCGGGGCACCGAGGTTCCTGATCCTCGCCTTGGATGCCCCGCTGGGAGCAGTACTGGCCGTCTTCGCGGTCAGTGGGTTCGGTGCCGGCTTCGTCAATCCAGTGCTGGGAGCCGTCCTCGTCGAGCGGGTGCCGCGCCGGATGCTGGGCCGGGTCAACGCGCTCGGTGACTCGCTGGCCTGGGCAGGCATCCCTCTCGGCGGGCTGCTCGCCGGCGCGGCGGTGACCGCTGTCGGACTCGTGCCGGTGCTGCTCGCCAGCGCCGCCGCGTACTTCCTCACCACGAATCTGGCTGGACTGCGGCCGGAATGGCGCGAGATAGACCGTACGCGTGGGCGGGGCGTCCTGAAGCCGCAGTCCAAGGAAGACGCCTCACAAGACAGCGCGAATGTAGTGACATGACCCTCCCGGAGGGAGGGTGTACGACATCGATCTTCGGCTGCACCTCGAGGAACCTTGGACCAAACGGTAAAGCCCTCCGTGTGGGCGTCAGTGTCGGTACCTGGTCTCAACGCAGCACTGTCCCGGGCCAAAGGCATAGGGGCACCTCCCCGCTGGAGAGTAGGTGGAAAGTCCTTCCGGCGGCAGCATTCAACGCGTCACAGGGAGGGAGGCCACGGTGCCGCCCTGGCGGAGAGCTTCGCGCAGGGTGGCGTTCTCCGCTTCGAGTTCGGCGTTCCGCAGGCTCAGCGTCTGGATGCGGTTGGCGTAGGCGGCGATGGTGGCGCGTGCCTCCCGCTGCTCGGCCGCGTGTTGGGAGCGCAGCGTGGCCGGGTTCGACGCCCCGAGCTGCGGGCGCGATTGGCGCATGGTCAGGTTTGTCCGACACAGCGTCGTCAGCGGCCCCGTGCCCCCGCATCCCAGGGATGCCTGGGATGCGGGGTGCCGGGCGCCCAGGCTGGCGGCATGACACAGCACGTTCGTGACAAGGAGCCCGGGACCACCGTCGGGGCGTCGGCCGGCATCGACGTGCCCGGCC
>NZ_JBEZWN010000124.1:0-8498 GCF_040637495.1 Streptomyces sp. NPDC029044
GTGGCGCCGTAGCCGATGGTGTTGCCGGCGATGACGCTGTACTCGGCGAGGTGGTCGGCCGCGCGGTCCGGGCGGACGACGAACCGGCCGCCCGACGCAAACGCCGCCGTGCCGGCGATGGCCTCCGGCTCCTCGATCATCGCGAGGTGCCCCGACACGAACCCCGATGCCTCGTATGTGGCCAGGGGCTGCCCTGTGGCCGGGTTGACGGTGGTGATGAGGCTGCTCATGCGGCGGGGGCCCCTCCCTTGTCGTGCTCCGAGAGGTGCTCGAAGGTCTCACCGGTCGCGGTGATGGTGCGGGTCACGTCCCGGCCGCCGTAGACCCAGTAGATGCGCATGACGTCCTGACCCCGGTTGAAGAAGCGGTGCGGGATGCCGGCCGGGACCCAGGTCGCCTGGCCGACTTCCAAGTCGAAGAGCCGGCCGTCGATCTCGGCGGTCGCCTCCCCTTCGAGGATCAGGACCGACTCCTCCACGTTGTGGCTGTGCACAGGCAGTCCGGTGCCGGGCTGGAAGACGGTCTGCCCGGTGGTGATGACCGCCGTCCCGGAGTTCCACTTGCCGACGTAGGGGATGGTGGTGACGCCGCCGCCGCGGTCGAAGCGTTCGGCCTCGCCCGGGTGGATGAGCAGGGTCGGTTCGGCGGGATGGATGCACATGGGGTGGCTCCGATCAGGGGCAGGGGTCAGGAGTGGTGGAACAGGCGGTGGGAGAGCGTGTTGACCTGGCTGCCCGGCAGCACGTACTTCGCGGCGGCCTCGCGCCAGACCTTGAAGTGCGGGGCGGCGCGGTGGGCCTCGACGGCGGCCTCGTCGTCGTAGAGCTCGTGGAAGACGAAGTGGTGGTCGTCGTTCAGGTCGCACACCACGTCGAAGTACCGGCAGCCCGGCTCGTCGCAGAACGAGCGCGCGGCGTTCTCCTCGATGGCCGCCAGGAATTCATCACGACAGCCGGGGACGACGTGCAGGGAAACGGTCAGGGCGATCATGCGGGAAGCTCCTGTGCAGTCGTGGAAGAGCGGGGGGCGGGCAGGGGGACGTCCGTGGTCTCGGAGATCGCCGCCAGTGCGGTCCACGTGTCCTCGAGGACCGGGATGCCTTCCGTGCGCAGCCGCTCGGCGGTGCGCACCTCAGGCTCGCCGGGGACCAGGACGTCGGCCGTTCCGGGAGCGGTGGGGGTGGACTTGGTCTCCTCGACCAGGGCTTCCATCCGCCGGGCGAACTCACCGGGGTCGGCCATCGCGCGGATGTCCACACAGATCAGCAGGTGTCCCACTCCGCTGCGGCCGGCGGGCCGGTACGGGCCGACGACACCCGAACCGAAGGCGCTGCCTGTGAGCACGCCGGCCAGCACGTCGAACATGAACGAGATGGCGTAGCCCTTGTGGCCGGCCATCGGAAGGATCAGGCCCTCGATGGCGCGGCGCGGATCGGTGGTCGGCGCACCGTCCGCGTCGGCAGCCCAGCCTTCGGGGATGGGCTCGCCGCGTTCCTCGGCGTGGTAGATCTTGCCGCGCGCCACGGCCGTGTTGGCGATGTCCATCACGACCGTGCCGTAGCGGCCGGCGGGGGCGGCGATCGACCACGGGTTGGTGCCGACCCGCTTCTCCCTGCCGCCCCACGGTGCCATCGCCGGGCTGGCATTGGTGGCCAGCATCGCCACACGGCCCGCCCCGGCCGCCTTGCGGGTGAAGTACGCGGCTGTCCCGAAGTGCCCTGAGTTGCGGACCGCGATCGCACTGATGCCGTGCTCCCCGGCCCGCTCGATGCCCAGGCGCGTCGCACGGTCGGCGAGGACCTGTCCCAGTCCGTCCTGGCCGTCCACCACGAGCACCGGGCCGTTGTCGCTGACGACTCGGGGGGCCGCGGTCGCCGCCGTCGCACCGCTCCGGAGGCGGGCGAGGTACCACGGCAAGCGCAGCATTCCGTGGGAGGGGTGCCCCCACAGTTCGGCGGTCACCAGCGTGTCCGCGAGCAGGTGAGCGTCCTCGGGTGGGACCCCGTGGGCTTCGGTGGTGGCGGCGGCGAACCTCAGCAGGTCCGCCGCCGCGACGGTGTGCGGCATCGGACGGCCCTCACCCTCGAGCGACAATGTATCCACTCCTGTATACAGCAATGCGGAGGTGAAGGGACCCCGCGTCTCAGAAAGGGAATCGACTCCGCTTCCGTGGTACCGCTCGGAGGGGTCAGCCGGCGATGCCCACCTGTACATCGGTGCCGAGCAGGAAGTCGTGCGCGGTCAGGCTGTCGATCAGGGCCCGCAGTGTCTGCGCCAAGTGGTGGCGGCAGGCGGCCGACGCCGCCTGTGCGTCACCCTGTGTGATGGCCTCCAGCATGGCCCGGTGCTCCTCCAGCGAGGTCAGCATCCGACGTGGCCCGCTGTGGGAGAGGTGCCGCAGCCGCACGGTCTGGCTGCGCAGGTCACGGATCGTGCGGGCGAGGTAGGGATTGCGGCACGCCGTGATCACCGCCTGGTCGAACGACTCGGTCAGATCGTAGAAGCCCTGGTAGTCCCGCTCCTGCTCGGCCGCGCCGAGCGTCCGGAAGGCCGCGTCGAACTCGTCCAACTGTTCCAGGAGTTCCCGGAACGGCACCAGGACCTGATCGCGGACCGTGCCCGCCATCGCGACCGAAGCGGTCGCCTCCGGCTCGAGCAGCATCCGGAACTCGAACAGGGCGCGCACCCCGCCCAGGGAGATCGACGCGACGCGGGCCACCTCGCCCGGCACGAAGTCCACCAGCCCCTCACGGGCCAGCCGCCGGATCGCCTCCCGAACCGGGGTACGGGAGGCCCCCAGTTCCTCGCCGAGCTGGACCTCGCTCAGTTTCGCCCCGGGACGCAGGCGCAGTGACTCGATATCACCCTTCAGACGCTCGTACACCGCTTCGCTCTTGCCAGTGGCCCGGACCATGAGACTCCTCGTCGCCTGCCCCGCACATCGGGCTGTATACAGCCTATCGGGTCGCAAGAAGCCGCAGGAACCGGGCGGGTGCTGGACCCCGCGTCTGCGGCGTGATCCGAACGACAGGCAACAGCGCCCGACCGCGCAACCGGCCGCACAACGTCCGGGCACGCACCGCGTCATGTCCGCCGTCGACGACATCGAGAACACCGTTGCCCGCCTTCGCCCTCACGGCGCGGAACTCGTCGGTGGGATCGCCCGGTTCGAGGACAGCTGTCAGCTCTGCTGCCCACGCGGCCCGGAGGGCGTCATCGTCGGACTGGCCGAGCAGCTGCGCTGAAGGGAGCGGGCCACCCGCTGGTGCAGGCGGCGGATGAATGGGTACCTGCGTCCGGCGGCTCGTCGGCGGCGGGCCCTGATCGGTGTGCGCGTGCGGAGTGGGGAGATCGAGGTGGGATTGCGCGAGGTGCGGGACGCCCGGGCATTTCGAGGCTGTGCCCGGATTCTGGCGGGCCGCTACCGCCTGGACGGGCTGATCGGTTCCGGTGGTGCGGCTGACGTCCACCGCGGTTTCGACCTGCGACTGCGGCGGCCGGTCGCCGTGAAAGTCTTCCGCCCCGGGAGCGGCTTCGACACGGAGGAGGCTTTTCGCAGCGAGGCCGAGATCCTCGCCCGGTTGCAGCATCCGGGCCTGGTCACCGCTTTCGACGCCGGACGCCATGACGGCGAAGCCTTCCTGGTCATGCAGTTGATCGACGGACGTACCCTGAAGTGCCGCATCGCCGAGAGGCCCCTGCCGAGCGAGGCCGCGGCCGCCCTCGGCGCGGCACTGGCCGAAGCTCTGGCTCACGCCCATGAGGAGGGGATCGTCCACCGGGATGTCAAACCGTCCAACATCCTTCTGGATTCTTCCGGCCGTCCCCATCTGACGGACTTCGGCATCTCCCGGCTGCTCGATGCGACCACCCGCACCGCCACCGGCGTCCTGACCGGCACGGCGGCCTATCTCGCCCCCGAACAGGTGCTGGGCCGTCCCGTCGGCCGGCCTGCCGACATCTATGCCCTCGGCTTGGTCCTCCTCGAAAGCCTCACCGGTCGCCTCGAATACGACGGTGGCCCCTTGGAGGCCGCGATCGCGCGCCTGCACCGCCGGCCGGACCTGCCGGACTTCCTGCCCGACGGCTTCGCCGCCCTCCTCCGGGACATGACCAGCCTCGAAGAACACGGTCGTCCCAGGGCGGCCGACTGTGCCGTGGCCCTGACCCGTCTCTCCGGAGCGAGCTCAGCGGACCCCTCCGCCGCCGTTGCCCGCCCCGTGTTGAGCGCCGCACCCTCCACCGTCGCGCGTCACGCCGACAGCACACACCGGAGCCTGTCGCCCGCTGTGCCGGCGCCCAGAAGCCAGGGCACTTCAGCAGGCCTCGCCGGGGGAGTGTCTCGGCCCGCGACCCCACGAGGCCGCATCCGTGCGCGAGGGGCGGCGGCTGCACTCGCCGCCCTTCTCGCCGGCGGCCTGGTGGTCACCGAAGGCTTTTCACACCGCGACGCCGCAGGCGAAGCGGCCCCGTCCGCCCCCGACCCGGTGGCCCCCTCCACACCTTCGGAATCGGCCGGTCACGACGATGACACGCCCTCCGCATCGGTGCCTCCGCGTTCGCCCGGTCCCCCGGCCTCCGGCAGGCCGATGAGCGATGCCGTTCAGGTCCGCAGCGCTCGTCCGTCCTCCGACAGCCCGGATCCCGACACCGACCGGACCTTCACTCGCAGCACCTCTGAGCAGGCCGCGGCCAACGCGGACGCGAACGGCAGAACACGTGACCACGGCCGGATCCCGGGAGAATCTCGGAAGAACCAGAAGGGCAAGAAGGCGGCACATGCCAAGTAGGGGCTCGGTCACGGTGGTGCGACGTCCTCCTGCTCACATGCTCCCGCTGTGGCCCCCGTTGAGGCGTCGAACGTCGTGGCTCGGCGTACGAGGAGGTGACTCACCTCGTACGACATCCCAGTCGTTCCCGGTTGTGGTGCGGGGTGATATCGCCCGGCGCACACGGAGAGGTTGACGATGAGGTAGGCGTGCCAGGTCCTGCCCACCCCTCGTCCGTCGGCGAAGACCGCTCTGCCGTTGAGCCACCAGTCCACCGAGCGGGTCCCGAAGACGGTACGCAGGTCCACCCACGCGCCGGGGCGGATTGCCTCGTCGTGGTGGTAGCGATTGGTGCCCCGCACGTGATTGGTGAATTCGAGGAGGTCGGGGTTGTCCGGGTGATATTCGAAGACGTCGATCTCCTGGTCGCCGTCGCGCCACGTCCAGATCGCGGGCCAGGCGCCGATCTCCTCCGGCAGACGTACCCGGGCCTCCAGTACATCCCCCGCACGGACCGTGAAGCCTTCCTCGCTCCCCTCGGTGGTGAGCAGCCCGGTGTTCCAGCGTCCGTCCTGCCGTCGTCCGGCGCGGAAGACGCCGGAGCGGCTGTACGCGGCGTCGGCCACCAGGTGGTCGAGCTTGTCATCGCGTGGATTGACCGGGCCTCCACCGGGATAGGCCCAGGAACGGCCTGCGACCCATTGGGAAGTTGAGGTGAAGTCGGCGGTGAAGACGACCGGCATGGATGGCGGGCGGCAGGGAGCCGGAGGCGAGTCGGCCCGTAAGGGTTCGGTCATGCCGCATGGCTCACCGGCTGGTGGCCGGATATGCGCCTTTTCCTCTCCCCGGTCGAGATCTGACCCTTTCAGGTGAACAGCCGGAACAGGGCCGGCTCCGCTCCTGATGTCAGCCAACGCAGCGGATGCCCGTGGTTGCCTCAGTCGTCGGCGGCGACGATGAGCGTGATCCGCCCGGCCGAGCGGTCGATGAGCACGAACTCGTGGAAGCAGTCGTGCACGCGTCCCCAGTCATGAATCGCCTCATCACCGGGCTCGCTGAGGTGGTGGATGCCATCGGCAGAGGCCAGGCGGGCGAACACCTCACGCTGTAGATCTGCCTCCAGCTCGGGGGGCACGTCCCAGGGCGGATCCATCCACTCCCGCAGGATCCGCACGGCCTTCTCCTGGCTGATGGACTCGTACAGGTCGGGAATGATCAACCGCTGCCAGTACGGACCGTGCCGGAGCCCGTCCGGCAGCACTCCACCACCTGCATAGTCGTCCCGGAACTGCTCATGCTCGATCAGTGCGGCGAGCAGCCCTCTGTCGGGCACTGACTCCGCGACGAAGCGGAGCTGCTTGATGTCAACCCACCGAAACCCGTGCTGCTTCGGATCCGGGACGTACCGTCGGAAGTTGATGAAGAGGCTTTGCTCGTGAGCGAGCCCGTTGTCCATGGCGTCAGCCTAGAAGGCAGGCAAGGGGACCCTGGCGACTCATCGGGCAGGCCCTGGCAGCTCACGCCGGGTGCCTCGCCTCTCCGGGCACCGCACACGTCGCCGTTCCTCCAGGCATTAGCCCGCGATGGGCGGCCACCAGGCGGTAGACGCCGTGGGCAACCCAGCGCACGGGCGGCAGGGTGAGGATGGCGCCGGCGACGGACCACAGGCCGCCCACGCTCAGCAGAATCTTCGCCACGGCCTGCGCTCCGCCTTACACCCGCCCATGGGGTGTCACCCACAGGGCCTCGTACCGGGCACGCTCCGCCGTGACGCCGAGCGATGCGAGATCCGCGTGCTGCCACGCCACGGCTTCGCACCGGGGCCGCACCAGGCGCTGGACGACACCCACCGACGTGGTGCAGAAGCCGCAGTCCCCGTCGAAGATCAGCACTGGTCGCACTCGCACACCTCCATCGTGACGCACCCGGATCCGCACCCGCACCCGCACGGGGAGCGCCTCCGGGTGATCGAGATACCGGTCACCGGCGACTCATGGTTACCCGAAGAAACCCTTTCCCCACGGCCTCTCTTCCTCCACTATGAGCCGTCATACCCGCCGGTAAGTCAGGTTTCCGAGCGGGTCGCAAGGCTGCGAGGAGGCGGCGGGATGGCTCGGGCCGACGGCAAGGATCGTGGCGGTGTGGAGCTCGGTCACTCAATCCACAGGAGCGCGCCCGACGCGCGGCTCGCCGAGCTGCTGCGCGCCGATACGGTCTCGGCGTTCCCGGCGCTCCAGGAGCTACGCGCCCGCCATCATCCGCACGTCCTCGCCTACGCCCGGCTGTGCAGCCCCAACGAGTCCATGGCGAGGCAACTGGCCGCCCAGGCGTTCACGCTGGCCGCCCGTCAGGCCGCCCGCGGCATCGACCCCGGACTGCCCTGGCGCCACCGGCTCCTCCTGCTGGTCGCCCGGTCGGCCGGAGCCTGGGCCGGGGACGGGCGGGCGGCCGGTCTGGACGCGGGCCTGCTGCTTGTGCTGAACACGACCGGTCCGTCCGGTGTGCTGCCCTCCATGCTCACGGCGTTTCAGTCCTTGCCTTCCCGCACTCAGGGGCTGATCTGGTACGGGGTCGTGGAAGAGGAGCCCGCGGAGCGGACGGCCGTCCTCCTCGGGCTGACCCGGGAGGACGTCACCTACGGAACGGACCCGGCGCTGCACCGGCTGGCCCGTGCCTGCCTGCGCACCCGCCTCGCCGCCTCCGAGGACCCGGACTGCCCCGACTTCGGCCGCCTCATCGAGGAGTCCGTACGACCCGACAACCCCCGCGACAGCGCCGATCTGCATGCTCATACGGCGCGTTGCCCGCACTGCACGACGGCCCACGCGGAGCTGTCGGCCCTGCGGGACGCCCCGCGCACTGCGCTGGCGGAGGGGCTGCTGCCGTGGGGCGGCACGGCGTACGCGGCGGGCGAGCGGGAGGCCCGGGGCCCTGCCGTGGGGCGGACCCTGCCCGGCCGCGCCGGATCCGGGCGGGGTCCGCAGGAGCGGGGCGGGGCACCGGATCGCCGACGCACCGTGCTGGTGTCGGCGGCGCTCGGGGTGGCCCTGCTGCCGCTGGTGGCGTTCCTGATCACGCAGGGCGAATCTCCGTCGCAGGACCCGGCGGGCGCGGCGGGCGCCCCGGTGAGGGTGCCGCCGATGGCGGTCGCGGTGACGGTGACGGCCACCGTGCCGGCGAAGCCGGAGTCGCCCTCACCATCGCCGCCCTCCCCGTCGCCGTCGCGGAGCTCGAAGGCCCCGGCCAAAAGCCCGTCACCCACGAAGACGACGAGCCCGAAGCCCCCGCCCTCTTCCGCGCACCCACCTTCGAACTCGTATTCGCAGGTCGTGAACGTCGGTTCGGGGCTGTGCCTCGACGTGGGCGGTGCGTTCTCCGACGGGACCGATGTGATCACGGCTCCCTGCTCCACGTCGCGCACACAACGCTGGCGCGTCGACGACGACCGCGGGGTGCTTCAGTCGGCCGCGGATCCCGGCTTCTGCCTGGACAGTCGGGGAGCCACGCACCGGGGTCTCGGCATCTGGAGCTGCGACTCGGTGGAGGGCCGCAACGGACGGAACCTGGTGTTCGTGGTGGACGAGGAAGGGCTGATCCGCCCCGCCATCGCCTTCGGGACGGCCGTCACCCCGGACGGCGGCGCCGGGGACGGACTGTCGTGGAGGGCACCGGTGTGGTCGGTCCCTTCGTCCTGCCCGGGGAGACGGGCTGCGCCGGCTGTCTGCACGAG
>NZ_JBEZWN010000125.1:0-8460 GCF_040637495.1 Streptomyces sp. NPDC029044
CTACCAGTGCCTCCAGACGCACCAGGCGCAGGGCCCGTGGATCCCCGCCCACACCCCTGCCCTGTGGCAGCGCGTGTGACGAGGGGTCAGGGCTGCCCGGCGCCGGCACGGAACGTGCCGTCGGCGCCGGGCGGGTCCGGCCGGCCCTCCGCGAGCAGCGCGTACGCGGTGGCGACGAACGGGTCCCGGGCGCGGAAGCGACGGGTGCAGACGGCCGCCAGTGCCGTGCCGGTGTCGGGGCGGAAGCCCAGGAACGCCTGCTGGCCGAGGGTGGCACCGCTGTGGAAGAACATCGGCCCGCCGTCGGTGGGGTGACGGAACCAGGCGATGGTGTGCACGTGGCGGTGCGTCAGGCCCCGGCGCAGCACGGGAAGGCGTACCGCGCGCAGGGCGGGTGCCAGCTCCGATGGCGCATCGCCCGGACGCAGCTGGGCCTCCAGGAAGGCGAGCAGGTCGTACGGCGTGGCCCGCACGGCGCCGGCCGCCTGGAAGCCGCCGGCGTCGAAGGGCGGCACGGGTGACTCGCCGTCCCTGCCGTGCCCGACGGCGTCGAGCCCGGAGCCGTCCGCGCGCAGGGTCGTGCCGTCGAGGCCGAGCGGGCGCAGCACCTGGCCGGTGAGGAGGTCCTCCCACGGTGTGCCGGTCGCGGCGGCCAGGGCGTGCCCGAGGACGGCGACGCCGAAGTTGGAGTAGCGCCAGCGGGTGCCCGGGCGGTGCCGTTGCCGGTGGCGCAGGTAGGCGTCGACGACCCGGGCGGCCGGGAAGCGGGCGTAGGGGTTGGTGTGCCAGGCGGGCAGGCCCTGGCGGATGAAGCCGGCCGGGAGGGCGGGCAGTCCGGAGGTGTGGGTGATCAGGTGGGCGAGCGTCACCGGGGTCGCGCCGACCGGCCGCCCGCCGTCCAGGAGGGCGGTGGCCGGTTCGCCTCCGGTCAGCACGCCGGCGTGGGTGAGCCGGGCCATGAGCAGGCCGGTGAACGTCTTGCCGGCGGAACCGATCTCGTAGCGCAGGTTCTCGCGGGGCAGCGGCGGGGGCGGGGCGGTGCCGCCGCTCAGGACGGTGCGGTGGCCGGCGCGCGAGAGGGCGAAGACGACGTCGGGGGCGTCGGACGCGGTGACGGCGTCCGCGAGCAGCCGGTCGTCCGGGGGGATGTCGGCCCGGGGGGCGACCGGGGCCCGGTTCGGGTCCTCGGCGTCGAGCAGTCCGTGTTCGCCCGGCCACGGCGGCAGCGAACGGGTCGTCATGACGCGTGCGCCAGACCGGACAGGGCCCGGGACGTGGCCAGGACCGAGGCGAAGGCGGCGACCAGGGTGGGGTGGTAGACGATGTCGAAGACCTCGTCGGGTGTGCCCTCGGGCATCGTGCGGATCGCGGGCATCGCTCCGTCGGGCTGCTGCGCTGCGGCGAAGGCCTGCCAGGCGCGTTCGTCCAGGGTGGGGCGGGGCAGGCAGGCGTCGACCACGAGGAGTTCGCCGAGCAGGTCCCAGCGCTCCAGGTCGAGCCAGTCGTCGATCCACACCGGCAGCCAGGTGGCGAGGTAGTCGGCGATGCCGGGCGGCAGGCCGTCCGGGTCCTCACCCCAGTCGGTGAGGTGGAAGACGGTGTGGGTGACGTCGTAGGCGATGTGGCCCTCGACCGTCCAGGGTTCCGGGGTGCGGGCCAGCCAGGTCGTGCCCACGAGGTCGGCCTCGGGCGGGCGGGGCGTGAGGCCGTAGCGGCGCTGGAACGCGGAGAGGCCGAGCCGTCGGGTGGGGGTCGTCTCGAACGCGACCCAGCTGTCGAGCCGGTGGTTCAGTACGGCGGCCCGCTCGACGTCGGGCTGGCTGTAGCCGAGTTCTCTGAAGGGGAGGTACACCTCGAACGGGATGGGGGAGATCGGCTCGGTCCGCTGTCCGCGGACCAGCATCGTGCCGCCGTCGAGGGTCTCGCGCCAGGCGTGGTCGAGCAGTTGGCGGGCGAGCTGGGCCTGGCGGGAGCCGGCCACTCCCTCGCGGAACAGCACCTTGCAGATCAGTGCCAGTTCACCGACGGGCTTGAAGCGCTCCAGGAAGCCGACTTCGGGGTCCACGTCGGGCTCCAGGCGGAATCCGTCCCGGTGGGCCCACAGCCATTCGATGGCGCCCACTCCGACGGTGTGGATCAGGCGGGTGTCGGTCATACCGGTGCTCCTTGTCCGGCGCTGAGAGCCGCGGCGAAGGCCGCCATGAGGGTGGAGTGGTAGTGGTGCGCGAAGTACCGGCCCGCCTCGCCCGCGTCCCCCTCCTCGGGGAGTGCGCCGGACGCGTCCTGTGCGGCGGCGATCCGCTCCCAGGCGTCGTCCGGTACGGCGTCGCCGGGCAGGCCGGGCACGCTCGCGGCCACGGCGAGCAGTTCGCAGCTCAGGTCCCACATCCGCGCGTCCAGGCAGGTGTCGAGCCAGGGCGGCAGCCAGTCGGCGAGGTAGGCGGTGACGTCGGACGGCACTCCCCCGGTGGCGCGTCCCCAGTCGGTGAGGTGGAAGACGACGTGGGTGAGCGCGTATCCGGCGGACCGTTCGAAGGTCCAGGGTTCCGGGAGGCCGCCCAGCCAGGTGCGGCGCAGCACCCGCTCCGCGGGCTCGTCCCGGTGCGTACCGCCCCGTTCCTCGGCCTTGAGGACGCCCAGGCGGCGGGTCGGTTCCTGCTCGGTGAGCCGCCAGCCGCGGGTGCGGGCCACGGTGGCGGCGGCGGCTTCGTAGGCGGGGTGCCGGTATCCGGCCGCGGCCAGGGCGGCGTAGACCTCCAGCGGGTAGGTGGCGAAGGGTTCCAGCCGTTGCAGCAGAAGGAACAGCTCACCGTCGCGGGTCTGCCGCCAGGCGAAGGCCAGCAGGTCGGCCGCAGCGGTGTGCAGGGGGTCGGTTTCGGGCGTGCGGCGGGTGACGCTCGCGCAGACCTGGGCCAGTTCGCCGAGCGGCTTCCAGCTGCTGTTGACCTGTCCGTCGGCGGCCAGCGCGTCCTCGCCGAGGGCGAAGTCAGCCCGGTGCGCGGACGCCCAGGCCAGCGCGGCCCGCGCCACCTGCCGGATCTGTGGGGCCTGTGCCGTCGTCACACCGGCGCTCCGGTGCGCAGGCGGCGGGCCGCCGTCACCTGGAGTGCGACGAGCGGGTCGTGGCCGCCCATCAGTTCCACGAAGTCCAGGCCCGGTTCAAGGCCGAGAGTCCCGGGGACGCCGTGCAGCAGGGTGAGCCAGCGGCCGGCACCGGCGGCCTGCCGCCAGTCCCTGCGGCGCACCGCGCGGACGAAGCCGCGGGCGATGTCCACCGGGCGGCCCTGCGCCACGCGGGACACGGCGCAGTCCTCGCCGGGCAGCGCGAGGGGGGCCAGCACGGCCAGTTGATGGGTCAGGACCTGCCAGCTCGCGCCGTCGAGCCACTCGGCGCCGGGTTCCGGGCCGTCGGCGTGGGCGGCGGCGGACGGCGGGTCGAGCCGGCGCAGGGTGCGCCCCATGGCCCAGTGGCTCCACAGCACGGTGGGTGCCGCGTCGGGGCGGGGCGGGAAGGACTCCGCGGACTTGCGGAACACGGCGAGTTCGTCCGGGTCGGGCGGGGTGCCGAGCAGGACGGCCGGCAGCAGCGCGTCGGCTCCCAGCACGCGGACGGCAGCGAGTGCGAGGCCTCCCTCCTCCACGTCGACCGGCCCGGGGGCGGCCGCTCGCGCGTGGTCTCCGCCCCGGCGGGCGGAGACCACACTGGAGGCGAGTTCCTGCACCGCGCCCTGCAAGAGGGTCGAAGTGCCAGACTGCTCCATTGACTACTCCCGTCGATCACTAGCCCTTCTTCGGGCGCGGGGTCGGCGGCGACAGCAGCAGCTTGGTCGCCCCGGAGGACAGAGCCAGTGCTGCGCACTCACGGCTGTCGCGGTAGACGCCGTCGAGTTCGGTCGGGTCGAGTGCCGCCTCGATGTCGACACTCGGGACGCCGGTCAGTTCCTCGATGACCTTTTCCTTGGAAGGCATAGCACCATCTCCCTGAGCTGAAGCGAGTACCTTCACCTTCCGGATCTCCGGAATCGGACAAAGCATGCCAACTTTCTCAGAATTCACTTAAATAACATCTTCAACATCTCGGCCATGAGGGACTGCCGCCAACCGGGGCCAGGAAGCCGCGCGGTGACGAGGAGCCGCAGCGGCGGGGAGCGCGGGGTGTCACGGCGGCGGGGAGTGAAACCCGGCGGGCACGCACCGGCACCGAGGAGACCCCCGTGACCCGTACCGTGCCCCGTACGCCCGACGCCCTGCACCGAGCCGTCCGCGCACAGGTGTCGGCCCGCGCCGACGTTCTGTGGGACGTGGCGCTGCGCCTGCACGCCGACCCCGAGCACGCCTTCGCCGAGCACCGGGCCGCTGCCCTGCTGTCGGGTGAGCTGGAACGCGCCGGGTTCACCGTGGAGCGCGGCGTGGCGGGGATGCCCACGGCCTTCACCGCGCGCCGGGGCCGGGGCAGGCCCGCCGTGGCGCTGCTGATGGAGTACGACGCCCTGCCCGGTCTCGGCCACGCGTGCGGCCACAACCTCATCGCGGCGGCCGGACTGGGTGCCGCGCAGGCCGTGGCAGCCGCCCTGCCCGAGACATCCGCCGGGACGGTGCTGGCGGTGGGCACGCCCGCCGAGGAAGGCGGTGGCGGCAAGGCGGTCGAGGTGGAGGCCGGGGTGTTCGACGAGGTCGACGCGGCACTCATGTTCCACCCGGGCGTGCACGACTGGGCGCGGGCGCCCCTGACCGCGCAGGTGCAGTACCGGGTGGCCTTCCACGGCCGGGCGTCCCACCCCACGGGCAACCCGACCGAGGGCGTCGACGCGCTGGCGGCGCTCGTGGAGCTGTTCAACGTGCTGGCCGTGCTGGGGCGGAGACTGCCGGAGGGCTCGCACGTGCAGGGCATCGTCACGCACGGCGGCACGGCCACGAACATCGTCCCGGAATACGCCGAGGGCCTGTTCGGGCTGCGGGCGGCCACGACCGCGGCGCTGGAGGACCTGACACAGCGGCTGCGGGTGTGCGCCGACGGGGTGGCCCGGGCCACCGGCACCACCGCCGAGGTGGAGCGGGCCACCGTGCGCTACGAGCACTTCCGGGACAGCCGGGTGCTGTCCGAGCGGTTCGCCGCGCATCTGGCCCGCGCCAGGATCGCGCTGTCGCCGCCGGAGCCCGGCGTGTACCTGGGCTCGTCCGACATCGGCAACGTCAGCACGCGGGTACCCGCCATCCACCCGTTCGTCTCGATCATGGACGAGGACGGCTCCGACCACACCCCGGAGTTCGCCGAGGCGGCCGCCTCGCCCCGGGCCCGCGTGGTGCTGCTCGCCGCGACCGAGGCGCTGGCCTGCACCGCGGCCGACGTCCTGGTGTCCGGGGAACTGCGCGAGGAGGCGTGGGCGCGGCACCGGGCGGTGTGAGTGGTTCGGCTCCGGCTGGGGAACCCGGCGAACGCCGTACCCACCGACTTTCTGGAGAGGGCCATGAGTCTGTTGCGAGTGCTCGGCCGCCCCATGCTGGCCTCGATGTTCCTCACGGGCGGCTTGAGTTCCGTCCGCGACCCGGAGCAGGTCGCCGACGCCGCCGAGCCCGTCGTCCAACCGGTCACCGAGCGCGTCCCGGCCCTGCCGGACCGCACCGAGCAGGTCGTACGCCTCAGCGGCGCCGTGCAGATCGCCGCGGGGCTGATGCTGGCCACGGGGCGCATGCCGCGTCCGGCCGCGCTGGCCATCGCGGCCACCCTGGTGCCGACCACGCTGGCCGGGCACCGCTTCTGGGAGGCGGAGGATCCCGAGGAGCGGGCGCAGCAGCGCATCCACTTCTTCAAGAACCTGTCCATGCTCGGCGGGCTGCTGATCGCCGCCGACGACACCGGCGCCCGCCCCTCGGTGGTGTGGCGCGGCACGCACGCCGCCCGTGGCCTGCGGCGCGACGCGGGTCTGGTGCGCCGCTCCGTGCGCGCCACCGCCCGGCCGGCCACCGCAGCCGGACGTGTCCGGGCCAAGCTCCCCGTCTGATCCGCCGGTGCGGCACCGGCGGGACCGGACGTTAACCCGATGGGGCCGGGGGGACCCGAGCGCTGGAGGTGAAGGACATGGGACACGGAGGAAACGTCATCGACGAGCTGGTGACCGATCACCGCGAGGTCGAGGAGATGTTCGGCAGGATCGAGGCCCTGCCGTCCGGCCACCAGGACCGCAAGGTGTACGCCGACCAGGTCACGATGGAGCTCGTACGGCACTCGGTGGCCGAGGAGGCCTACCTCTACCCGGCCGTCCGCGAGCACGTGGCCGGTGGCGACGCCATCGCCGACCAGGAGCTCCAGGACCACGCCACGGCCGAGCAGATCATGAAGGACCTGGAGGGCTGCGACGCGGGCGACGCCGACTTCGACCGGCTGATGGGCATGCTCATGAGCGAGATCCGCTCGCACATCGCCGACGAGGAGGGCAACCTCTTCCCCCGGCTGCGGCAGGCCTGCCCGATGGACACGCTCAACGAGCTGGGCGACAAGGTGCGCAAGGCGAAGAAGACCGCTCCGACCCGGCCCCACCCGGCGGCCCCCGACAAGCCCCCGGCGAACAAGCTCCTGGCCCCGGGCACCGGCATGGTGGACCGGTTGCGGGACGCGCTGAGCGGCCGCGGCAAGTTCGAGTAGGCAGTCACCGTCCGTGCGGGGTCCGGCGCCAGGGCGACGGGCCCCGCTTCCATGTGTGTGAGTAACCACACTGTGGCCTCAAGGCCCGGGCGCGGCACGGGGTTTGGGAGGCCCGGGACGGCGGATCAAGGTGCGGTGGAACCGCTTCTCGGGCCCCCTCTGCCACGATGGGCGGCGCCGTACCCGTCGAGGGGGGCCACCGCGCAGCGCGGCCGGTGTGCCTCGCCCCCTCGTCCCCTTCTCCTGAGTCCTCCGACTCGTCTCCGAGTACCGCACTGTGTCTTCCTCCCCCTCCCCTGCCCTGCCCGCCTCCCGCTCGCCCTGGCGGTCGCTGCGGTACCGCAGCATGCGCTGGTGGTCCGTCGCGAACTTCGTGTCGAACGCCGGTACGTGGATGCAGCTCACCGTGCAGAACCTGCTGGTCCTGCAGATCACCGGGTCGGCCGCCGCGACGGGTCTGTCCATGTCCGTGCAGGCCGCGCCGGCGTTGCTGATCAGCGTGCTGGGCGGGGCCGCCGTCGACCGGTGGCCCCGCAAGCTGACGGCGGCCGTGAGCCAGGCGCTGCTCGGCGCGATCGCGTTCACCACGGCCGTCCTCGTGGCGCTGGACCGGATCGACATGACCTCGCTGATGGTGCTGGCCGCCGTGACGGGTGTCGTCGCGACCGTCGACAACCCGGCGTGCGCGTTGCTGGGCAACGACCTCGTGCCCGCGCAGGACGTGCCCTCGGCCATCGGCGTCGGGGCGCTGGTGCACCAGGCGGGCCGCCTGGTGGGAGCAGCCCTGGCGGGTGTGGCGGTCGGGTTCCTCGGCACGTCCGCCGCGTACTTCGCGAACGGTCTGTCGTTTCTCTTCGTGGCCTCGGTCATCCCGTTCCTGCGCCCCGCCGCCGGAGCGGTGCGGCTGACCGGCCAGAAGCACGAGGGCACCGGCCCGGACCTGACCGTGCGCGAGGGGCTGGCCTACTTCGTGCGGCGGCCGCGCCTGGTCGCGCTGGCGGGGGTGAGCGGGATCAGCGCGGTGTTCGGCCGCAACTACGGGCTCACCCTCGCGGTGCTGGTCACCGGGCCGCTCGCGGGAGGCGCCGGTTCGTTCGGCACGGTGTCGACCGTGCTCGCCGCCGGTGGCATCCTCGGCGCGGTGCTGGGTGCCCGGCTGCGCCGGCCGTCGGTGCGGCTCGTGGGGGCGCTGGCGGCCGCGGGGGCGCTGCTACAGGTGGTGGCGGGGCTGTCGCCGTCGCTGGCGGTGCTGATCGTGCTGGTCCTGCCCATGGCCGTGGTGGAGTCCGTGTCCGACACCGCCGGTACGGCCGTCCTCCAGACTGACCCCCCTGCCCACCTGCGAGGTCGGGTTCTGGGTGTGTGGGGCAGCATCAGCACAGTGTGGGGCCTGGGCGGCCCGCCCGCACTGGGCCTCCTCATGGAACTTGCCGGACCCCGCGGCGCCCTCGTCACCGGGGGACTGCTCATCGCCGGAGCGATCGGGGCGGGCTCCCTGCTGCGCCGGCGCCGGGCCGCGGCGCCGGTGGTGCTCCGCAAGGAGGACCACGACACCCTGGGCAAGCCGGCGCTGAGCCCGGCGGCCTGAGCACTCTCGTCACAAGGGATCCGGACGCGGTACGGCGGCCGGCCGGAGCGGGGACGCTGCGCGGCCTCGGACCGGGGATGCCTGCGCGTCACGCGGTATGACCGGTCGCGCTCCGGCCGCCCGCCGCCCCCGGCGCCCGGCCGGGCACGGCAGCCGGCCGGAGTCGGGGCGCTGCGCGGCCTCGGACCGGGATGCCGGTGCGTCGCGCGGCATGACCCGTCGCGCCCGG
>NZ_JBEZWN010000126.1:0-8238 GCF_040637495.1 Streptomyces sp. NPDC029044
GTGGACCAGGGCATGTGCGGCCTTCTTCCGCTCGGCCCGTCGGCCGACGGGCTCCGAGTCGTCCTGCGGCCGACCGGAATTCCCTTCGGTAGCCTCCGGCAGCATGCTGGCGGGCGAAGGATTGCGCAGGCAATCGCGGTGGGCGGCGACGCAAGTCTCCACGGCTCGGCCGAGGCCCTGCCACAGATGGAACCGGTCGGCGACCTGCAGAGCTTGCGGAGCACCGCGCCGGGCACCCTCGGCGTAGGCGCCCGCCCGGTCCCGGCAGATGATCTCCACTCCGGGGTGGCGGATCAGCCAGGCGGCCAGCGGCCCGGCTTCACGAGTCGGGAGTACGTCGACCACACAGTGGTCTTCGACGCTGGTCAGGACGGTGGAGTAGGTCTGGCCTCGGCGGATCGCGAAGTCGTCCACGCCCAGCACACGCGGCGTGCTGAACTGCGGATCGGGCAATGCCATGATCCTGCGTAACAAGGTCATCCGGCCGGCTCCGAATCCCAGCTGGGCGGCCAGCCGGGCGCCCGCTCGCCCGGCCAGCGCGAGCCCCACTCGCTCCAGGGCGTGGTTGAGCCGCCTGGTGAACCGTGCGTGCGGTGCGGCCAGCCGGGTGAACAGCTCGGCGAACGTCCGGCGCGGGCAGTGCGCCGACCCGCAGATGAAGCGCCTGACCGTCAGCCGGATTACAAAGCCCTGCTCAGCGAGTGGAAGGTCCTTCAGCCTGCGCTGGTATCGGTCGTGGACTCGGTCCGAAAAGCGGCCACAGTCCGGACATTCCGCACCGGTTGTGCGGCCTCTCGCCGCCACCTCGACCGTGCCGAAAGCGGCCGTAACCGCTTCAACATCCACCTCGTCGATCCCGTCGAACACCAGCGAGTCCCAGAACGGTGCATCGGTCTGCATGACCAGCACCATCACCGTCCACCGCCGGCCACGACATCGACCGACAAGCCCCTGAGGGAGCGTCAATTTCTGCTCTTCAGCGACAAGGCGTACGCCGTCTCACCCGAGCCCGCCCCTCACAATCGAACATCGAGGTGACGCTCCGCCACGGCTCCCCAAGATCTGTGCCAGAACCTGAAACTCATCAACATTTCCGGCGCCGAGCCCACCCGACCGTTGCCGGAACTCACCGACATGTGTTGCTGCCCTTCATCAACATACTCATCCAGCGGTTGTGCACGGCCCGGTAGACGACGCCGTCGGGGTCGGCGTCCTCGCTGAGTTCGGACTCCCAACGGCACCAGGGCCGCGGTGGACGGCCTTCTACTCTCGCTCAGAGCGTGAGCACCGGCCGCGTGGAGAAGTTTTCGTACAGGCCCTCCCCCTCCGGTCCGTATGCGAACTCGGCCATCTCGGGGTTGCGGTTGGCGGTCGCCAGGGGGAGCCAGGCCAGCAGGTGGCCGTAGCCGCCGCACACCGACTCGCCTCCGTCGCCGCCGTGGACCGCGGTGACATCGCTGGTCAGCTCGGCGCGGTAGGTGTCGTAGGCGATGTGCAGGCCGAAGGCGTTCAGCTCGTTGTGCGGGCCGGTGTCGTCGCCGTAGGGGATGCGGTCGAGGGGACAGTCGTCGCCCCACCGGAACAGGGTGCTGGATCCGGCGCCGCAGGCGTGTTCCCACTCGTCGGGGCTCGGCATCCGCAGACCACGGGCGAAGAGAGCGGCTGGTATGTCGGCCGGGGGTTCGGTCAGGGTCTCGTCCTCCACGGCCATGAGGACGGTGTCCAGGTGGACGCTGCGGGGAGCGCTGAGGACCCGCTCAAGGTGGGTCCGCAGATCGGGCCCGTAGCCGTAACCCTGCTCCCGGCTCTCGGCGTAGTCGGCGGCCTGCTGCGCGGTCGGCTGCCAGGTGTTGAGGTCGAAGCCCAGGGACACCCGGCCTCCCGGTATCAGGGCAAACTCCTGCCCGTCCCGCTCGACCCGGACGCGGTGCAGCGGGGCACCGAGATGTTCGGTGGCCTCGACGAGTGACACCCGGCCGCCCACGTCGTCAGCGGCCTTCTGGGCGATTCGCCGGGCGGTGACCTCGTCGAAGGTCCGCCACAGGTCGAGAGTGAGATCAGCGAGCGACATGGCCGGCAGTGTGGCACGCGGCACTGACACGGCACCGGAGTACGAAAGCCACCAGGCGCGGAGACCGCCAACCAGGCGCGTGGGTGGACGAGCTACTGCGTGACCCTGCCGGTGCACACCGCGGGTTCGCCCGTGCCCCGGCTGGACCGCTGCCGGCCGTCGTGCGCGAAACGTCGCGCGCACCGACCACCTTGAAGCAGAACCCCAGGCCCTGGAGAAGCAGGCCGCCTCCTATCTATGGTCGGTCCGGCGGATCTTGAGCCGAAAATCAGCGGGCAGTCGGAGACCGAGCGTCTAGCGTCCGCAGGCATGGCACCTTCACTTGAGCGTCCCCCCTTGCAGGCCGACGAGCGCACCGCTCTCATCGGCTGGCTGGATCTGCAACGGCAGATCCTGAGATGGAAGTGCGATGGCCTGAGCGAGGCGGATGCTCACCGCTTTGTCATCCCGACCTCGCCGGCGATGACGATGGCTGGCCTCATCAGCCATATGCGGTGGGTCGAGCACACCTGGCTGGAGGTGTTGTTCCTGGGCGGTGACAAGACGCAGAACCCGTCCTTTGACGAGACGGACGAGGACGCGAACTGGCGTACCGACGGCATCCCGCTCAAGCAGCTGCTCGCGGAGTACGAGGTCCAGTGCGCCCGCAGTAACGAGATCGTGGCCGCAGCCTCCCTGGACGACGTCGGCCGCCACCCCGACTACCGCTCCGGCAACGCCAACCTCCGCTGGATGCTCATCCATCTCGTCGAGGAGACCGGACGGCACGCGGGGCATGCGGACATCGTGAGGGAGCTACTCGACGGAGCGAAGGGGTACTACTAGGTTCCCGGTAGATCACGACCGGAGCCAGAGCCGGATCGAAACAACGGTGACGGTGCCGTGGAAGACGTCGGCGCGTTTGTCGAACCGCGTCGCGACAGCCCGCGAGTTCTTGAGGGCATTGATCGTCCGCTCCACTTCGTTCCTCCTTTTGTAGATCGTCTTGTCGAAGCCGGTGGGTCTGCCTCCCCTGCTGCCCCGGCTCCGGCGGTTGGCCCGCTGGTTCCTGGGTTCGGGGATCGTGTGCTTGATCTGGCGTCTGCGCAGGTAACGGCGGTTACGGCGGGAGGAGTACGCCTTGCCTCCGCCGAGATGATCCGGCCGGGTGCGGGGATGGCCGCCTCCGTGGCTTCGTTGATCTCTAGGAACAGCGTTTGTCGACTGGTTCCGGAGGCAGTTGGTGATCAGCAGAGGAGCGGATGTCGATGCCAAATGACGGCACCGCCGTGTCCCAGGACTCGGTGACGGTCGCTGGATGGCCCGTTGGCGTGAGCGATGCGGGCCTCGGCGAGAATGGCGAGATGGATCATCGTTTCGTCGGTATTCCGGAGCTGGCTGACGTCCCGCGCGTTGCGGTCGTCGTCGACGTGATGCGGGCCTTCACCGTGGCTGCCTGGGCGTTCTCGCGTGGTGCCGAGAAGATCGTCCTGGCCTCGTCCGACGGTGAGGCACTGGCCCTGAAGGAGAGTCGTTCGGGTTGGCTGGCCCTGAAGGACGGTGCCCCGGCAGCGGGCTTCGACACGGTGAACTCACCCGGTCTGATCAGGTCGCTCGATCTGGCCGGTCGAACGGTGGTGCAGAAGACGACGGCCGGAACCGTCGGCGCACTGGCCGTCGCGAGCGCGCCGCTGGTCTTGTGCGCGAGTTTCGTAGTGGCCGGCGCGACAGCCCGGTTCCTGAAGACCGATGGCTCCGGGCCGGTGACGTTCGTGGTCACCGGCGACGATGGCCAGGCCGCTGAGGACCTGGCCTGCGCTGAATACATCGGCCAGCATCTCGCCGGAAGCGATGCCGAGGCGGCCCCATATCTCCACCGCGCGAGGACTTCCCCGGCAGCGGCCGACCTTGCCGACGGAGTGCAACGCGGATACCAGGGTGTCCATCCCGACGATGTCGACCTGTGCCTGGAGGTGGACAGGTTCTCCTTCGCGATGGTCGCTCGCCAGGAAGAGTCTCTGACCGTGCTGCGTCCCGTCGCGGCGCCTGGCGAGTCAGCCGGAGCCCGCTGACCTGCTGCCGCTGTCGGGGTCATCCCGCTTTGGCGGGTTCCTCGGCTCGGGCTCGGGTGCTGGCGAGGCGGTAGGAGTCGGTGCCGGTCTCGATGATGGTGCCGTTGAAGGTGAGCCGGTCGACGATGGCCGCGCAGAGGCGGGGGTCGGTGAAGTGCTTCGTCCAGCCGCCGAACGACTCGTTCGAGGCGATGGCGACGCTGTTCTTCTCCTCGCGTTCGGTCAGGACCTGGAAGAGGAGTTCGGCGCCGTGGCGGTCGAGTTCCATGTAGCCGAGTTCGTCGATGCAGAGCAGGTCGACGCGGCCGTAGCGGGCGATCGTCTTGTTCAGCTGCTTCTCGTCGGCCGCCTCGACCAGCTCGTTCACGAGCTTGGTGGCGAGGGTGCAGCGGACGCGGTAGCCCTTCATCGCGGCCTCGGTTCCCAGGGCGATGAGCATGTGGGACTTGCCGGTGCCGGAGTCGCCGATGAGGCAGAGCGGCTGGCTCTTCCTGATCCATTCGCAGCTGGCGAGGGTGTGGATGGTGGCCGGGTCGATGTTCGGGTTGGCGTCGAAGTCGAAGGTCCGCAGGGACTTCTCCCGGGGGAAGCCGGCTGCCTTGATCCGCCTCTCCGACCTGCGGCGGGCCCGGTCGTCGCACTCGGCCATCAGCGTTCGGCGAGGAAGCCGCGGTAGGTCATCTGGTCCTTGATCGCCCGGTCGGCGATGTCGGAGAACTCGTTGCGGATCGACGGCAGCCGCAGCAAGCGGCAGGCGGAGTCGATCGCGGCTACGGCGGCCTGCTCGGTCAATCCTCGCTGTCGGGGCATGGTCACTGCGCTTCTCCCTCACGGTGGCCGCTGCCGCTGGTGCGGCGGCGTTGGAGCAACTGGTCGTAGTGAGACACCGAAGGCAGCGGCCTGGTGTCCGGCGGAAGATGCGCCAGGCGCCACTCGTGCAGGGACGTCACCGTCGCCGGCGGCTGGCCGAGGGTCCGGGCATCCGGTGCGGGCTCGGTCTCAACCTGGGCGGCCTTGCGGGCCTCCAGCGCGACCGCATCCGCGGTCATGGCCCCGGCCCGCAGGGCCGCGGCCAGGCCGGCGACGACATGTTCGTGCGTCATATGGCGTCCGAGCAGCAGCACCTCAATGAGCGCGCGGGTGCCGTCCCGCTCACCGTGGATCTTCATGGCCTGCGTCCACCAGGCGTCGTGGACGGGGGTGAACTTTCCCGCCGAACGGGCCTGTTCGAGAGCGGTCGAGCCGGGGAAGGCGCCGGGCTTGCGGACCAGGACCTCCAGGTAGTGGTCCAGCTCCAGGCGGACGGCGCCTTTGGCGATCAGCCGCTCGTGCCGGGCCACCTCCACGTTCTGGTCGTAAACCACCAGGTGAGAGGCGTGAAGGATGACCCTCACCCGCTTCCCGATCAGCCGGATGGGAACCGAGGAGCGGTTCGTGCGGACCGGGATCTGGCCATAGCGGTCGACCCGCGGGGTGAACAACCGCCCGGTCTCAAACGGCTCCTGAGAGGTCGTTTTCACCTAAGTCGCCCGCTTATTGGATGAGTCCTCGGGTGGCGGATGACGGTACTGGCGGGGGCGTAGAGGCCGTCGATGCCGGCGAGTCGTGGGATGTTGCGGATGGGACGGAAAGGGGCGCGATCCTGTCTCATCCCAGGATGCCGGTCTTCGGGGTTGTGTGCTTCGCCCGCGGTTTCTGTGCGACTGGGCGCACTCGGTTCGCGGCGGTACGCCGGAAGCATGTCGAAGCGACGCCCATATCCGAGTGATCTGTCCGATGCCCGCTGGGAGTTGATCGAACCGGTCCTGGCGGCCTGGCGTTTCGAGCGCCGCGGCCGGGCCCTGGACTTCGGCCGGCCGCCCGAGCACGACCTGCGCGACATCATGGACGCGATCTTGTACGTGGACCGCACCGGGGTTCAGTGGCGCTACCTCCCGCATGACTTCCCGCACTGGAACACGGTCTACGGCTACTTCGCCAGGTGGCAGCAGGAAGGCGTGTTCGCCCAGCTCAACGGCCTGCTCAGGCAACTCTTACGAGAGAAGGAAGGACGGGAGGCTGAACCGTCGGCCTGCGTGATCGACGCGCAGAGCGTGAAAACCTCCACCAGCGTGCTCGCCTCCGGCCAGGGCATTGACGCCGGGAAGAAGATCGTCGGACGGAAGCGGAGTATCGTCCCCGACACGATCGGCCTTCTCCTTGCCGTGCTGGTCACCGCGGCGAGCGTGCAGGACTCCATCGCCGGCATCCAGCTCCTGGACCAGGTCGCCGCCGAGCATCACGGCATCCGCAAGGTGTGGGGCGACGGCGGCTACCGCCAGCACCTCGTCGAGCACGCCGCCAGCCTCGGCATCGGCATGGAAATCACGCAACGCAAGCCTGGAACCAGAGGGTTCGCCCCGATCCCGAAGCGGTGGGCGGTCGAGCGGACCTACGGCTGGCTCATGCTCCACCGCCGCCTGGCCCGCGACTACGAAACCAGGCCCGCCCGCTCCGAAGCCATGATCCACATCGCCATGACCGACCTCATGGCCCGCCGCCTCACCAGCGAGAACACCACCTCCTGACGCGACCTGACACCGCAGACCAAACAGCAGATTCCGGGATGAAACAACGGGAGAAAACGACCTCTTAGGACCGCTGCGCATGTTCGGCCGCGAGGGACGCCCGACCCCGCTGTGCGCGGCGTTCGCAGAGTTCGGGCGGATCGCCAAGACCGAGCATCTGCTGCGGGTGGTCAACCCGGTGGACGACACCTACCGCCGGCAGATGAACCGGCAGCTCAACGTGCAGGAGTCCCGCCACAAGCTCGCGAGGGACGTGTGCCACGGCAAGCGCGGCACCATCCACCAGGCGTACCGCGACGGCATGGAGGACCAGCTCGGCGCGCTCGGCCTGGTCCTCAACGCCATCGTGCTCTGGACGACGAAGTACATCGACGCCGCCGTCGCCCAGCTGAAGGCGGAGGGCCACGAGATCCGGGACGAGGACATCGCCCGGCTCTCCCCGCTCAAGCACCGCAACCTGAACCTGCTCGGCCGCTACAGCTTCACCGCCAGTGTCCCGGCCGCCGGCGCCCTTCGCCCGCTGCGCGACCCGGACGCGCCGGAATTCGACGAGGACGACGACGACGGCGGCGGACAGGACTGAGCCCCGTCCGGCAGATCTTGCTGCTGAGGCCCTGTTCTCCCAAGCTGCCTGGCCGGTCGGGCCCGATGGTCAGCGGGTGTGGCGGCGGACCGCGTCCAAGAGCTGGTCGATGTCTTCGGGGGTGTGGGAGAAGGAGGTGACGAGGCGGACGATGCCCGGCGCCCAGCGGTCGTGGTAGAAGGTGTAACCCTCGGCGAGGAGCCCTTCGGTTGTCTGCTGGGGCAGGCGGCAGAAGACGATGTTGGCCTGCGGGCTGCCCAGGAGTTCGGTGCCGGGGACGGCCTTGAGACCGTCGCCGAGCCGGGTGGCCATCGTGTTGGCCTGGTGGGCGTTGCGCAGCCACAGGTCGTCGGTGAGGTAGGCGTCGAGCTGGGCTGTGTGGAAGCGCATCTTGGAGGCGAGCTGGCCGGCGCGCTTGGTACGGAAGGCGAGTTCGGTGGCCAGCGCGGGGTCGAAGGCGATGATGGCGTCGGCGATCATCGCGCCGTTCTTGGTGGCGCCGAAGGACAGGACGTCGATGCCGCTCTTCCAGGTCATCTCGGCCGGGGCGGCGCCGAGGTGATCCAGGGCGTTGGCGAAGCGTGCGCCGTCCATGTGGACGCGCAGTCCCGCGTCCTTGGCGATGGCGGCCAGACGGCGGATCTCGTCGAGGGTGTAGACGCTGCCGCTCTCCGGGGCCTGGCTGATGCTCACCACCGACGGCTGCACGCTGTGCACGTCACCGGCCTTGCGGCGCACCGCCTCGCGGAGCGCGTCGGGGTCGATCTTGCTGTCGTCGCCGGGGACAGTGACGAGTCTGGCGCCGCCTGTGAAGAACTCCGGAGCGCCGCATTCGTCGTTGTTGATGTGGCTGTCGGGGTGGCACAGCACGCTGCCCCAGGACGGGGTCAGGGCGGCCAGGCCCAGACAGTTCGCGGCGGTTCCGGTGGAGACTGGGAAGACCTCGACGTCACGTTCGAAAATCTC
>NZ_JBEZWN010000127.1:0-7962 GCF_040637495.1 Streptomyces sp. NPDC029044
TGGCTCTTGTTGGTGTTTTTTTCCCACCGCCCCTCGCGGGCCCGGCCCCCGGCCGGCGATGACGTCATCGCGGGACTCCAAAAGAGGAAGAGCGCGGGGCACACCGGACGGGCGGCGCACGCGCACAGACAGGAACCCGCTGGTGGACACGGTGCGGCCGCGTCCCCGGACGGTGAAAGAGGCAAGTTGGGGTGCCAGTTGGTGTCCTCGCTACGAACGAAGACCCGGACTCGGCTGACACAGACACTACCCGCGCCTGGCGGCGCGTACCCCGGACATCTACAAAAGAGCGGGATTTGCCGGGCACCGCCACCGCCACGCCAAAGGTCTGTCGCAAGCGGAAGAGCGGCACGCTGCGGTAGGAGATCGTGCAGCGTCTGTAACGACGGCGCGATGGGACCGTGCTGAGCAGTCCACGGGCGGCGAGTGTGACGCGGCGCAGCTCGTCGGCGAACCGGTTGGCCACCTCAGCGTTCCAGGCGGCCGTTTCCTCATCCTGGTCGGGCAGGAGGCGCGCGAGCGTCGTGCACGGCGTCACGCGGTTGCGTCGGGTCAGGTCGACGTATTCGTCCTGGCTCTCCGCGATGACAGTGATCACGCGCCGGAAGCGGTCCTCGTGTTGCTGCTTGATGCGCGTCAGGTCAGCGACGGTGTGGAGGGCTAGGCGCATTCGTTCCCGCTCAGTAGCCATAGCTCTCGGGAAACTTCTGTTCTTGGTGCCAGCCGCTTGGGTGCCTCTGGTTTGTCTACCTGCTTGGGTTGGGGGGCGGGCCCGCGTCGTCGATCTGGTGGCCATGGTTCCTCTCGTTCGCGGTGTGCTGCTGTAGGTTCTCAACTTCAGTGTCAGGCGCCGACCCTGTGACCTGGATATTTCCCTTGAGTCTCACGATGTGTCGGCAGGCGGCTGTCTCAGATCGGTGTCATTTCCTCAGGCTGGCCAGCAGGCTGCAACGCGGCCCGGGGCGTCACGAACCTGCATCGGCAACCATCCGTTCCACCCACTCACACACCTTCGTTGCACACGAACGTCCCGAGCGTCGTCGCCGACAAGGGCCTGCGGGACTACGGACGGGTTGATCAGCCCATAATTGGAGTCAGTGCCGAGCGACCCGGCGCATCGCACCCGCCCCGGGTGCACTCACCGCGATCGGAGAGCATCGTGAAGAACAGCGCGTTGTGGCGAGTGGTTGACAACGAGAGTGGTACCCAGTCCATCGTCAGCACGCCCTCCGAGGCGGTCGCCTTCGTCAACAGCCGGTTCGACACCGATGACGACGACGAGCCGTTCAGCATCACCAAGGTCGGCCCTCTCCTTCCGAAGCCGCTCGGGGTCATCACCGCATGGGCAGCCAAGAAGGACGGCGAGCGAACCGACGGGCGTACTGCCCCGATCACCATCAGGCCGGTTGTGACGGACAACGCCAGCGAGTGCGATGACGTCGTGCTCTGGGGCGACGTGTACGTCTCCTGGGACCACGACATGTACACCGTCGAGGAGCCGGACAGCTCCGAGTACAGCGAGGCTTACAGCGCCGCCGAGTTGAGCGCGATCCTCGACGAGTACGCCGACGACTACGAGTACGCGCCTGAAGGGCCTGAAGGGCCCGACAGCCACAGGTGGCCGAAACCGGAAGAGTTGATCACCTACGGCGCCCAGGAGTGTGCCAAGCGGTTCGGGCACCTCGACGACGACGCCCTGCTGTGGCTCGCTGCCACCCGCATCACGCTCGCCGTGTGGCGCAACACACCCGTCGAGAACTGGCATGCCGGGAAGAGTCCGCTGCACGACGGCACAATGATGCGGATCAACACGGCAACCACCCGACTCGTGCGCTCGATGCTGTCGTTCGACCATGTCGACTGGATCGGTCTCGGTCTCGCGATCGTCAACCCGTCCCGGGTTCTACCGACCGGGCAGTCTGTGCTCGAGCTCGGGCTGGCCTGCCACAACCCTGACGACCCGGCACACGAGGTTGATCCGCGCGTAGAACTCGCGGGGATGGCACAGGTCGCGATCTCATGGGGGCGAAGGTACTGCCTTACCGAGAAGGAGTTCGGCCTGCGAACCCTGATCGAATCCTTCTGCGCGTCCGACAACGGCTGGTTCGGAGCACCGAGTTGGGGGCGCACCGTCGATCGGTTCCTTACGGCTGTCGACGACCGGGAGAATGCGCACTGGCGCATACACCGGGACAAGCCTTGGTTCGACAAGTGGTTCACCAACCGGCCGGCCGACATTGCGGACACCACGGAATTTCGTCGGCTGCTCCTTGCCGGGCCCGACCTGCTGTCCGAGGAGGCCGCCGAATGGTGCGTGGAAGGTGCCATCGGCTACGTCTGCCAGGACGACCACGCAAACGGCTGCCCGCGGTGCGGTATCCCGCTGGCAACGGAGTCCTCAAACGAGTGACGGCAGTGGCCAGCGATTCTCAATCCGTGTCAGTTCGGCCAGTCACATGACACTGCGACTGAGAAAATGACACGGGATCTGAGAACCTACAGCTGCAGGGGTTAGGTCTGGGCCATGTCGACGAAGCGGGAGTAGTGGCCCTGGAAGGCGACGGTGATGGTCGCGGTGGGTCCGTGGCGGTGTTTGGCCACGATGAAGTCGGCCTCGCCGGCGCGGGGGGAGTCCTTCTCGTAGGCGTCCTCGCGGTGCAGGAGGATGACGAGGTCGGCGTTGTCCTCGAGGGCGCCGGAGTCCCGCAGGTCGTTGATCATGGGTTTCTTGTCGGTGCGCTGCTCTGGGCTGCGGTTGAGGGTGGAGATCGCGACGATCGGCAGGCGGAGTTCCTTGGCGAGGAGTTTCAGGCAGCGGGCGATCTCGGAGATTTCCTCGTAGCGGGAGCCGAGCGGTCTGGTGCCGTAGGTGAGCAAGTGGACGGCGTCGACGACGATGAGCTGAACGCCTGCCCGGGCCTGCAGGTAGCGGCAGTGGGCGCGCAGGTCGTGGACGTTGGAGTAGGCGCCGTCCTGGATGTAGATCGGGGCGGCGCTGACGTCGGGCATCCGTCGGGCGAGGCGGGTCCAGTCCTCGTCGGTCATGGTGCCGGAGCGCATGTGGTGCAGCGCGACGCGGGCTTCGGCGGACAGCAGCCGCATGCCGATCTCGTTGCGGTCGGCTTCGAGGGAGAACACGGCGCTGGGCAGGTTGTGCTTGATGCTGGCGCAGCGGACGAAGTCGAGGGCGAGGGTGGACTTGCCCATGGCGGGCCGGGCAGCGATGACGGTGAGCTGGCCGGGGTGGAGTCCGCCGGTGAGGGAGTCCAGGTCGGTGAAGCCGGTGGGCACGCCGGGCAGGGTTGCGTCGCGGCCGCCGGTTGCCTCGATCCAGTCGAGGGTGTCCTCCATGACGTCGCCGAGCGGGCTGGCCGGCGGTAGCAGGGGGCGCCGGGTGGTGGCGGCGAAGATCTCGGCTTGCGCCTGGTCGGCGATGCGGTCCACGGCGTCCAGGTCGGCATCGGAGGCCAGGTTCTCGATGTGGATCGCGGCGATCTTGGTTCGGCGCAGCATGGCCGCGTTCTGTACGCGGTCGGCATTGGTCTGCCAGCTCCGAGCAGAGGAAGGCCCGTTGACGAGGGCGGTGATGTAGGCGGAGCCGCCGGCCTTCTCCAGGCTGCCCTGCTGGGTGAGGCGGGCGGCTACGGCGAGCGGGTCGGTGGTCTCGCCCCGCCCGTACAGGTCGAGGATCGTCGTGTAGATCAGATCGTGGGCGGGCCGGTAGAAGTCGTGCCCGTGGAGGGTGTCGACAATGTCGGCGATCGCGTCCTTGGACAGCAGCATCGCCCTCAGCACTCCCTTCTCCGCTTCAAGATCGTGCGGATGGTGCAGTGCGGCGTCGTTGTCGTCGATGGTCACCCCGGTTCCCTCTCCCCCATGTCCGTTTCCCAGGTCCCGCTGGCCGCAGCACGCGGCATCAGGTCAGAGTAGCCACGCTCGGGTCTGCATGATCACCGTTTCGGCCTGCCCACCGGAGGAGGGGTTGGTCTGCTTCGCACGGGAGTTGACGGGCCTGTCGGTTCAGAGCCGCCTCGATGGCGGGGTCGGGCGGCGCAGTTGTCGGCTCCGGTCGTGGTGTACGTAAGCTGTCCGGCATCGGGGGCAGCAAAGGAACCTGGGAGGGGTTTACCTTCACCAGACGGATATGGCGCACCGTGCCCGCACCGAGCACGTCATTGAGCCCTTGCACCAGCCGGTCCGCCACGAGCCGTGTGTTGGTCAGCCAGGCAGCCGAGGGGCCGGCCAGGGTGAGCGTCCCGGTCTCGGAGTCGAAGTCGGTGGGGACCACGTGCTGGGCCAGGGGGCCGGCCACCGAATGCCAGGCTGGCAGCGGCGAGGCCTCGGACACGGCGAACAGGTCAAGCAGGACTCGCGCGAGAAGGACCGGCGGGGTCCGTCCCCGCACGCGTTGCCGGCGGACGGCGGGGGCGCGCTCGGTGAAGCGGCCCCGCCGGGCGTCCTCGCGAGCCCGGCGCAGGGCCAGTGCCGCCAGATCGACGCGTGCCTCGCTGCCCGGGTGCTGGTCGTTCAAAGTTCGACCTGGCGGAGCGCCGGGGTACCCCAGACCCGGACGACGCTGTGGTCGGTGAAGGCGTACACCAGCCGATAGGCCGGCGCTGCCTGCGGACCCTGGTACAGCCGGCTCAGGTACTGCTCGGCTTCGGGCTCGCTGTGGCGGGGAGTGCCGCACATCTGCCAGGCCAGCCCGTTCCACATCTCGGGGACCCAGCGCTTCCTCGGCTGCGGCTGGTCCTCACGGATCCTGTGGCTCGAGGGCACGCGTGCCGACGCCTCATCGTCCTCCCCGCCGGCGGAGCGCGGATTCGGTACGCGCGTCCCCGATCGCCGGCGGGTCTCGCACAGCAGACACAGGTCCGCGGCGTCCGGGTCGACGAGGCCGCCCGGGTGCTCGGGACAGCGGGTGGTCGGCTTGGAGGTGCTGACCGCGTCGTCCAGCAGGGCCAGGGCCCGCTCGAGGTCCTGGCGGATCTCCTGAGTGTTGGTGTCGGCGTCGTGGTCTTCGAGTCGCTGCCCGTGCTCTCCGGCGACGCGAAGGGACCGTCCCAGGGCGATGCACTGGGCATGGTTCATGCGGTTCTCCTTCATGCGACACCGAGACGGCAGGGGCTTGCCGGCCGCGGTCCTACGGCTGCTGAACCGGCCTGGACGGCGAAACGCACGGGAAGGCCCCCAAGATCTCCTTCATCATGCCGGGCTGACAGCCAGGCGACCGGACCGGCCAAGGCGGGCACCGTAACCCTGGCAGCGTGCACGACCAGGACCGCCATGGCCAGCAAACTCGCTACGCTCCCTTACGGCCCACCTCCGACCAGCACAAACCCCGCACCTGCTATAGCAGTCGGCGTGAGAATGACCTGGCCTTTCGTCACCCATGTCAGCACAGGTGAGCACCATCCATCAGTGCCAACTACCAGGTCACCGAGGCTGCACCACTGACATTTAGATGACGATGCCCAGCTGACACTTCCCCGCAGACTTTCAGCTGGCCCCGCTGGACGCCACGTACAAGGGCGCGAAAGTGGGGATCTTTCTGAAGAACGCGCGGGCCGCCGCGCGGAAGGCTGCCGAGATCGAGCAGCGGTGTGCCGAAGGACTCCCGGTGGGGTCGTCGGCCGGCGCCCTGTCGGATGACCGGCGCGAGCAGCTGGAAGAGATCGACCCGTCGTGGTGCCCGGCCTGGCCGGTGGAGTGGCAGCGCTGCTTCCACCTGGTCCGTCTGCACCTGGAGCAGGGCGGCGAACTGCCCACCGAGCCGGGCACGGTGCTGGAGGATATCGGGCGGTGGGTACGCGCCCAGCGTCTGGGCTGGGACAAGCTCACGGCCGTCCAACAGTGGATGTGTGAGCAGGTCCTCGGGATCACGCCCGCGACCGAGGACGAGAAGCCCCAGCCGCGCCGTACACAGGCCGACAAGTGGGCGATGAACTACGAGGCCGCCAAGCAGTACTACGAGCGCGAAGGGCACCTTCGAGTGCCGCGTAAGCACGTCGAACGGATCGTCGGCGGCGGCGATGAGAAGGGCGGCAGCGGCGAGGACCAGGAGGAGCGGGAGCTGAAACTGGGCGCCTGGATCGGCAACCAGCGCTCCCGGGCCGCGATGTTGCCTCCGGAGCGGGTGGAGGAGTTGTCCGCCATCGGGATGCGCTGGACATAGAAGGCGCACGTCACATGTGGCTCCCAGTGCCCCATAACAGGTACAGAGAGAGCGAAGGCCCGGACCAGGCGTCCGGGCCTTCGTCATGCCCTCGAATTCCTCTCCGGTCGCTGCTGTCCGGGTGCCGGCTTCCGGCCCACGGGGTGAAGAAGCCGTGCCCGAGTAGGACGAGACGCAAGCACCTGAGACCTGTCACTGTCCCGCCCGCCGAGCCGAACTCACCCCGGAGGCCAGAGCAATGACCACCCGCCAGACGACCGAGGGAACAGCCGAGCCGATCGCGGCTACGCTGAATATGCCCACCCTGGGCCGGGCCGAGGCCCCACAGGGACGCTCTCAGGCAGAAAGCCGCAGCAGGACCGCCGACCGCGCGGCGCATACCCCCGCGGACGACACCACGCAGGTGTCCGCTGTCCTCGATCCCTCTGCTCAAGGGAGCAGCATCATGACCCGGGACAACGTGCCCGCGCCCGTCCAGCCGCCCGACCCGTCATCCACTCGACAGCAGCCCGCTGCCGGTCCCGGCCTGACCGCCGCGATAGTCCAGGGCGCCGCCCAAGGCGCCGCTCGGTCCTTCACCGCCCGCTTGGTGGACAAGTTCCTGACCAACCCGCCCGACTGGCTCAGAGCCCTATGGCACATGCTGCCGCGCCCGTGGGACCACTAGGGCGCGTATCGAGTCGTGATCAGTGGGTGGTCCGGGTGAGGTCTTTGATCCAGATCATCGAGGCTCGTAGGTGGAGGCCGGCGAGGTAGCTGTCTGGGGTCTTGTCGTATCGGGTGGCGATGCCTCGCCAGGCCTTGAGCCTGTTGATCAGGCGCTCGACGGTGTTCCTCTCCCTGTAGAGGCCGGTGTCGTGGCTGACGGGACGGCCGCCCCCGGAGCCCTTCTTCTTCCGGTTGGCGGCCTGGTCCTTCTTCTCCGGGATCACTGCCTTGATGCCGCGTCTGCGCAGGTGGGCCCGGTTGCCACGGGAGGAATAGGCCTTGTCGGCGGCGACCGCGTCCGGCCGGGTGCGAGGGCGGCCGACGGAGCCTGGGACCCGTAACTTCCCCAGGACGGGGATGAATTGCGGGCTGTCGGCAGCCTGGCCTGCAGTCAGCACGAACGCCAGCGGACGGCACTTTCGGTCGGCGGCAAGGTGGACCTTGCTGGTCTGACCGCCCCTGGAACGTCCCAGGAGAGCGGCCTTCAGCCTCAGCTTCCGCCGCCGCCGGATGCGTCGTCGCTCCTCCCGCCCGGGACCCGCTTCGCCGTCCTGTCCGTCTTGTTCTTCGAGACTGCCCCTTTTGACCTGGCCTTCTCCGCCTCGATGGCAGCCTTCTCCAGCGCAGTGAGGACGTCCTCGCCCAAGTGCATCCCGGCTGCGTCGTGGTGAGCGCGCGCGGTGGTGGAGTCAATGCTGACCAGGGACAGATCGATCTCACCCCGCTTCGCGGCTTCCGCGATCAGGCCCTCCAGCAGGGCCTCGAAGACGCCGACGTCACGCCACTGCCGGAAGCGGTTGTGGACGGTCGACCAGGCGCCGAACTCCTGCGGCATCTCCCCCCACTGTCCGCCGGTCTTAAACCGCCAGATCACCCCCTCAAACTGCTGCCGCAGCCGCTCGGGATACGGGCCGTACTCGCCGATCGGCAGGTACGGCTCGATGAACTCCCATTCCTCGTCCGTCAGTTGCACGCGCGTCATGCAAGAAGGTCTACAGTCCCAGCCCCTGCGACAACGGTGGATCCCGAAGATTGATCACGACTCGATACGCGCCCTAGTCGCCTCGCCGGGCAGGGGC
>NZ_JBEZWN010000128.1:0-7879 GCF_040637495.1 Streptomyces sp. NPDC029044
GTCAACGGAGGATCACCCACCGGTCTCGACGGCCGCTCCCCGTGGCCGCTTCGAGACCCTTCCGCAACGCCCCGTACCGCACGTTCGGGCCCCCCGCGCCGTCACAGTCGCAAGAAGCCGACGCCAACGGATGCAGGGGGCAGGGACGATGGAGCGGTTCCGGACACGAAAAGCACTGCTCGCACTCACGGCCGCGAGCGGGCTGCTGCTCACCGCGTGCAGCGGGGGCGGCGACGCCGGCGAGGGCAGCAAGGCCGCCGACCGCCCCGAGTACGGCGCGGGCGAACCCGCACCCGCCCACGGCGACGAGGACGCGACGAGCGAGCGGGACGACTTCCGCGAGGACCCCGGCCACCTCTCCACCTTCGCCCTGGACGTCGACACCGCCTCCTACGACTACGCCCGCCGCGCCCTCGCCGACGGCCGGCTCCCCGACCCGTCGACGGTCCGCCCCGAGGAGTTCGTCAACAGCTTCCGCCAGGACTACGAACGCCCCGACGGCGACGGCTTCTCGGTCACCGTCGACGGCGCCCGCACCGACGACGAGGACTGGTCCCTGGTCCGCGTCGGCCTCGCAACCCGCACCGCGGAACGCGGCGGCGAACGCCCGCCCGCGGCCCTGACCTTCGTCATCGACGTCTCGGGCTCCATGGACGAACCGGGTCGTCTGGACCTCGCCAAGGAGTCCCTCTCGGTGATGACGGACCGGCTGCGCGACGACGACTCCGTCGCGCTCGTCACCTTCAGCGACGAGGCCGAGACCGTCCTGCCCATGACCCGTCTCGACGGCAACCGCGACGAGATCCAGGACGCCGTCTCCGACCTGGACACCCAGGACTCCACCAACCTCGGCGCCGGCGTCGAGACCGGCTACGAGACGGCCGTCGAGGGCCTGCGCGAGGGCGCCACCAACCGGGTCGTCCTCATCTCGGACGCCCTCGCCAACACCGGCGACACCGACGCGGACAGCATCCTGGAGCGCATCTCCGGCGAGCGCCGCGAGCACGGCATCACCCTCTTCGGCGTCGGCGTCGGCAGCGACTACGGTGACGCCCTCATGGAGCGGCTCGCCGACAAGGGCGACGGCCACACCGTCTACGTGTCCGACGAGGACGAGGCCCGCAAGGTCTTCTCCGAGCAACTCCCGCGCAACGTCGACCTCACCGCCCGCGACGCCAAGGCGCAGGTCGCCTTCGACCCCGAGACGGTCGAGGAGTTCCGCCTCATCGGCTACGACAACCGCCGCGTCGCCGACGAGGACTTCCGCGACGACCGGGTCGACGGCGGCGAGGTCGGCCCCGGTCACACCGTCACCGCCCTGTACGCCGTGCGCACCGCGCCCGGCGCCCGGGGCCACCTCGCCACCGCCACCGTCCGCTGGCTCGACCCCGAGACCCGCGACCCGCACGAGGAGACCGGCGACCTGGAGGCCGACGCCCTCGACGACTCCGTCTGGAGCGCGAGCCGCGGCCTGCGGACCGCCGCCACGGCCGCTTACTTCGCCGACGCCCTCGGCCACGGCGTCCACGACCTGCCCGACGCCCCGCGACTGGACGAACTCGCCGACCACGCCGACGACTTGGCCGACCGCACCGAGAGCGAGGAGATCCGCGGGCTCGCCGAGGCGATCGACACCGCGAACCGCATGATGTGACCCCCCACCCATTGACCCAGGCTTACTTATGGGTAAGTTGACTCCGGAGTAAGTAGGTACGGCAGCACGTCAGCCTCATCCGCGACCGGGAGCCGTCATGGGCGTACGCAAGGATCTGCAACGGGCGAAACACCGCACCGGTCTTTCGGTCCGCACGAAGGCCGAGACCGTCAGGGACGAGCGCGGCACCGTCCGCGAGGCCCGCACGGCTCCCCTCGCGCCCCGCCCCACGACCGGCAGCATCGCCGACCTCCCCTTCACCAACGCGGCCGAGGCCCCCGACGCCGTGGTCCTGCGCCGCGAGGGGCCCGGCGGCTGGCAGCCCGTCACGGCGGCGGCCTTCGCCCGCGAGGTCACCGCCGTGGCCAAGGGCCTGATCGCGGCCGGCCTCGAACCGGGCGGCCGCGTCGCCGTCATGTCCCGCACCCGCTACGAGTGGACGGTCCTGGACTTCGCGATCTGGTCGGCGGGCGGCCAGACCGTCCCCGTCTACGCCACCTCCTCCGCCGACCAGGTGGAGTGGATCGTCCGTGACTCGGGCGCCCGCCACGTGGTCACCGAGACCGCCGCGAACGCCGACACCGTCCTCACCGGCACGGCCGCCCACGACGGGCCCCCGCGCGTCTGGCAGCTGGACGGCGGCGCCCTCGACGACCTCACCGCCCTCGGCCGGGACGTCCCCGACGAGGAGGTCACCAAGCGCCGCACCGCCCTGACCCCCGACACCACCGCGACCCTCTGCTACACCTCCGGCACCACCGGCCGCCCCAAGGGCTGCGTCCTCACCCACGCCAACCTGCACGCCGAGGCCGCCAACACCGTCGAACTGCTGCACCCGCTGTTCAAGGAGGTCACCGGCGAGACCGCCTCGACGCTCCTCTTCCTGCCGCTCGCGCACATCCTCGGCCGCACCCTCCAGATCGCCTGTCTGATGGGCCGCATCGAGATCGGCCACTGCCCGAGCATCAAGCCCGACGAACTCCGCCCGGCCCTCAGGGCGTTCCGCCCGACCTTCCTGGTCGGCGTCCCCTACCTCTTCGAGAAGATCCACGACACCGGCCGCGCCACCGCAGAGAAGCTCGGCCGCGGTGCCTCCTTCGACCGCGCCCACCGCATCGCCGTCCGCTTCGGCCGGGCCCACATGAACCGGTTCCTGGGCAAGGGCCCCGGACCCGGCCCCGGCCTGCGCGCCGCGTGGGCCCTGTACGACCTGCTGGTCTACCGCCGCATCCGCAAGGAACTCGGCGGCCGGGTGCGCTACGCCATCAGCGGCGGCAGCCCCCTCGACCGCGACCTGAACCTCTTCTTCTACGCGGCCGGCATCCTGATCTACGAGGGTTACGGCCTCACCGAGACCACCGCCGCCGCCACCATCGTCCCGCCCCTGGACCCCCGCCCCGGCACGGTCGGCCTGCCGGTCCCCGGCACCGCCGTCCGGATCGCCGACGACGGCGAGGTCCTCATCAAGGGCGGCATCGTCTTCGGCGCCTACTGGAACAACCCGGCCGCGACCGGGGAGGTCCTGGACGACGGCTGGTTCGCCACCGGCGACCTCGGCTCCCTCGACGAGGACGGCTACCTCACCATCACCGGCCGCAAGAAGGACATCCTCGTCACGACCGGCGGCAAGAACGTCTCCCCGGCCGTCCTGGAGGACCGCCTGCGCAGCCGACCGCCCGTCGGCCAGTGCCTCGTCGTCGGCGACAACCGCCCCTACGTCGCCGCTCTGATCACCCTCGACCCGGAAGCCCTCGCCCACTGGCTGGCGGTCCGCAAACTCCCCGCCGAAACCCCGCTGTCCGAGCTGGTCCACGACGAACGCCTGCGCGCCGACGTGCAGAAGGCGGTCGACCACGCCAACGAGGCCGTCTCGCGCGCCGAGTCGATCCGCGCCTTCACCCTCGTCGAGGGCGAATTCACCGAGGAGAACGGGCTGCTGACCCCGTCCCTGAAGGTCAAACGCCAGGCGGCGACAGCGGCGTACGCGGACGCCATCGAGGCGCTGTACGCGAACAAGCGCTGAACAGCCCGGCGGAACACCACGAGGGCGGGCCGCCGAGCAACCGCTCGACGGCCCGCCCTCGTCCGGCGCCGGTGCGTCAGTCGCCGTTCGCCGACAGGATCGACACGTCCTCCAGCAGGTGCGCCAGCGCACCGTCGCGCTTGGCGTTGGTGGAGTTCTCGGCACACTGCTGCTGCTGGTGGTCCGACAGGATCGGGATGTCCTGGATCGGGATACCGATGAGCGCGCCGACGCCGATGGGCAGGTCGTTGACGGCGATGCACGGCTTGTTGAACGAGCCCTGGATCAGCGCCATCTGCGGGCTCATGTTGCCGTACGTGGACGAGTTGCCGAAGCTCTGCATCGCCCCGTTGCCGTTCACGGCCGTCGGGCCGCTGTCGTCGCCGACAGCGAGCGCCTGCGGGGCCGCGGCGGCGGAGGCTCCCATGACGGAAGCGGCGATCGCCGCAGTGGCAATAACCTTCTTGATCACTGACCAGTCCTTTCTGAGGAAACCCCGTCCTCCGGAGCGTTCTGGTCAACTGCCCGGGCGGTGCATGGTTTCTCCTCATCACTCTGTCAGCCCATGCCAGGACAGTTTGTGTGTTCTTCGTTCCCGGTGATTATCAGGGCTTTCGGGCTCTGCGGGCCAACCGGGTGAACACCCGCAACCAATCATCCGGAGCCGTGTTGATGAGGCCGTAGGACATGCGTCGCTACGAGGAAAGGAACGCGAAGTGCTCAAGAAGGCAATGGTCGCCGCGGCGGCCGCCGCCTCAGTCATCGGAATGTCGGTGGCGGCAGCTCCCCAGGCTCTTGCCGTCGGGGACGACTCCGGACCGTCCGTCGCCAACGGCAACGGCGCCTCGTCGTCGTTCGGCAACTCGGCGACCAAGGGCGACATGAGCCCCCAGCTCTCGCTGGTCGACGGCACGCTCAACAAGCCCTGTCTCGCCGTTCAGGACCTCGACGTCGGTGTCGCCGCCCTCATCGGCGTGGTGGTCCAGGACATCCCGGTCCTGTCGGACCACGTCCAGCAGCAGTGCGCGGACAACTCCACGAACAGCAAGCGGGACGGTGCCCTCAACCACATCCTGGAGGACCTGTCGGTTCTCTCGGCGAACGGCGACTGAGCCGTACCGTACGCAGCCCGGGCGGCCCGCCGTGCAATACGGCGGGCCGCCCGGCCGTATCTGTCCACTTTTCGTGGGGCAATCGAGTGAATTACCCCACCCCTTACGTTGTTCAGTTTCTTCGGCTGTCAATTCCTCGTTTGCAGGCTGCAGGTCATGGTGGGCATGACCGCAGAGAAGGGAAAGTTCATGAAGAAGAGCGCTGCTGTCGTCGCGGGCGCGATCATGGCTCTGGGTGTGGCCGGTCCGGCCGTCGCCGACTCGGGCGCCCAGGGTGCCGCCGTCGGTTCCCCCGGCGTCATCTCCGGCAATGTAATCCAGATTCCCATCAACATCCCGATCAACGTGTGCGGCAACACCATCGACGTGATCGCCGCCCTGAACCCGGCGTTCGGCAACGAGTGCGAGAACGACTGACGCGGTAACGCGCGCGCAGCATCGGCTGCGCCCTGGCCGGCCCCGGGAGAACACCGTTCGTTCCGGGGCCGGCTTTCCCACTTCTACGAGCAGGAAGACAACGAGATTGCGACAGACCCTGAGCAGGGGAATGGTCGCGGCAGCGGCTGCGACAGGCATCCTGACCCTGTGCGGCGGGGCGGCTCTCGCCGACTCGTCGGCCGACGGAGTCACCAAGGGCTCACCGGGCGCCGCGTCCGGCAACACCGTCCAGGCGCCGGTCGACGTACCGGTGAACGCCTGCGGCAACACCGTCGACGTGGCCGCCGCGCTCAACCCGGCCTTCGGCAACTCCTGCGCCGACGAGGCGGACACCCGCGGTGGTCACGGCGACCGCGGCCACGGGCGCGACCGCCACGACGCCTCCGGACACGGCGGCGGAAGCGACACGTTCCCCGGAGGCGGCGAGCGCTGGTCGACCGGAGACGGCGAGCGCTGGTCTCCCGGAGACGGCGAGGGCCGGCCCGGCGGTGACGGTGAGGACCGGCCTCACGACGACGGCGAGGACAGGTCCCGCGGTGAAGACGAGGACCGGTCCCACGGCGACGACGGCTACGGGGACGACGGCGGCTACGGCTACGGGGACGGCGACGGTGGCTACGGCTACGGCGACACCCCTCCGACGAAGCCTCCGCACACGCCCCCGACGAAACCCCCGCACACCCCGCCGCCGACCGAGCCCCCGCACACACCCCCGCCGGGCGGCCACGAGTCGACACCTCCGGGTACGCCCCCGGGCGACCACCACACCCCGCCGCCCCCCGGCGGTCAGGAGCAGCCGCCCAGTCTCCCCGAGACGGGCGCCGAGGCCCTGTTCGGGGCCGCGGCCACCAGTGCCGCGCTGATCGTGAGCGGCGTCGTGCTGTACCGGCGAGGCCGGGCCGCGTCCCACCGCTGAAACAGCGGGTGCCGGACGCAAGCGCCCGGCACCCGTGCAGCCAGTGGGATCAGCACTGGTCCGGGAAGAAGAAGCCGAGCAACGGGATGCCCAGCAGAGTCAGTCCCAGGCTGTCGTGCTCGTTGCACTCCCGGGAGGTGGACTGGTCGCCGGCCTCAGAGAGGAGGTCCGCGTCCGACGCGGCAGCGGTGCCGCCGAGGACGGCGACGCTCAGGGCCAGGCTGGAAAGCACCGTGGCGGTGCGCTTCATGTGAGTCATAGGAACAAAATAGACATTCCATAATAGAAACCGCGTACTTCTGCCGGGCCGGCCGGGTGAACCGCCCCACTCGAAAGCCTCAGCGCCGGTGGCGCGCACTCCTCTCATATGACTGGGTGTCAGTAAGTGGAGGAGAACGCGAGAGGGGCGGCCCATGGCCACACAGCAGCGACGCGCACGGTCCCGGCGGCTGGTATTCGTCGCGGCGGCGGTCGCCGCGGCGGCGGCGCTGACGTCCGGTCACACGGTCGCCGCGGGCGCCGGACCGGAGCGGCCGGCCGAGCCGCCGGCACCGGTCCCCGCCACCGCACCGGCGGCGCCCGCCGCCCCGGCTGCAACGCCCGCCCCCTCGGCTTCCCCCACGTCGACCGCGTCCGCCGCTCCTGCCGCGCACGCCCCGGCCTTCGGCGCCTACCTCGACTACGGGCCCCGTGGCGTGGCCCGGATGGCCCAGCTCAGCACCTGGCTCGGCGGTGCCGAACTGCGCGTCGGCCACACCTACCTGCCGGGGGACCGCTGGAGCAACATCGAGGGGCTCCCCGGCTTCCTCGACGTGTGGGCGAACTGGCGTCGCGAGCGGGCCGACCGGCTGCTCGTCCTCAACGTGCCCATGATGGAGCGCAACGAGGAGGGCGTGCCGGACCGGGAGGTGCGCCGGCTCCTGCGCCAGGGCGCCGAGGGCCGGTTCGACCACCACTTCCGCAAGCTCGCCGAGCGGCTGGTCGAGCTCGGGGTGCCGGACACGGTCCTGGTGCTCGGCTGGGAGATGAACGGCATCACCTACACCCACCGTTGCGGGCCGGACCCGGAGGCCTGGAAGCAGTACTGGAACCGGATCGTCACCACCATGCGCTCGGTGCCGGGCCAGAAGTTCCGGTTCGACTTCACCCCGAGCCGCGGCCGGGACGCCGTGCCGTGGACGCAGTGCTACCCCGGGGACGAGACCGTCGACATCATCGGGATGGACGCGTACGACCAGCCGCGCGGCATGTCGTTCGACGAACAGGTGAAGGAACCCTACGGGCTACAGCACCACGTCGAGTTCGCCAAAGCCCGCGGCAAGGCCATCTCCTTCCCGGAGTGGGGCCTCTTCCGCAACGGCGACAACCCCGAGTACATGAAGCGCATGCTCGCGTGGATGGACGAGCACAAACCGCTGTACCAGACACTCACGGACTACTGCCCGCACGGCGTCTGGCAGTGCGACGACAACCCCCGGGCCTCCGAGATCTACCGGTCCTTCCTCTTCGGTCGCGACGACCGGCCGGACCCGGCCCCCACGACACCGGCCCCCACGACCCCCGTGCCCACGACACCGGCCGCCCCCACCCCTCCGGCTCCGTCCACCCCCGCCCAGACCCCGGCCCCCACCCCGGAGCGCCCGGCGAACTGCTCGCCGCTCAGCCTCGGCGACTGGGTCGAGTACTGGATCGGCGGCAAGCTGTGCCTGCGGCTCGACTGGTGGTCGCGCCCGTAG
>NZ_JBEZWN010000129.1:0-7357 GCF_040637495.1 Streptomyces sp. NPDC029044
GTCCTGCTGACCGGCGCCGCGGTCGCCGCCGCGTTGCAGGCGGCGCTGCTCGTGCTGATGGTCATGGCCGACCAGCTGGACCTCCAGCTCATCTACCGCTACCTGCTCGGCTCCCTCTCCGCCCGGACCTGGGACGACCTCGCGGGGCTGTGGCCGTGGCTGCTCGTCGCGGTTCCCGCCCTCGTGCTGTGCGCGCCGGTGCTGTCGGTGATGCGGCTGGGGGACGAGGACGCCGAGGCGCTGGGGGTGCGCGCCCGGCGGGCGCGGCTCGCCGCGCTGGCCATCGCCGTGGTGCTGATCGCCCCCGTGACCGCGGTCTGCGGGCCTGTCGCGTGGGTGGGTTTTCTCGCCCCGCACCTGGCCCGGTGGTTCAACCCCATGGCGGGAGCGGTGCGTTGGCTTCCGTGGTCCGCCGCCTGGGGCGCCGCCGTCGTGACGGTCGCCGACGTCCCGGCCCGGCTGGCGCTGGCCCCCGTGGAGACGCCGGCCGGTGCCTGGACGGCCCTGCTGGGAGTTCCTGCCGGGGTCGCTCTGATGCGGTCGGGTGGCCGCGGCCGGTCCGCCCGGTCCGCCCCGTCCGTGCGCAAGGCGCCGCACGGCCCACGGACGGCTGCGTCCGGCGCGTTGGACGACGTCCCTCGCGCCGGCGCCCCGAACGATGCTCGCCGAGAGGAAGCCGGGGCCGGCGGGAGTCGCCCCTTCCCTTCTCGGCCGACCGGAACGGAGGACGCGCGGTGACCCGGCGTTTCGTGGCGCTGGCGGCCCTGGCCGTCGGGTGCGCCGGCGTGGAACTGGTGGCAGGGCGCGGCATGTCCCCGGGCGCGGTCTGGGACGTCGTGAACGGCGGCGGTGACGCGACGGCACACCACATCTTCTTCCAACTGCGCCTGCCCAGACTGCTGGTGTCCCTCGGGGCGGGCGCGTGTCTGGCCGTGGCGGGGCTGATCCTCCAGTCGGCGTTGCGCAACCCGCTCGCCGGGCCCGAGGTGACGGGCGTGACACCGGGCGCGGTCCTCGGGGCCGTCTGCGCGACTGCCCTGGGGCTCGCCGGATGGGACGCGCCGCTGGCCGTCGTCCTCGCGGCTTGTACGGGCGGGTGTGCCGGCGCGGCGCTGCTGTGGCTGCTCACCGGCCGCGGCCGTGGCGACCCGGCGCAGACCGCCGTGCACGGGGTGCTGGTGTCGGCGGTGCTCGGCGGCCTCACCGCCATGGTGCTCCTGGTGGAGCCGGGTGAACTGGGCAGCGTGGTCCAGTGGTTGGTGGGCACCACCGAAGGCCGGGTGTGGGAGCACTGGCACCTGCTGTGGCCATGGGCGCTCTTCTGGGGGGCCGGGGCCTGGCTGCTGGCCGGACCGCTGACCCTGTTGCGCTGCGGCGACGACATCGCCCTCACGGCCGGCCTGTCCGTCCGTCCGGCGCGGACCCTGGCCCTGCTGTGCGCGGTGGCGCTGACGGCGGGCGCGGTGGCCGCCGTCGGGGCGCTGGGCTTCGTGGGGCTTCTCGTACCGCATCTGGCCGTGGCCGTCTTCGGCGCGGACCTGCGGGTGAGCCTTCCCGGCGCCGCCCTGGTGGGCGCGGTCGTGGTGTGCGGGGCGGATGCCGCCGCGCAGTTGTCCTCGCGGCTGCCGGCACCCGGGCTGGACGCCGGCCGGCTCACGCTGCCGGTCGGGGCCCTCACCGCCTGCCTCGGCGCCGCGCTGTTGCTGGTCGTCGTGCGCCGCACGCCGAGCCGTACGTTCTGAAGCCGACCGAAGGACAGAGCATGACCGAGTCCGTGGGGATCCATGTCGAGGGGGTCCACTTCGGCTATCCCGGGCGACCCGTACTGAGGGGCGTCGACATGACCGTCCGGCCGGGCGAACTGACCGCCCTCATCGGCCTGAACGGCTGTGGCAAATCGACCCTGCTGCGGCTGGCCGCGGGACTGCTGCGGCCGGACGCGGGGCGCGTCCTGCTGGGTGCGGACGACCTCGCCCGGCTTTCGCGGCGCGCGACGGCACGCCGGGTGGCGCTGCTGCACCAGTCCGCCCCGGCCGTACCGGGCATGACGGTGCGTCACCTCGTACGTCAGGGGCGGTACGCGGCACGCGGCCCGCTCGGCATGCTGCGCGAGGGTGACGATCCCGTCGTGCGGCGGGCTCTGCGTGATGTCGGGGTGGAGCAGTGGGCCGATCGTGACGTCGACGCGCTGTCGGGGGGCGAGCGGCAGCGGGTGCGGCTCGCGATGGCGCTCGCCCAGGACACCCGCGTCCTGCTGCTCGACGAGCCGACCACCTACCTGGACCTGCACCACCAGCTCGACGTGCTGCAAACCGTGGTGCGCCTGCGCGAAGAGCGCGGGCTCACCGTCGTGATGGTGCTGCACGACCTGGCCCACGCGGCCCGGTTCGCCGAGCGGATCGTCGCGCTGCGGGAGGGCCGTGTGGTGGCCGACGGGCCGCCGAAGCGGGTCGTCACACCGGGGTTGCTGGCGGAGGTCCTCAAGGTGGCGGGCCGGGTCGGTGAGGATCCGGAAGGGGGATGGCCGGTGTGTTACCCAGATCACCCCATCACAGCTCTTGAATATGAAAATCAGATTCATTAGCGTGATGTCACGGCGCTCATCCGAACGCCGTATCTCCCTGACATGAAGGAGAGTTCATGGACAACGAGCAGGTCTTCGCGCCGATCGTCGACCCGGGTCAGCTGGCTCACGACTCGGCCTCCCACTCCAACGCGCTCGTCGAGAACCCCTTCGAGGACACCGAGGAGTAAGCGAGGGACCGACTCCCTCGACCGTGGGCCCGCCCGTTGCCTTCCGGGCGGGCCCACGCCCGTCCCCAGCCCGCCGCCAGGAGGAACGCCGTGTCCCACCGCCGACTCGTACCCGGTGCCGAGGTCGTCGCCGTACCCGGGCGAGGTCTCGCCGTCCGTACTCCCGAAGGGGACTTCCTCACCATCAGGACCGGCGACGCGGACGAGCGGCTCCTGCTCTCCCGGCTCACCGGCGACGACACCACGACCCGGACGGACACCGAACTCGACCGTCTCATCCGGGGTTTCGAACAGGCCGGCTTCCTGGCGGACGGCATCCCGCCCGCCGAGTGGCCGGCCGACCGCCGGCACATCCGGCTCATCGGCGACCCGGTACTCACCGGTCCCCTCGCCGCGCACCTGACGGCCCTGGGCGCCGACCCGCGCACCGCTCCGGCCGTCACCACGTCACCGGCCGACGTCGACGACCTGCTCGCCACGGCCCCCGCCGCCGTCGTGTGGTGCCTCGACGGACCCGTGCCCGACGGGCTGTGGGACGCCGCCGACCGGCTGCCCGAGCACGGCGTCGCCTGGCTGCGCTGCCACCGCGAGGGCTGGCAGGCGTACGTCGAGCCGGTCGCCGCCGGCCCCGGAGACGTCACCTCGGCCCACATCCGCTCCCGCCGGCTCGCCGCCACCCCCGCTCACCGCGAACTGGCCGCGTACTGGACCGGGCCCCGCACCCTCGGTGCACCGGTCCGGCTCGCCGTCCCCGCCGCCACACTGCTCGCGGCGCTGCTCGCCGACGATCTCACCCGGTGGGCCACCACAGCCCCCGACACGGCCGGTCTCCCGGCACGACGCCGGCTGCGCCGCGTCGACCTGCGCACCCTGACCGTCACCGAACACCCCGTCCTGCCGGTGCCCGACGTGGCACCGATGCCGAGGCAGCACGGATGACGGCGTTCAGCACGGCCGTCGACGGGCTCGCCACCGACGTCCGGCTCCCCGCCGGTGACGGCCCCTTCCCGGCCGTCCTGGTCCGTACCCCCTACGACCGTGCCCGGCACCGGGACGAGGCGTGCGGCTGGGCACGCCACGGATTCGCCGCCGTCGTCCAGGACGTGCGGGGCCGCTTCGCGTCACCGGGGGAGTGGCACCCCTACGCGAACGAGGCCGCCGACGGAGCGGTGACCGCCCGCTGGATCCGGCGGCAGCCCTGGGGCGACGGCCGGCTGGTGGCCGCCGGCGCCTCCTACGCCGCCCACTGCGCCCTCGTCCTCGCCCTCGACGCACCCCGGGACGCGCGGCCGGACGCCGTCATCGCGGCCGTGCCCGCCCTGGGCCTCGCGGAGACGGCGCGCGAGGCGTCCGGCGTGGAACGACTGCGCCCGCGCGCCGGATGGTGGGCCGCCCACGGCGACCGGCGCGACTCCGACGAGAGCGCCCTGGACAAGGCCCTCGCCACGGACCCCGGCCTGCTCACCCACCTGCCCCTGACCGCTCTGCCCGAGCGGCTCGGCCGAAGCCTGCCCTCCTGGGCCGATCTGTGGCGCCACCACGATCGCGGGCGCCTCCTGTCACAGGCCGCACACGCCGGGCCGCCCCTGCTCGCGGTGGGCGGCCACCACGACCACTTCACCGACGACACCGTCGCCCTGTGGCGCACCTGGGGCGGCCCCTCGGCGCGACTGCTCCTCGGCCCCTGGGGGCACAGCCTCCTCTCGGCTCCGGGCCCGGACGCGGGGCCCGCCCACCGGCTGAACCTCGGCGAGCTGTACGTACGCTGGGCCCGCCGCGCCCTGTCCGGCGCGCTCGCCCCCGGCCACCACGGCGCGACGGCACTGGGCGGAGCCGACCTGTGGCTGCCCGCCGCCACCGACGGCGTACCGCGCACACAACGGCCCCGGCTGCTGCACGGCTCAGCGTTCACCGCCGACCCCGGCCGGCCCGTCCGGTCCGACGACCTGACCGTACCGACGGACGGACACCCGGACCGCTGTGTGCTGGTCACCCCGCCGCTGCCCCGTCCCATCGACGTGGTCGGCCCCGTGGGCGCGCGACTGCGGGCCACCGCCCACACGCCGTCCGCGGACTGGGCCGCGCGGCTCGTCGCACTCACCCCGGACGGGAACGCCGAACGGCTCGCCGTCGGCATCGTCCGGCGAACCGAACCGGCCGGCCGCGCAGCCGGGTTCACCATCGGCCTCGGCCGGCTCACGCGCCGGCTGCGAGCCGGCACCCGGCTGCGCCTGGAGATCGCCGGCCACCACTTCCCGGCCCACGCCCGCAACCCCCACACCGGCGACGACCCGGTGACGGCCCACCGGCTGCTCGCCTCCCGGCGCGAGGTCGACCCGGCCGCGGTGGCCCTCACTCTGCACGTGCTCCCGTCCCGCCCCACCCCCACCGACCCCGCACAGGAGATCCTGCGATGACGGCGCTGCCGCTGGAAGCACTCGTCGACCCCGTCTGCGGCATCGTCCGCAAGGTCAAGCCCGTCGAGCACCCCCCGGGCACCCCGCCCCGCTACACCGCCCTCACGGCCGAGATATCCGACGCCCGCAGACTCGGACTGTGGCCGGCCGACCGGGTCTCCCTCGGCACCACGTTCGGCGACCCCGGGCAGGCCCGCACCGCCGCGATAGCCGAGGGCGTGGAGCGGTACTGCGGCAACCGCGTGCCGCCGCCCGGTCACCCCGACGCGCCCCTGCGCGCCACCGCCGCCGAACTGGCCGAGAAGGGCCTGCGCCTGTACGGCCCCGGAGACCTGCCCGCCTACGCGCCCTGGCAGTACGCCCGGGAGAAGTTCCCCTACCGCCCCCTCACCGCCGACACCCCGGCCCTGTGGACGCGCGGGAGGGAAGCGCTCGCCGACGGGACCACCGCCGAGGTCTGGGCACCCGTGTCGCTCACCCACCTCAACTGGCGCCAGGGCGACCTGCGCGAGCTGCCCCGCACCCATCACCTCAACTACGCCGGCATCGCCACCGGCCAGGGCCTCGACGACGCCGTGGAACGCGGCCTGCTGGAGATCGTCGAACGGGACGCCCTGGAACTGTGGTGGCACCTGGACGGCCCGGCCCGGGGCATCGATCCGGCGAGCGTGCCCGGCCTCGCCGACGACCTCGCCGGGTCCGCGCTCGACGTCCACATCGTCGAGATGCACTCGGAGTTCGCCCCCTGCATGGCCGCCCTCGTCCACGACCCGCGCCTCGGCCTGTACGCCGCCGGCTTCGCCTGCAAGTACGACCCGGCCGAAGCCGCCCGCAAGGCCGTCCTCGAAGCCGTCCACACCTGGGTCTTCACCCAGGGCCTGACCGGTTCCGACGGCTGGGTCTTCCAGGCCGTCGAGGCGGGGCTGCTCGCCCGCGGGCTCTACCTGGAGCACCGGGCCGACGGGCGCTACCTCGACGCGTGCGGCGAGCAGTTCGAGCACGTCCGGGACCTGGGCGCGCACGTACAGGTGTGGCTGGACGAGCGGATGGCCGCCGAGGCCCGGCGCTTCACCGGACCGGCCCTCGGGACCGTGTCCGTCGACGCCGTCGAACCCGGCAGCCGGGAGCGGCTGGAGAACGCGCTGCGCGCGGGCGGCCACCGGATCATGACCTTCGACCTCACCACCGAGGACATCGCCGAGACCACCCTGCGCGTCGCCAGGGTCCTCGTCTCGGGGCTCCTGCCCAACGCCCCGGCCGCCTTCGGCTACTTCGGCTGCCCGCGTCTGTCCGAGGCCGCCGTCGCACGCGGATGGCGCACCGACCCGCCGAGCGCGCCGCAGGACTTCACCCTGGCGCCTCCGCCGCACATGTGAGGGCCGTCCCCGTGGAACACGTCCGCGAGGACCACACGCCCGACCTCGTCGCCGCCCTCGCCCGTGCCCGCTCCCCGGAGCTCCCCGGCCCCGACACACCTGCCGGAGGTGCCGTCCGGGCCTGGCCGGGCCCGGAGATCGCCTTTCCGAAGGCCGGGCCGGCGGATCTCGACGTGCAGGTCCTGTTGCGCCTCTCCCTGGCGGCCTCGGACGGCTCCGGACGGCTGCGGCCCGTTCCATCCGCCGGTGCCCTGCACCCGGTGGACACCGAACTGACCGTCGGCGCCGGCTGCTCCCTGCCGCCCGGACGCTACGGCTACGACCCGCTGCGCCACCGCGTGCACCGCCTGGGCCGGCAACCCGACGGCACGCCACCGGGCATGACGGCCCGACTCTCGGTCACCGCACGGCGCACGGCCTCCCACTACGGCCACCGGGCGCGGCCCCTGCTGCTCCTCGACACCGGGCACGCCGCCGCCGCGCTGTACCTGGCGGCCCGCGCGCTCGGAGTGGGCGAGCCCGGCGTACGGCTGGACGGACTCGCCGAGAACCCGCTGGCCGCCGTGCACATCCCGCCGCCCGACCGGCGGGGGCCGGTGCATCCCGCCGGTCGGGCCGGCGTCCCGGAGCCGTCGGAGGACCGGCCGGCGCCCGCGGAGCTGCTGGCGCGCCGCAGCGCCCCACCGCCGTTGTCCGGCGCTCCCTCTTCGGACGCACTGCTGGCGGTCCTCACCACCGCCGTGCGGGCAGGCGCCGGTGACCTGCGCTGGTGTGCCGCCGTGGGCCCGCCGCGGCCCGGGCTGGTGGAGC
>NZ_JBEZWN010000130.1:0-6702 GCF_040637495.1 Streptomyces sp. NPDC029044
GCGGGATCCCCACCGGATCCCGCCGCCGTCGTGCGTACCGGACCGACCCCCGCCACGGGACCCTTCGGCGGCCGCCGAAGAGCGCACCCTCTAGCGTGACCCCATGAACCTCACCGGGAACGGCACACGCGGCGGAGCGGCGGCGTGACGCCGTGGGAGATGGCCGCCGTGCTCGCGGCCGGCACGGGCGCCGGGGCCGTCAACGCCGTCGTCGGTTCCGGAACGCTGATCACCTTCCCGGTACTGCTGGCCACCGGCCTGCCCCCGGTCACGGCCACGGTGTCGAACGGGCTGGGCCTGGTGCCCGGTTCGATCACCGCGGCCCTCGGCTACCGCGAGGAACTGCGCGGGCAGGGCCGGCGCGTCCTCCTGCTGGGCGTCGGTGCCGTGCTGGGCGGCCTCGCGGGCGCCGTGCTGCTGCTGACCCTGCCCGCGTCGGCGTTCGAGCGGATCGTGCCGGTCCTGGTGGGCCTCGCCCTCGTCCTGGTCGCGTGCCAGCCCTGGATCGCCCGGCGGGTGCGCCGCCGCCGTTCCTCGGGCGGTTCCGTCCGCCCCGACGGCGGCCCGCTGCTGTTCACCGGGCTGACCGCCGCCAGCGTCTACGGCGGCTACTTCTCCGCCGCGCAGGGCATCATCTACGTCTCCCTGATGGGCATGCTGCTCGATGAGACGCTCCAGCGGCTCAACGCCGTGAAGAACGTGCTGGCGGCCGTCGTCAACACGGTGGCCGCCCTGCTGTTCCTGTTCTTCGCCGACTTCGACTGGACGGCCGTCGTGCTCATCGCCGCCGGGTCGGCGCTCGGCGGCCTGATCGGAGCCAGAACGGGCCGCCGCTTCAGCCCCGCGGTCCTGCGCACCCTGATCGTGTCGGTCGGCACCGTCGCCCTCGTCCACCTGGTGCTCCACTGATCCTGTCCCGGAGACCCAGGGCGCCCGGGGGCCTCCGCCCCCGAGCGTGACCGATGCTCTCCGTTCGCCTTCTCGCCCTTGGGTCCTCTCCCTTTCAGTGAGCCGCCGACCGCGCCCCGGTCCGTGCCCCCTCGGCGTCGATGTGCGGCACCACCCGGTCCAGCCACCTCGGCATCCACCAGGCGTGCCGCCCGAGCAGGGTCATCACGGCCGGCACCATGAGCAGGCGTACGACGGTCGCGTCGATGAGCACGCTGACGGCCAGTCCGAGCCCGAGCATCTTGACCACGATGTTGTCGCTGACGATGAACGCCGCGAACACGCTCACCATGATCAGCGCCGCGCAGGTGATCACCCGGGCCGTGATCTCCAGGGCGTGCGCCACCGATCCCTTCGCGTCCCCGGTGCGCAGCCAGGCCTCGTGGACGCGGGACAGCAGGAAGATCTCGTAGTCCATGCTGAGGCCGAAGACGATGGCGAACATCATCATCGGCACATAGCTCTCGATGGGCACCTTGCCGTGCACGCCGAGCGCGGGCCCGCCCCAGCCCCACTGGAACACCGCGACGACCACGCCGTACGAGGCGGCGATCGACAGCACGTTCAGGACGGCCGCCTTGACGGCGACCAGCAGCCCCCGGAACACGGCCAGGATGATCAGGAACGCCAGCCCCACCACGACGGCGATGATCACGGGCAGCTGGGAGGCGACGATGTCACGGAAGTCGACCTGGGTCGCCGTCGTACCGGTGACGTACCCCTTGGCGTCCGTGCCCTGGACGGCGTCCGGCAGAGTGTCGTCGACGAGACGGTTGGTCAGGTCCGTGGTCGCGGCGTTCTGCGGGGACTTGGTCGCGTAGACCGTGCCGATCAGGATGTCGCCGTCCTGCGTGGGGGTCAGGGGAGTGACAGCGGCGGTGCCTTGGACCTGGTCGAGGGACTGCTGGGCCTTCGAGGCCAGGGCGGAGCGCTGCGACTGCGGCACGTCCGTCTGGTCGATGACGACCGTCAGCGGGCCGTTCGAGCCGGGCCCGAAGGCGTCGGCCATCAGGTCGTACGCCCGTCGGTCGGTGAAGGAGGTCGGGTCGGCGCCGTCACCGATGTGCCCCAGCTGGATGGAGAACAACGGGACCGCGAGGATCACGACCACGGCGACACCCGCCGACAGGAACGACAGCGGTCTGCGCTCCACCCGCTGCGCGTACCGGTGCCAGGTGCCCTGTGGCGTGTCACCCGCCCCGGCTTCGGTCTCGGCGATGGGCGGGCGCACGTGGTAGCGGTCGATGTGGCGGCCGATGAAGCCGAGCAGGGCCGGCACCAGGGTGAGCGCGCCGACGACGGCCGAGACGACGGTGACCGCGGCGGCGAGCCCGAGCAGGGCGATGAAGGAGACTCCGGACGCGGACAGGCCCGCCAGCGCGATGATCACGGTGCAGCCCGAGACGAGAACGGCATGGCCGCTGGTGCTCGCCGCCTGGCCCGCCGCCCGCACCGGGTCCATGCCGTCGATGAGGTTCTGCCGGTGCCGGGTGAGCATGAAGAGGGCGTAGTCGATGCCGACACCCAGGCCGATCATCGTGGCCAGGGTCGGGGAGACCGTCGCGAACGTGAAGGCCGCCGCCAGCAGGCCGAGGATGGCGAGGCCGCCGACGACGCTGATCAGCGCGCTCAGCAGCGGGACGACGGCGGCGATCACGCTGCCGAACCCGACGAGGAGCACGATGACGGCCACGCCGAAACCGATCAGCTCGCTCACCCGGTCGTCGGCCGACGGACGGGCGAGCTCGCCGAGCGGTCCGCCGTACTCGACCTCCGCCCCGGCCGACCGCAAGGGCTGCACCGCGGTGTCGACGCCGTTGAGGTAGTCGTCGCCGAGCGTCGAGGGCTGCACGTCGAAACGGACGGTGATGTAGGCCGTCTTCTTGTCGTCCGACAACGGGCCCACGTTCTTCTGGCCGCTCGGCGTGGCCGGGGCGGACAGCGGGTTCTGGGCGGACAGCACGTGCGGGAGCTTCTCCAGATCGGCGACCGTGGTCGACATCTGGGAGCTCAGCGCGGTGAGGGGCTGCTGATCGTCGCGCATCACGATCTGGCTGCTGTAGCCGCCGGCCTCGGGATCGTGCGCCTTCAGCACGTCCAAGCCCTTCTGGGCCTGCGCCTGGGGCAGGCTGAAGTTGTCGGAGTAGGATCCCCCGAATTCACGGCTGACGACCTGCAGCGCCACGAGCGCCACCAGCCAGGCGATGATCACGATCACGAAGTGGCGCGCGCACCACTCGCCCAGCCGCCGCAGCACGCCTCCGCGCGCGGCCTTCCTGTCCCGTTCACCGGTACGGCTGTGCGGCATGGACGTCGTCTCCTGTGTCGGCCGGGAGGTGCGATCCCGCCCATTAGATGCGCGCGCGATCACTCCCGCGTTCCAGGCACGCGGACGCCCCGGGACTCCGGCCGTCCGTTCCCCCGAAAGGCCCGACCGCGCGGATCGCGCTCCCGCCCCGCCCGCCCCAGCGCTCCGGACCCGAGTGCCACCCCCAGCCCCACCAGCGCACTGCCGGCCGCCTGCGCGGGACCGTAGGAGCCCGTGCCGACGAGAGGCGCGGTGCAGGCGGCCGCGACCGGGATGAGGCCCGAGAAGAGGGTGGCGCGTTCCGCGCCGATCCGCTGCATGCCCATGTACCAGCACACGAATCCGACCACGGTGACCACCACCGCCTGCCACAGCAGCGCGGCCGTCTCGACGGCGTCCGGACGCCGCAGCCAGTCGGCGCCGTCGGCGAGCAGCCCGACCGCGGCCGACTCCAGCGCGGCGACCGCGCACACCGTGGCGGACAGCAACCGGGGCCCGAGCGGCCGCAGTACGGGAACGGCGAGCACGGCGAACCCGACCTCCCCCGCCAGGGCACACAGCGAGAAGGCGATGCCCGAGCCGTCCGTGCGCCCCCAGCCCTGGACCGTGAAGGCCCCGACCGCCACGAGCAACGACCCGTACAGCACCACCCGTTGGGGCCTGCGTCCGTCCAGGAGCGGCACGAGCACGGCGACGGCCACCGGTGCGCAGCCCACGAACACGCCGGGCACCGCGGGTTCCGCCGTGCGCTCGGCGGCGATGACGGCCAGGTTGAAACCGACCATGCCGACCGCGGCCAGCAGGGCGAGACGGGCCCACTGACGGGGTGTCAGGGCCCGTAGGCGGCCGGCGGCGCCCTTGCCGGCCACCGGCACCAGCAGCAGACAGGCCACTGCGTAGCGCAGGAACTGGCCGCCCGCATACGGGTAGTCGCCCAGGACGCTGTTGGCGGTGAAGGATCCTCCGACGAGGACGCAGGCGAGCGCGGCGAGCAGGGTGCCGCGCGCTGTCGTGGCGTTCATGGTGATGACGCTAGGCAACCGGGCGGCCCGGGACGGGGTCCACTTCCGTGCCTGCTTGATGGACCAATTCCCGCCCGGGCCGTTGGTGGTCAGCCGATGTGGTAGCTGTCGCCGTAGACCTTCCAGTCCAGCGGCGGGTTCAGGTCGAGGTTGCGCCGGCGCAGGAAGACGCGCTGCGCGGTGTCGACCCGGCTCGTGTCGCTGTGTGCCTCCTCCTGCTTCATGGCCCACACCCGGGCGTCCAGGAAGGCGTCGAGGTACGTCACCTCGTCACCGCCCTGCGCCGGAGGCTTTGCGGTCCGCAGCGCGCGCCTGCGGATGTTGCGGAAGCTCAGGGGATCGGTGCCGTCGCCGTGCATGACGATGGCGTCGTAGTACGCGAACTGGCCGAGCACGCGCAGCCCGTCCGCCTTCCCCTGCCGGACTGCCGGCCCGAAGTACACCCGGTCGCGCTCGTCGTCCTGTGCCCGCTGGAACGCTGCGTCCCGGGCCGCCCGGCGCCAGTCGCCGGGGAAGCCGGGGTCGAGTCCGGCATGCGAGTCCGAGCCGTTGACCTCACGCAGAGCCGGCAGGTACTTGGCGAGGACGTTGCCGGGCCGGCGGACGGTGTAGAGCTCCACGAGGTCGAGCATGTCGCCGGTGCCGGAGCAGAACCCGATGATGCCGGCGGTGTAGCCGCGGCCGTCACGGATGTCCTCGATGTACTGGTACTGCGCCTTCCAGTCGAGCGAGGAGTTCTCGGCGCTCGACACGAGCTGCATGGCGATCTCCTTCTTCGCCGGGTCGTCGAGCCCGATCGCCCGCACGGACGCCGTGGCGGCGACGGGTCTCAGGAAGGGGGTGGCCGCGATGGCCGCACCGAACAGCGTCAGGGCGGTGCGGCGCGTCGCCGGGGTACCGGGGTGTCTCACGGGGCCTCCAAGCAGAGTGGGGGGTTGGAAGAGCTGGCCGTGCAGAACTGATAGGAAGGTTTCCTATCACCGGAGGGCCGGAAGGGGAACCGCCGACGTGAAAGTTCGTACGGTCGAACAGGGCGACGTCCGCAGCCGATGTCCCCGCGACGACAGCCCCGCCCGGGCCGGCAGCACGACTTCTGCCGCTGCGGGACGCCTCGGGAACCAGAAGCCCCTCCCGCACGTCAACTCATTGCCCACCAAGGGACGAACGGTCGGACCGACCGGCCGGAGAGGGGAATCGCCGTGGACGAGGCGACGACGCAGCAGGGGAACGAGGCGGAGGGCGCGGCCCGCCGGGCCCGCTTCGGGACACTGCCGGAGCCGGTGCGCGTGGAGGACATGGTCGAGGAGCGGGCGGCGAGCGTGCCCGACCCGGCGCGTACCGCGTACAACCAGGACGAATGGATGGTGCGCTACTGCCTGTGAGGCGCCCCGCGCGCTGCCCGAGCGCAGCAGGACGCTAGGCGCGGCCCTCGGCGCCCAGGTCGCGCAGCCAGCGCACGACGTCGTCGGCGTCCTGGGCGCGGGCGACGTCCAGCGGGGTCATGCCGTCGTAGCCGCACCAGTCGGGGTCGGCGCCCCGCCGGTGGAGGTACTGCGCGGTGGGCAGGTGACCGCCGTGGCAGGCGCCCCAGAACGCGCTGGTGATCTCCTCGGGTGACGGCGCCTCGTCCGCCTCGACGCAGGCGCGGACCCGGTCGAGCAGACCGAGCGTGGCGGCGTCCTGGAGGGTGACGCGGGCGCCGTGCTCGACGAGCCGGTACGCGGCGCGCCACTGGCCGAACCCCCGGGCGTCGGCCAGTGGGGTGCCACCGCCGATCACCGCCCCGGGCGCCTCGATGTCGGCCCCGGCCGCGATCAGCGCGTCCAGGACGGGCACGTCGTTGCTGCTGGCGGCCCAGTGCAGCGGAGTCTCCGCGTGCGCACCGCCGAAGCGGGCCTGCGGATCGGCCCCGGCGGCGACGAGGACCGCGACCACCTCGGGGCCCCTGGGGAAATGACCGGGCCAGTCGGCCGCGATGTGCAGCAGACTGCGTGTGCCCTTGCCGTCCTCGCCCTGCTCGGTGATGCGTGCGGCGGCGAGGCCGGGATGGTCGGCGAGCAGCCGCCGGAGCCCGGGCAGATCCCCGGTGCGGATCGCCTCAGTGACGGCGACGGCCAGCGGGTCCTGCGATGTCAGCGTCTGCAAGCCGGCCTCCCGTTGCCGTCAGGGCTCCCGATTCTGCCAGCCTGCGTGCTCCCGCACGGCCGCCCGCGGGAAACGACCGGACCATCGTCCGCGGCCCGGCGGCCCGGCGGCCTGGCGGTCCGGTGGCCTGGCGGTCCGGCGGCCTGGTGGTCCGGTGGCCTGGCGGCCTGGCGGTCCGGCGGCCTGGTGGCCCGGCTGGCCTGGCGGCTCAGCGCCCGGCAAGTCTCCTCGGGCTACTGTCAACTCAGCCGAGAACCTGGGGGCTTGACGTGAGCGGAC
>NZ_JBEZWN010000131.1:0-6462 GCF_040637495.1 Streptomyces sp. NPDC029044
GCGGCACCGGCCGCCGGCCCCTGTTCGGCCCCGGTGGGCGGCCCGGTCGTCGAGACCCGGCCGGTCAGGCCGTGCACGTCCGGGTACAGCACGAAGCTCAGCCAGCTCCCCTCGGGACGGCGGACGAGGAAGGACACCGGCTCCTGCGACAGCATCGCCGCCCGGTAGCGGTCCTCGTACGCGGGATCCCGGAGCCAGGTGATCACCTCCCACGGATAGCGGCCGAACAGCTCTTCCCGGCCGGAATCCAGCAGCTCCTCGCAGCGGCGGTTGGCGTAGGTCAGGCGGCCGTCCTGGTCCAGCGAGAAGATCCCGTCCGGCAGTCGCTCGGCCGCCTCGGCCGCGGTGAGTCCGCCGGCGGCGTCGACGAGGGCGCCCACCAGGATCCGGGGGGAGCCGGCGCCGCCGTGCACGAGATGGCCCCACAGTTCGACCGGCCGGTAGCCGGTCTCCTCCTCGCCCAGGGACGTGTCCCGTACCCGGAAGTGCCGGGACCTGACCCGGCCGCCGGACAGCGCGTCGTGCCGGCTCTCCCGCAGTTCGTGCAGGTCGTCCGGGCTGACACGGGACTCGACGTCCGCGATGGTGCCGCCGTAGTCCGCCCGCTCGATGCCCAGCAGGGCGAGGGCCTCGTCGTCCGCCGTGCAGCGGTCGCTGTCCAGGTCCCAGTCGATGAGCCCCACCCGGACCGGACGGGCGCCGGAGGTGGGCAGCCGCGCGCTGATCGGCTCGTCGTCGTACTCGACGCGGCGGGCGGCGGCGCCCGCGCCGGGCGGGTGCGCGGCGAGGCGGTCGAGGCGCTCCTCCATGGCCCGCTCGGCGGGGCGCAGCGCGCGGTCCACCGTCTCCGCGTCCATCGGCGCCCGGCTGGCCGAACGCAGCACGACCAGGACGCCGACGGTCTCACCACCGGTCCGGACGGGCTGGTAGGCGGAGCCGAAGGAGTAGGGCAGCCCGGCCGTGAAGTGCGGGAAGCGCACCATGGTGGCGCGCTCGTCCGGCAGCCACAGCGTCTCGTCGCGCCGGTACGCCTCCGCCATGGGCAGAGCACCCCCGACCGGCACCCGCCACCAGCTCTTGAGCAGCGAGCGGGGCACGCCGGTGACCATCGCGAGCACCAGTGAGCGCCGGTCGCCGGAGCGCAGGTAGACCAGTCCGCCGTAGCCGTCGAGGTCCCGCACGGCCTCCACCAGCGGGTCCGTCAGGGCATCCTCGATCCGGCCCGGGCCCCCGGCCGGGGCCCGGCTCCCAGCCCCGTCCCGGCTCCGGCCCTCGGCCGACCGCGGCCCGTCCGGTACGGCGGCTGCCTCATCCATGTCGCGTCCTCCCGGTACGGACGCACCGGACACCAATCGCTCCCCACCAGGATGTGCCATGCCCGGCGGTACGGCGCGGCAAGTGCAACCTTTCGGTCCGCCCGGCCGTCTCACCCGACATCAGCCACATGCAAGCCTCGGGGGCGGCAATGGTACGAATCAGAAGAGCATGCGCGACTCTCGCGCTCGTCGGCGCAACGGTGGGGGTGGCGGCGGTCCCGGCCGGCGCAGCACCGGAGGCCGGCCCGCGGGCCACCACGAAGGCCGCGACGTGTCCGACCGGCTGGGGAAGCCTGGCCAAGACCGATGCCGGCGCGACCGTCGCACCCATGACGAACGTCAGGACCGGCCGTCACACCTGCTTCGACCGGATGGTCGTCGACGTGCCGGGCGCGGGCAGCGGCGTCGGCTACAGCGTCCAGTACGTCACCCGGCTCTACCAGGACGGCTCGGGACGCGAGATCCCCGTGGCCGGCGGCGCCGTCCTCGCGGTGCGGGTCGTCGCGCCCGCGTACGACCCGGAGACCGGCGCGGCCACGTACCCCGGCCGGGTGGCGCGCCCGCTGCCGGGCGTGGACCTCACCGGGTACCGCACCTTCCGGGACACCCGGTTCGCCGGCAGCTTCGAGGGAGAGACCCAGATCGGCCTCGGCGTCCGCGCCCGGCTGCCCTTCCGGGTGCAGCAGCTGGACGACCGCGTCATCGTGGACGTCGCCCACAGCTGGAGCGCCACGGGCTGACCGGACCGCACACCGCGCCCGGCTCCCCGGAGCCGGGCGCGCCGGTCTCAGCCACCGCGCAGCCGGCCCACTTCCTCCAGGGTCCGCGCCGCGGCAGCGGCCAGGCCCGGCCGGTTGCGGACGAAGCGGCGGGCCGCCCGGGCGGGCTCCCGGCCCAGCCAGTGCACGGCTCCCCCCGGCACCGCCCGTACCACCGCTCCTTCGTACACCCGCAGGTCGCGCGTCTTGAGCGACTCCTTGTAGCGGGCCGGACCGCTTCCCAGATCAAGCATCTCCACGCCGTCGGCCGCCGCGGCCTCCAGCATCCTCAAGTGGAGCACGAGACCGGGGGAGTACTTCGCGTACGCGCGGTCGTACGCCGGGAACCACCAGGACAGCACCGTGCGCGACCGCAGCCCGAAGTGCGCGGCCACGGGCCGGTCCGCGGCGTACAGCACGGACAGCACCCCGCGGCACTCCGGGTCCTCGCTCCTCCCGAGCAGCCCCACCAGCCGGGTGATCCACTCCTGGGCGAACCGGTCCCGTCGGCCGGTCCGCCGGTACTGCGCCGACTTCCACTCCATCAGAGCCCGCAGCGCGCCGGGATCCCGGGCGTCGTACACGAAGCGCACCTCGCCGACCTGCCGGGCCAGCTTGCGCTCCTTGGCCAGGGTCTGTCTGAGGAAGCCCGGCGACTGCGCCCGCAGCCGTCGCGCGTACGCCTCGAAACCGTCACCGATGTCGACGACCGGGGAGGCGAGCTCCTCGACCGCGTGCGGTACGAACGCCTCCTGACCGGCTTCGAGGTTGTCGAACTCCCAGGACGCCAGCCCGCACACCCGTAACAGCCGGCGCGCGTCCAGCCGGACCCCGGGGCGCAGCACGGCCCCCTGACTGTCCGACACCCCCAGCCCGATGGCCCGGCCCCGCCCCAACATCCCGGCCTCGTAGGGAAAGAACCCCACCGGGGAGCCGTCGTCCTGCAACACCGCCACTCTGGCCCGCGGCCGGACCTGCCCCACCGCGGTGGTGAACACCGGGTCGAGAAAAGGATTCGCCGGCGCGCCGGACTCGGTCCGGATCTCCCGCCACATCTTCGTCTCGTCCGGGCCGAGTTCGTCCGGCCTCAGGACGAGAACGCGCTTTCCAGGCAACTCTGCCTCCTGTGTCGTCGGCATGGGACACATGAAGGCCTGCACATCACCGCGTACCGGCACCAGGCAGTACTCGGGCCGCACAGCGCAGGCCGTCGTCGGTACTGCCGTCACTCAGCAGCGAAACGTCTGCAACCGGGCGGCACTCGGGGCGGACCGGGCCGCCACCGGACACGGGGGAGGCCCCGCCGCACGCAGGTGCGCACCACTCTCGCCCGGCACTCTCGCCCCGGTCACCACCGGGCTCACCCCGGTCGTCCCCGCGGTCCGCGGCGTCCGCGCGGCGAACTGCCGTCCGGACGGGTCCTCTTCACACGGACAGGGCTCCTCGGCCCTTTCGGTCCCGGCACTCGGGGCCGCACCCGGCTCCGTCGCGTCCGCCGCCGTGACCGCCACCGCCGAGCGCGCATCGTCCGCGAGCCCGGGGGTGGTGAGGTGCAGCAGCATCAGCAGGCAGGCCGCCAGACCCACTGCCGCTGCCCAACGTCGCCGCACCATCAGACCCCCGACTCGGCCGGCTGCGCCTTCCAGTAGGCCGAGCCCGGCTCCGCCCCGTCAAGCCCTGGTGTGACGATTCGTCCCAACTCGCGCGGGTGACGCCCGGATTCCAACGGAAAGCGCCACCGCCGTACGGGAGTTCAGTCCCCGGCGCTCAGCACCTCGCCCGGCTTCGGCGCCCGCACGTCCAGCGGCTCGTCGAAACCGCTGAACGACGTGGTGGTGCGCTGCGCGGCGCTCTCGTACACCGTCTTCAGCAGGTACGGCTCGCCTTCCTCGGCGATGTAGAAGGTGTACGTCCCTTCCTTGTCCGCCTTGTCGGTCACGATGACCTCGACGGCCTTGGTGTCTCCGACGCGGGTGGAGTCGCCCTTCTCGGCCGTGCCGAACGAGTCGAAGGGCCGTTCGCAGGAGGTGAGTCCGTCGCTGCCCGAGGAGGCCGGGTCCACCGGCGTCTTCACCCACAGCTTCTGCTCACCGGTGACGCCCGGCTTCTTCTTCCACTTCTGGAGGTAGGCCCGGTTCGGACGGACGTAGTCGGTCGTGCCCAGCCGGATCTGCTCCAGGACGCCGCCGCCGGACCAGGTGGTCCTGGACCTGCACCGGCCGTCCAGGTCCGTCACGAGGTGGCTGGTGACGGTGCCGCCGCTCGTGGTGCGGTTGGTGATGTCGACGGTGACGGAATCCAGCTTGCGCATCGTCGCGTTGGCCTCGTCGAGGAGGTCACCGGCGGACCTGTCGTCGCCGGCGCCGCCGGCTCCGCACCCGGCCAGGGCCGTGCCCGCCAGCAGGCAGAGCGCGATCGTCCTCACGGTAGCCATGGCCCGCACGGAGCCCCCCTGTTGTTCGTGTCCGCCGATGATCAGCAGGGGAGCTTACCCGGCCTCCCGGCGGCGGACCGGGGGTTTCTCCGGCCGGGCGGTCAGGGGTCCATGGCGGCTCGGTCGGACTCACTGCGCAGGACGCAGAATTCGTTGCCCTCGGGATCGGCGAGGATCGCCCAGCCCGAACCATCCGGGTTGCGGTGATCGGCGACGAAGGTGGCACCCAGTCCCAGCAGTCGGTCCACCTCCTGATCGCGCGAGGTCTCGGGGCGCAGGCACAGATGGATCCGGTTCTTGATGATCTTGGCCTCCGGGACCTGGTTGAAGTGCAGCACCGGGCCCTCCGCGAGCACCACCTGGGTCTCCCGGTCGCCCGGCCGGTCCTCCGGATGCAGGGGACGGCCGGTCACCCCGCTCCAGAAGCGGGCCAGCGCGTAGGCATCCGCACAGTCGATCGCCACGTTCTGCAGTACCGAGACCATGCGCGTGAGCCTTCCTGGTCTTCGCGCCGAACGCCACCGAGTTCCCGTTGCCGATGGCTGAGATCGAGCCCCCGGCGTGCGGAACCGCGCTCGCCGGGCCGCGTACGCTACCGATGGCTCCGCCTCGATGGATCTTCGCGTCTGACGCGGTCCGCGGCGGGGGAGTCATCCAGGACGGCAGTGGCGGAGCCGACGTGTCGGCGAGCACCATGGTGACGGCCGGGTGCGGTTTCGGGGATCGGCCCGCGCCGGCCTTCGAGCGGAGGGACGAGATGGGATCGGCGATGGACGAGCGGTTTCACCGCCGGCAGAGATGGGCGGCCAGGGGCGCTCTGGCCGCGGCCGCCCTGGCGGCCCTGCTGCCGCTCGTCTCCGGCGGTCTGCGAGGGCTGCTCCTGCTCGTGGCAGGCCTCGCGGGACTCGCCCTGACCGCGGCCGCGCTCTGGTGGGTCCTGTCACGGCGGGGAGCGGTCCGCATCGCGGCGGCCGCGCTGGCCGTCGTCGCGCCCGCCGGCCTCATCACGGCCTTCGCCGCGGCGAACCTGCTGTGGGTGGTCGTCCTGTCCCTGCTCCTGTGGTGCGGGGCGGTGTGGAGCGGCCGCTACGCCCTGCGCAGCACGGGCCTGCGGTCCGTACGGGTCAAGGAGTACCGCACGCCCCCGCCGCTTCGCCCCTTCCTGCTGCTCAACCCGCGCTCGGGCGGCGGCAAGGTCGAGAAGTTCAACCTGCGGGAGAAGGCCGAGGCGCTCGGCGCCCGGGTCGTCATGCTCGACCCGGACCAGCACCAGGACGTCACCGCCCTGGCCAAGGCCGCAGTGGCCGACGGAGCGGACCTCCTGGGGGTCGCGGGCGGTGACGGCACCCAGGCGCTGGTCGCCGCGGTCGCCGTGGAACACGGCCTGCCGTTCCTCGTCATCGCCGCCGGCACGCGCAACCACTTCGCCATGGACCTGGGCCTGGACCGGGACGACCCCTCCACCTGCCTCGACGCCCTGCCCGACGGCGTCGAACTCCGCGTCGACCTCGGGTTCGCCGCCGACCGCCCGTTCGTCAACAACGCCTCGTTCGGCGTGTACGGGGCGGTCGTCCAGAGTCCCGGCTACCGCGAGGGCAAGGTGGGAGCGGCCCTGGAGCGGCTGCCGGATCTGCTCACCCGGCAGAGCGGTCCGCGGCTGACGGCCACCGCCGACGGCACCATCGTCTCCGACCCGCAGGCGATCCTGGTGAGCAACAACGCCTACCGCATGGACGACCCCTTCGGGTTCGGCCGCCGTGAGCGGCTCAACTCCGGGCGGCTCGGGGTGCTCGCCGTCCGTGTGGACAGTGCCGTGGAAGCGGCCGAACTGCTGCTGTCCCCGCGCCCGGAGGGGCTCACCTCAACGAGTATGGCAACCGGCTCACCCCCGAGCAGCGCAAGCACCTCAGCAGCGGTGGCATCTGGGGCACCGAGTTGGTCAGGAACACCGCCC
>NZ_JBEZWN010000132.1:0-6235 GCF_040637495.1 Streptomyces sp. NPDC029044
ACCAGCTGTTCCCACTGCTGGTGCACGCCGTGCTGTTCGGCCGGGGATACGCGGAGCAGGCCCTCTCGGTGGCCCGTTCGGCCCTGGAGGGGTGACTGTCAGCGGGTCACGACGTGCCGTTCGTCGGGGACGCAGTGGGTCATCGTGAGGCCCTCCACGTCGCGCGGCTCGTTCTTGCCGAGGTTGGCGAGGCGTTCGCGGTCGTCGTCCGTGAGGTCCTGGCTCGCCAGCGGCTCCAGTCCGGCCACGTCCTCCGGGCCGATGCCCAGTCCTTCGCCGACCCGCAGGCCGAGGTCGTTCTCGACGAGCAGGAAGTGCCAGACCATGCGTTCCTGGACCGCCCGGTCGCACTGGGACAGTTGACCGATGAAGTTCTTCACCAGGTCGTCGCGCTCCCAGTCCTCCAGCAGCAGATAGCGCTGCCCGGCCTGGAGGTAGTCGTTGGTGCGGGGGATGCGCTTGCGGGTGAGCCGGCCGGTGATCTCCGGGCCCTGCTCGTCGTGGGTCGGGTAGCGGGCCTCGCGCAGGCCACCGGTGATCGACGGCTCGTAGTTGACCTGCGGGTTCTCACCCCCGCCGTCCACGTGGTAGGTCATCTGGCCGTCGCGCTGGTTGGTGCGCACGTCCGCGTTCTTGGCCTGGTTGACGGGCAGTTGCAGGTAGTTCGCGCCGACCCGGTAGCGCTGGGTGTCGCTGTAGGAGAAGGTCCGGCCGATGAGCATCTTGTCGTCGGAGAAGTCCAGGCCGTCGACGAGGACGCCGGTGCCGAAGGAGATCTGCTCGTTCTCGGCGAAGAAGTCCCGCGGCATCCGGTCCAGGACCATCCGGCCCACCGGCTTCGGCGGGAAGTCCTGCTCGGGCCAGGTCTTGGTGTCGTCCAGGGGATCGAAGTCGAGCTCCGGGTGGTCGTGGTCGTCCATCATCTGGACGAGCAGCTCCCACTCCGGGTGGTCACCTCGGGCGACCGCCTCGTACAGGTCCTTGGTGGCGTGGCCGAGGGTGTCGGCCTGGACGTTGGCCGCGTCCTCCTCGGTCATGCTGCGCACGCCCTGCTTGGGCATCCAGTGGTACTTGACCAGCTTGGTGTCGCCGTCCGCGTTCACCCACTTGTACGTGTTGACGCCGAAGCCCTGCATGTGGCGGTAGTCGGCGGGGATGCCGCGCGGGCTGAACAGGTTGACCAGCATGTGCATCGCCTCGGGCGTCTGCGACATGAAGTCGAAGATGCGGCCCGGCTGCTGTTCGAAGGTCACCGGGTCCGGCTTGAGGGCGTGGATGACGTCCGGGAACTTGATGGCGTCGCGGATGAAGAAGACACCCAGGTTGTTGCCGACCAGGTCCCAGTTGCCGTCCTCGGTGTAGAACTTGACGGCGAAACCACGCGGGTCGCGGGCGGCTTCGGAGGAGTCGCGGCCGCCGATGACGGTGGAGAAGCGGACGGCGACATCCGTGCGCTTGCCGCGCTCCTGGAACAGTTTGGCCCGGGTGTAGCCGCTGATGGGCTCGTCGCCCCAGGTGCCGTAGGCCTCGAAGTGGCCGTAGGCGGTGACGCCGCGGGCGTGCACGACGCGCTCGGGGATGCGCTCCCGGTCGAAGTGGCTGATCTTCTCCAGGAGCTGGTAGTTCTCCAGCGTGGCGGGGCCGCGGGCGCCGACGGTGCGCTGGTTCTGGTTGTCGTAGACCGGATGGCCCTGGCGGTTGGTGAGTACCTTGCGGTCGTCGCCCGGAGCGGGGCCGGTACCGGATACGTCCGTCATGTGCGTGGGCTCCTTCGGCTCGTGACCGGCGGCCGGCCGGGCCGGTGCCGTGAGCAACCGCCCGGCCGGTCCTGGCGGGACGGGCCGGGTACCCGGAGCAGCGGGGTCACTCACGTCCGGGTGACCGGGCGGGCCGTTCCCGGCAGAGGGACCCCAGTTCCGCGAGGAGGGCGGGCCAGTTCTCACCGTGGGTGACGACGGCCGCGTACACCGCGTCCACGGCCGCCCGGAGCGGGTCGGGTTCGGCGGCGCCGGTCACGGCGGGGAGGGCCGCGTGCGGTTGCGAGATGCGCAGGGACGGATCCGGCGGGCCGAAGCCGACGAGCAGGCCGTACCGGCCGGGATCCAGGGCCGGGCGGGCTCGACAGCACTGCGGCTGCGGGATCCGGGGCCGGCGGCGGGCTCGACTGGCCCGCGCCCTCGGGAGCCGGGGCCGGGGGCAGGCTCGACTGGCCCGCGCCCTCGGAAGCCGGGGCCGGGGGCAGGCTCGACTGGCCCGCGCCCTCGGAAGCCGGGGCCGGCGGCGGGCTCGACAGCCGGGCGACGGCCCTCGCAGGGCCCACCACCAGCGTTGCCGCCTCCTGGGGCGACGGCGCGACCGTGCCCGGCGCCGACGATGAGTCCTGGGAGGACGGCCGTTCGGGCGGGATCGCCCGGCCGACGGTCCGGTCCGGGCAGGCCGGGTCGGAGGCGAGGGCGTGCCACATGCGGGTGTCGTCGTCGAAGGGCGGAGGCAGCGGGCGGCCTTCGTCCAGTTCCGCGAGCGCCTCGGTCACCCAGTCGAGGGCGGTGAGCCCGGCCGCCTCGCAGGCCCGGCGGGCTGCCAGCAGGGCAACGGCGCGCTGGGTGGCGGGCCCCGCGGCGTCGAGGGCGTGCAGCAGGCCGGGGTCGAAGTCGCGCAGCCCCGAGACGTTGCCGCCGACGGCGCGCAGAGCATCGCTGGGCAGGCGCCCGCCCCACAGCCGACGTTCGCGGTCGAGCCTGCGCTCCCGTTCCGCCGTCTCCTGCGCGATGCGGGCCCGGCGTTCGGCTTCGGCCCGCTCGGCGGGGGTGGGCGGGGGCGGCAGGTCACGGGCGTAGCCGTGCCAGTGGGCGGCGGTGCGCGACGTCTCCTTCACGACACGGGCCGGTTCGGGCGCCGCGGGCCAGAACTGCAGGAGGTAGCAGTCCAGTTGCGGCACGTCGTCCCCGCGGGTGTCCGCCGCGCGGGCCCGGTCCATGCCCGTGGCGCAGTAGCGCACCCGGTAGTCGGTCTCGTCGAGCCCCAGGTCCCAGGAGTCCTCCCCCGCCCACTCCATGAGCACGCTGTCCGCCGAGACCGGGCGGAAGGACACCTCGACCACGTCCTCCCAGGATTCGTCCAGCGGTGGGGCGTGGTCGTGCACCTCGACCGTGAAGCCGACCTCGCCGGTGTGCAGGCCGGTGCTCAGCCAGAGGGCTCCCGCCGTCGCCGCCCCGCACAGCCCCGCGCTCTGCCCGGCGAACGCCTCGGCCAGATCCGGTCCGTAGCCGTCCGGGTCGCTCTCGACGTAGATCTGCCCGTAGTGCACATGGACCTCTCCCTCGACCGGCCTGCGCACAGTCAACTCCTCTCGCCCGGGGATGCGATGGTGAACTGCCGGCATCGTGGCAGCCGCCACCGACAACCGGGCCGGGCCACAGGAGAGGGAGAAGCGTGCGGCACGTCTACTGGATCGGGGGCGGGAGCGGCGCGGGCAAGTCCACGATGGCCCGCCGGCTGGCCCGTCGGCACGGCTGGCGTCTCTACGCGACCGACGACGTGATGGCGGATCACGCGCGGCGGTCCACCGCCACGGAAGCGCCCCTCCTGCACACGTTCATGGCCATGGACATGGACGAGCGATGGGTCCACCGGTCCCCCCGGACCATGCTCGACACGTTCCACTGGTTCCGGGGCGAGGCGTTCGGTCTGATCGTCGAGGATGTCGCACGGATGCCCCGGGAGACGCCTGTCGTAGTCGAAGGGTTCCGCCTGCTGCCGCACCTGGTGGAGCCGCTGCTCACCGCGCCCGGACATGCCGTCTGGCTGCTGCCCACGCCGGACTTCCGCCGGGCCGCCTTCGAGAGCCGTGCCGCGTCCGAGGCGAGATTCACGCAGCGCACCTGTGATCCGCTGCGGGCGGAGCACAACCTCGCCGTCCGGGACGCCCTGTTCACCGAGCGGCTGCACGAGGAGACCGCGCGCCTGGGGCTGCCCGCCGTCACAGTCGACGGCACGCTGACGGAGGACGAACTCGCCGAGCAGGTCAGCGATATTCTCCGGCTCTGAGACTCTCCGGCCACGGGGGCTGGGGCTCTGCGGCCCTGCGGCTCTGCGGCCCTGCGGCTCTGCGGCTCTGCGGCTCTGACAGGAGGAAAGCCCGGACCCCCGCGGGGTCCGGGCCCTCGGGGCCGGTGAGCCTCAGCCTCCGTCGAGGCGTGCGCGCAGCAGCCCCTTGCCCAGTTCGGCGCCCTTGCGGCTGTCCGCCTGGGCCTTGCGGAACAGGTCCGCGACCTCGGTGTCCTTGGCGCGTTCCGCATCCTGGATGTAGCTCTCCAGGCGCAGGGCGTTGTTCAGGCACGCCTCGACATACCAGATCAGGTTGTAGTCCTTGTCCTGCGTACCGGTCACACCGCCGGTCTCCGATCCACTGCTCATGCGGGCCTCCTTCTCGCGGAGCGGACCTCTTCAGGCGCCGGACGGGTACCCCTCCTCCTGGCGGGCACACAGCCGGGTCCGGTCACGGTGAGTGACGGCCGGGTCGCGGTCGCGGGCTCCGGACGGTCAGACCCGTACGCACCACCAACTCCCCTCCCCTGTGCGGCAATTCAGACAGTTGCCCCGGAAGCCCACAGACACCGGTCACTTTCGGAACGAAGTGGCGTGACACCGTGCGAGACCGGTCGATGACGGTGTGTACTGTGCTGCGGGTGGCTCGCCAGAGCACCTCGGACCCGACCCTGCCCGACTCCCTCCTGGAATCGACTCGATGATCGAAGTACCGGACCTGGCTGTCGGCGCCCTCGCCCTCGGCACCCTGTCCGCGTTCGCCCTCGGCGGCGGCCTGCTCCGCTCACGGCGGCAACTGGCCGCGCAGCGCGCCAAGACAGCCGCACTGAGGGCCCAACTCGACGGGACGTCGCGGGCGTTCACGTCCGAAGTCGAGCACCTTGCGGCCCGGCGGGTGCCCGCCGCGGCCCGGCAGGCCGCACATTCCCACGTCACGGAGCCCGGCCCGCTGAACCCGCAGCTGGCCGGTTCGCCGCTGGGTGCCGCCCTGGAGCAGGTCCTGAAGGGGCTGCACGCCGAGCTGGCCGCGCAGCGCACCCGGATCGACGCGGCCGCGCAGGCCGGGATGCGCGGGGCCACCCGGGAGATCCAGGCGGCGCTGTACCGGTTGCAGGACGCCCTGCGCCAACTACAGCAGCGCTACGACGACCCCGAGCTGGCGCAGACCCTGTTCGAGCTGGACCACGAGAACGAGCAGTCGCTGCGGCGCGCGCAGATCGCCGCAGTGGTGTGCGGGGCCTGGGTGGGGCTCGCCCGGGAGGAATCCCATCTGGTGGACGCGGTGACGGGTGGTCAGGCCCGGCTCGCGGGCTACCGGCGCGTCCGGGTCAGCAATCACCTCGCGGCCGGTACGGCCCTGGTGTCGCACGCCGTCGAGCCGGTCGCCATCATCGTCGCCGAGCTCCTCGACAACGCGCTGCGGCACTCCGCGCCCGACACGGAGGTCGTGGTCAATCTGGAGGCGGTCCACCACGGGGTGTGCGTCACCGTGGACGACGCCGGCCTGGGCATGACGCAGGACGAGCGCGCCCGGGCCCAGCGGATGGTCGCCGGTTCCGACCCGATCCTGCTGACCGAGCTCGGCGACCCGCCGCGCATGGGACTGGCGGCCGTCGGCCAGCTGACCCGGCAGTTCGATCTGAGCGTGGACCTGACCTCGCCGTCGCCGTACGGCGGAGTGCGGGCGGTGCTGCGGGTCGGCAGTCATCTGCTGACCCGGATCGACCCCGAGGAACTGCCTCCGGCGGTCAGCGCCCCGCGTTCGACCCGGAGGGCGGCCGTGCCGGACGCGGGGAGCGATTCCCGGGGGTCCCGCGCGTCCCACCTCCCGGGCCCTGGCCCGTCCGACCCGCACCCCACCCCACCCTCGGGCCCCTCCGACCCGCACCCCACCCCGCGATCCGGCCTGTCCGACCAGCACCCCGTGCCAAGCCCCGCCCCCGTACCGGACCCGACGCCCCGGCCCGTCCCGGCCGCACCGGCCGTCTCGCCGCACGCGCCCGGTTCCGCCCCGGACGACGCCTCAGACGGCTCCGAGGCCTCCGACGGCTCTCAAGGCTCCGACGGACCGGCCGGACCGGCCGGCTCCGAACCGGCCAAGGCGGCGCGCAGGCCCGGACCGCCTTCCCCCGCCACCAGCCACGATCACGGCTACGGCGAGGAGCAGGGCGCCGACGCCGCGGCCCCC
>NZ_JBEZWN010000133.1:0-5793 GCF_040637495.1 Streptomyces sp. NPDC029044
AAATTTCCGCGCAAGCGCGGAAATTGAATTCCGCAAGCGGAATTCTAAAAGCGTGTCAATTCGCGCAAGCGCGAATTGAGGGCACCCGCGCAAGCGCGGATGCCAGGGCTGGCGGTGAGAGGAGGTGCATCGCGTGCGGGCCTGTGTAGCCACTGGGAATTCCAGCCATCACCCCCGCAGAGACTGACGGACCGTCGGCCCGGCAGGTGCCTGCCCACCGCAGTGACGGGCTCCGCTGCGCTCCACCCTGACCCCTCCTCAACTCGCAAGACTCGTACGGCCAAGCTCAACAACGCTCCACCAGCATACAGGGAAATCGACCTCTACGGGGCGAGAATCAGCCATGTATCACTTTGGGGACGGAAGTTGGCGCAAGGAGGATGCATCACAGTGATGCACTGTGTAGAGTCTGGGAAAAGACACCACATCCCCCGGAACGCGGTCACCGCGCCGGGTTTCCCTTTCTGATTACGCGCCACATTCCGCGAAAAGGAGAACACGGGGCATGGCCGTGAAACTGCGTGACCACCAGATCGAAGCCGTTGCCGCCATTGTGCGCGGTCTCGATATCCCGCCGGGCGGTATTCCCTGGAATGGCTTGCGCGGGCAGGTGCACGCCGCGTGCGGCACCGGAAAGACGATTATTGCTGCCGCGTCGGCTAAGCGGCTTGTGCCGAAGGGGCGCATTCTCGTTTTGGTGCCGACGCTGGATCTCCTGGCGCAGACGGTGAAGGCGTGGCACGAGGCCGGGCACAAGGGGCCGGCGGTTGCCGTGTGCTCGCTCCAGGACGACCCGGAGCTGTGGAACCTGAAGGTGCGCTCCACCACGAACCCCGTGCAGCTGGCACTGTGGCACGGGCAGGGGCCGGTCACCATCTACGCGACGTACGCGTCGCTGGGAGTGCTGGCGGAGGCTTTCGAGGGCGTCTACGGCCAGCAACTGGCCCCGGTGGATCTCGCCGTGGTCGATGAGGCGCACCGGACAAGTGGCTCGATGGGTAAGGCCTGGGCGGACATCCACGACCAGAGCGTCATCCCGGCGCACCGGCGGCTGTATCTGACGGCGACGCCGCGGATCTGGGAGGAGCGGCTCAGCCGGGAGGTTGCCGAGGGGGTACGGGATCCGCTGCCGCGTGAGATGGCGGCTTCCATGGACGACGAGAAGGTCTTCGGGCCCGTCCTGTACAAGCTCAGCCTGGCGTCGGCCGTCTCGCGTGGTCTGCTGGCGCGGTACCAGATCATCGTGCTGGAGCTCCAGGACCCGGTCGTCACCCCGGAGAAGCTGATGGGTGAGGAGCGGCGCAGCGAGGAAGTGCGCGGGCAGCGGCTGGGAGCCTTGCAGGCCGCGCTCCTGCACACGATGCAGCAGCACAACCTCCAGACCTGCATCACCTTCCACCACCGGACGATAGAGGCACAGGCTTACGCGGAGGGCCTGGAGCGCGTGGCCGCGAAGCTGCACGCCGACCAGCCGGAGAAGTACCCAGCGAAGATCTGGGCGGACTGGCTGTGCGGGGAGCACGTTCCGGAGCGCCGGCGCGGCGTGTTGGGTGAGTTCGGCTCCACCGCCTGGCGTGCGGTGCTGTCGAACTGTCGTGTCCTGGGTGAGGGCGTCGATATCATGGCCGTGGACAGTGTGGCCCTGTTGGACCCCAAGGGGGCGCCGCACGACATCGTGCAGGCCATCGGGCGCGCTTTGCGGCAGAAGCCGGGGCAGGGGAAATTGGCTTCTTTGATCGTGCCGGTTTTTCTCCAGCCGGGAGAGAAGCCGGAAGACATGTTCACCTCCGGATCGTATCGGCCTTTGGTGAAGGTACTCGAAGGTCTTCGGGCTCATGATGAAGAGTCCGTGGAATTGCTAGCGATTCCACAGGAGCCGCAGAAGGACGTGACGCAGCCGTCCGTGAACATCGGTGCGGCGCCCGAGGAAGGTGAGGAAGAATCTCGTCTGTTGCTCCGTTTCGCGGTTCCGCGTGACCCGGTGATGGTCGCGGACTGGGTCAGCTTCAATGTGATCGACACGGAGAAGCAGGACTGGGCGCGCGGCTGGGCAGCGCTGAAGAAGTTCACGGAGCGTGAGCAGCATGCTCGAGTCCCATATGGTCACAAAGAGGGCGCATACCCTCTTGGGTCATGGGTGGCGGAACAGCGACGGGCCTACGGCGCGGGGCAGATGAGCGGCCTGCGTGCCCGGCGGCTGGAGAAACTCGGCATGGTCTGGTCTCTGGCCGATGAGCGGTTCCAGGAGAACCTGGAGGCCGCGAAGGCGTACTACGACCAGCACTGGACCCTCTGCGCTCCGAGGTCCGCAGTGGCCCTGTCCAGACCGGTAGGACAGTGGTTGAGCAATTTGCGCCGCATGGGTGCGCTGGACGGTCACCCCGAGTGGGAGACAGCGCTCAGGGAGGTCGACGAGGACTGGAACCCGTCGTGGCCGGCCGACTGGCAGCGGCACTACGCCGCACTGCGCGAGCTGGTGGCCGAGGAAGAGGGCCAGGCGGAAGTCCTGCCTGGCGTCACGGTCCACGGCATGGACATCGGCAAGTGGCTGGCCCGGCAGCGGACGCCGAAGGTCTGGCAGGCCCTGACCGACGGACAGCGCGAACGCCTGGGGCAGCTCGGCATCACACCGCTCGCCCCGGCGCCGGAGGAGCCGACAAGGGCTTCCACGACGTTCGAGCGGGGTGTGGCGGCCCTCGCGCAGTACAGAACCCGCACAGGCTCTGTGAAGGTCCCCAGGGCCCATGTAGAGCTACTGGAGGACGGGGTCGAGGTCCGGCTTGGAGTATGGATCATGAACCAGAAGACCCGCAGGGCGAAGCTCGCCACCGACAAGCTCTCTGCACTCGCCGCGCTAGGGCTGGAATGGGCTCTGGAAGGCTAAGGAACGGGATAAGTTTGTGGTTAAGCAATGCTTGCCTGGAGTGAGGGTGCAGGGTCATGGCCTCTGAGGAAGAGCTGTTCGCGTCCGTCGACGCCCTGTTGAACGAGGAGCCGCACCTGCCGCCTCCGGCGGAGCGTGCCCGGCTGCGTGAGGCCGCCGGTATCACCCAGGCCCGCCTCGCCACCGCGTTGAAGACCACGACTCAGTCAGTGAAGAACTGGGAGAACGGCCGTAGCGAGCCGAAGTCGCCGCGCCTGGACGCCTACCAGCGGCTGCTGAACGGATGGGCGGCGAAATATCCTGCCCCCGGCGCAGCTCCGACAGCCTCGGTTGCCGCATCGGCTCCCGCGGCGTCTACCGAACCGGCCGCGTCCAGGGTGGAGACGGCAGATGCCCCACAGGCTCCCGCCGTTGCGGCTGCAGCGCCGGCGCGCCCCGCCATCCCACCCGCTGCAACATCGCGGCGTCCGGCCACGCAGAAGGCGGCGCAGCCCGCAGCCGACCCGCGCTTCCCGCACGGGCCCCTCGCGGTCCTGGACGGTGACGGCTGCGCGTACGGCACGGGCGGGATCGTGCTGGACTGCCCGGCGAGCACCGTGGTGGAGCTGGTGGAGTGGACGCTGCGCGAGTCCGGCCTCGGAGCGCCGAAGCTGAACCGCTACGGCAAGGACAGTGATCCGCTGATCGTGCTCACTGCCGCGGCTGCCGTGAAGCTCGGGCTGCCCGAGCGCCTGGAAGGCCACGAGCAGCGCCGCTCCCTGCGCCTGCCGGAGGATCACCCCGTGGTCAAGCAGGTGGTGAAGGCGAAATGGCGGCTCACCCAGCGCGGGTTCGGCCCATGGGCAAGGATCTACCGCAAGGCCCAGGGCCGCGACAGGCAGTGCGTGCAGCTCGCGATCCTGTCCTGGGACGCCCTCGATGAGCGGTCCTGGCCCGGCGTTACGGAGATGGAGCCGGCCGACATCGCCCGCGTCCTCGGTGTCTACGCAACCCGGGTCATCACCCCGCGCGGATCGACGGCCGTCTCTGGGCTGGAGCTGATGACGGCGCTGCGCCCGCCCACCCGCGCGGTTCGCGACGAAGCGAGCGGGAACTGGGTGCCCGGCCACAACCCCGGCTCGCTGGGCACGGAGCCGATGGACCCGGCGCCGCCGGAGGCCACCCCCGAGCACCCCGTCGTCGTCGACAGCGGCTGGACCGGTGGCTTCATCAATGAAGAGGCGTACCAGTGGGTGCGGCCGGTGGACCTGCTCACCGATGAGGAGTGCACGCTGCCCTTCGCAGTCGGCCTGGACCTGAACACGGCGTTCCTCGCGGCCGCGGCCCGCCTGGTCGTCGGCGTGTCAGCCCCCGACCACTTCGTGGGCCCGAAGTTCAACCCGAAGATCCCCGGAAGCTGGCTGGTCGACCTGTCCCACGTCGAGGTGGACCCCCGGCTGCCCTCGCCCTTCACTCCGGACGGCACCCGGCCGACCGGCCCGGCCTGGTACCAGACGCACACCGTCGCCTACGCCCAGGAGCTCGGCTACAACGTGGCTCCCCTCGAGGGGTACCTGCGGCGGGAGACCGGCGCGTACCTGGACCCGTGGCACGACCGCCTCAAGGCCGCCTACGTGGACACCCTCGCCGACCTCGGCGTCACCAAGGACATGACCGACGCGGAGTTCTTGGCGGCGATGGAGCGGCACAAGGAGGCCGATCCGGCGATGGCGGCCGTCCTGGCCGCTATCAAGGCCACGGTCAAGGGCGGCATCGGCAAGCTCCGCGAGCGCCCGCAGGGCAAGAAGTACAAGGAGGGCGAGCGGTGGCCGGCCCTTCAGCGGCCGACCTGGCGCCCCGACATCCGCGCCGCCGTCATCAGCAAGGCCCGCATCAACATGCACCGCAAACTGCGCAACATGGCCACCATGACGGGCCTGTATCCGCTCGCCGTGCTGTCCGACTGCGTCGTGTACCCCTCACAGGGTGCGAGCCCGCTGGACTTCCTCCCCTACGCCGCGTCCGGCAAGCCGCAGCCCGGCGGCTTCCGCCTCGGCCCCACCCCGGGCCTGGCCAAGCTGGAAGGCGTCCAGTCGATGCTGTGGGCGGTCGACCTCATGGAACAGGGCTACAACCCCGCCCGCCACATCAAAGGCGGCGACGCCGTCCTGGACGAAGGCGAGTAGACGCTGTGGGAGAGATCGACGACGCCATCGAACGCGCCGACCGGGAGGGCTTCACCCGCCAGCCGCCCAAGACCCTCCAGGCACGCATCAACTTCCTGATCAAGCAGCTCAAGACGACCAAAGCCGTCGCGGCGGAGATCGGGGTCAGCCAGCGGTCGGTGGAGCGCTACCGCAAGGGCGAACGCAAGCACCCGCCCCAGGCCATCGCCGAACGGATCGACGCGGCCGTACGGGCGCGCTGGCAGCCCCAGGTCCGCAGACGCCGCCGCAAGCAAGCCGCCACCACGGGCATCACGGTGGAGACCAGGGCCCGGTTCGGCTACACCGCACCCGTCGGCACCACCGACGACGGACGCTTCCGACGCCTCACCGTCCACCTCCCCCCGGCGTATGCGCAGCGGCTGTTCAACGCCCGCGAGGCCGGAGCCGGCGACCAGCAGATGCGCCAGATCATCGCCGAAGGATTCAAAGAGATCTACTTCCAAGACGGCGGAGCCCGCGCCACAGGACTCTCCGACGTCACCCTCAACGACATCGACTACCTCGACCTCGACTACTGACCCCGGCAGCGACCGCGAGCCCGGACCTGCTCGTTGTGACTGAGCGCTTTACTTGGCGGATGAGCGGTTGAGTTGGCGAACTGAGCACCCGCGCGTGGGGACGCCTGGCAAGCCGAAGCGCTCAGTCACACGTTGTCGAGCAGGGGTTCCTGCTTCCCAAACCCTCTGCGGACCTCCTCGGCGA
>NZ_JBEZWN010000134.1:0-5252 GCF_040637495.1 Streptomyces sp. NPDC029044
GGTGTCTGGCGGCCCGCGCGGGGGGGGGTCGCGGGGTGTTCGGGGTCCGGGCGCCACCACCGCTTCCGCAGGGCCGCGCCACCAGCGGCCCGGCGCGGTCCCGGTGACCGGCTCCGATGCCGTGCCGTCCACGCCGACGGGCACGTCACCGGCGAGCATCACGCGGTGCATGATCCGAGGGTGGTCGAGGTGGGCGGTGTCGCCGGGGGCGAGGTGCATGGTGGCGCGGTTGTCCCAGAACGCCACGCTGCCCGGCTCCCAGCGGAACCGGACCGTGTACTCGGGCCGGGCCGCCTGCTCCAGCAGCATCTCCAGGATCGCGGCGCTCTCGGGCCGGGAGAGGCCGGCGATCTGCTCGACGTAGTAGCCGTTGACGTAGAGGATCCGCTCCCCCGTCTCCGGGTGGACGCGCACCAGGGGGTGCACCGAGGCGACCTGGCGGTCCAGGAGGTGCCGGACGTACGCGTCGTCGCCGGGCCGCGGCTGGTAGCCGACGCCGAGCCGGTGTTCGGCCCGCAGCCCGTCGACGAACCGCCGCAGCGGCGCGGAGAGTCCGGCGTACGCCGCCGCCAGGTTGGACCAGGTGGTGTCGCCGCCGTAGGGCGGAACGGTCTCGGCGCGCAGGATCGTCGCCGCGGGCGGGTCGACGCGGGCGCCGTGGTCGCAGTGCCAGCCGCGCAGCAGGGTGTGCCGGCGGCGGCGCAGCCACTCGTCGTGCTCCATCCCGAACCGTCCGCCCAGCTCCAGCCGGTCGGCGGTCGTCTCGATCTCGGGGAAGTCCGGGGGCGAGGCCTTGCCCCGCCGGGGCAGCACCACCGTCTCGCCGAACCGGCGCGCGAAGGCCACGTGCGCGGCGTGGTCCAGCCGCTGCCCCCGGAAGAACACCACCTTCCACCGCAGCACCGCCGCCCTGATCGCGGCGACCACCGCGTCGTCGAGGTCGGCCGCCAGGTCGACCCCGCCGATCTCGGCCCCGATGTGCCCGGCGACCGGCCGCACCTCCACCTCCACTCCGGCCTCCCGCGCCGCCTCGTCCGTCGTCCGGTTGTCCGTCGTCATGAGCGCTCCGCTGGTCGTGGGTGGTCGTCATGAAGATCGTGACAGTGATCTCCACCGAGGGCGACCATGCGGGTGACCAAGCCGCAGCGGGCCGGTCGCGGCCGCCGGGCATCGGGGCGAGGCGGGCGGACCTCGGCGGAGGAGGACCTAACTCGTTAAAGGTGAAGCGGCCGCAAGCCTTGACAGGCCTGTCGCGTCCTCACATCATCTGGGGCATCAACCCACGGCTAACACGAGTTAGGCCCCCTACGATGACCGACCCGCACCTCACCCGCCGCGCGCTGCTGCGGTACGGCGCCTACGGCACGGGAGCCGCCGCCCTGGCCGGTACCGCCGCGAGCTGGGACCGGCTCACCGGAGCCGACATCCCCGGCCGGGACGACGGCTCCCTCGTCGTCGCCACCCTGGGCCCCGCCTACGGACCGGAGGCCGTCCGCACCCTCAGCGAGGGCTTCGCCGAGCTGCACCCCGACATCAAGCTCCGGATCAACGCCGTCCAGGCCGTCGACTGGTCGGACTTCTTCGCGAAGATCCTCACCCAGGTCGCCGCGGGCACGGCCCCCGACCTCGTCTACGTCGCCACCGAGGGCGTGCAGCTGTTCGCGCAGCGGCTCGGGGTGGCCCTGGACAAGTGGGTGAAGCGGGACGCGGCCGAACTGAAGGAGTACTTCGCCGACGTCCACCCCTCGCTGGTGGAGTCGATGATGTACGAGGGCAGCCTCTACCAGCTGCCCGTGGAGTTCAACGCGGCCGACATGTACTTCAACCGCCAGGTGCTGCGCCGGGCCGGGGCGGGCCTGCCGCCGGCCGACTGGACGCGCGACGACTTCACGGCGCTGCTGCGGGACATGAAGAGGACGGGCGGCTCCCGCTTCACGCCGTACTTCTGGACCAACCGGCTGTGGGGCGGCGTGGTCCCGTGGCTGTTCGCGAACGACACCAACCTGCTCGCCGAGTCCAAGGCACCCGGCGGTGACTGGCTGTGGAACGGCTTCTATCCGGCCGCTCAGCGCAAGGGCCGCGGCGGGGGCTTCCGCTGGACGACGCCGCAGGCCTCGCACGACCGGGTGGAGGAGGTCTACGACTACCTCGCCTCCCTGGTGCAGGACGGCCTGTGCACCCGGCCCGAGGGCGGCAACGGCCAGAACCTCATCGGCGTGTTCTCCACCGGCCGGGTCGGCGTCACCCCGGCGGGCGGCTTCTGGGCGGGCGGACTGCACCTGGCCGGGATGGAGCGGGACGGGTTCGACGTGCAGTACTTCCCGCGCTGGCGCACCCAGCGCATGCAGTACGGCGCGGCGGGCTACGCGCTGCTGCGCACCTCGAAGAGGCAGGACGAGGCGTGGGAGTTCATCAAGTACGCCGCCCGCAAGGACATCCTGGAGCGGCTGTTCGCCACGAACCAGACGACCCCGGCCCGCCGGTCCCTGCTCACCGCCGACCGCTACGCGACGACCGGCCCGGCACACTGGCCGGTCTTCTACGACACCCTCGACCGGTTCCCCGACACCGGACCGATCCCGGCGCCGCCGCAGGTCGCCGAGGTCGAGCAGGTGCTGCTGAAGCACACCGGCACCGCCCTGGCCTCCGCGCGCTCTGTGCGCCCCGCGCTGCGCCGGATGCAGGGCGATCTGGAGAAGGCCATGGAGCGTGACGTATGACGACCACCCGGATACCGCCCGCGCCCGCCGAACGCCCCGCGGCCACGCCCGCCCCCGCGCCGAAGGGCCCCCCGGCCCGTGACCGCGGCACCCGGCTGCTGGCCACGCTGTTCCTGGCCCCGACGATCGTCGGCATCGTCGTCTTCACGGTCGTGCCCATCGTCGGTTCGGTGATCCTGAGCCTCTTCCACTGGAACGTCATCGACGCGCCGTCCTACGCCGGACTCTCCAACTACGGGGAGGTGTTCGGCGACGAGACCGTGCTGGTCTCCTTCCGCAACACGCTGGTGTTCATGGTGTTCGCCGTGGCGCTGCAACTGCTCGTCGCACTGGCCCTCGCGCTGACGCTGAACGGGCGGATGCCGGTGTGGCTGCGGTCGGTGTTCCGCTCGGCGTTCTTCTTTCCCTTGGTGCTGTCCGCCGCGTCGATCTCGGTGGTGATGAAGTACCTGTTCAACCAGGACTTCGGGGTGATCAACTGGCTGCTCGGCTTCGTCGGGATCGCGCCGGTGCCGTGGCTGACGTCGGAGAACGCGGCGATGGCGACGGTGGTCCTGGTCTACGTCTGGCAGCAGTTCGGCTTCTCGTTCCTGCTGTTCGTCGGCGGGCTGAACAACATCCCGAAGGAGATCGACGAAGCCGCCGCCCTCGACGGGGCGACGGGCCTGCGCAAGCACCTGACCGTCACGCTGCCGCTGTTGTCACCGACGCTGCTGGTCGCCTCGGTGGTCGGCATCATCAACGCCCTCCAGGTCTTCGAGCAGCCGTACGTCCTCACCAACGGCGGTCCCGGTGACTCCACCCGCACGGTCGTGATGGTCATCTACGAGACGGCGTTCGAGCAGCTGCGCTTCGGTGAGGCGTCCGCCGTGGGTGTGCTGCTGTTCGTGCTGATCATGGCGGTCACGGCCCTCCAGTTCCGGCTCAGCCGGCGTTTCGTCCACTACCAGTGAGCCGGGTGAGTCCTCCCATGAGCCAAGCAACCCTCTCCTCCAGCCGTGTGCGGCACGGGCTGGCGCCGTGGGCGCGGATCGCCGGACTGACCGTGTGCGCGCTGCTCACCCTCGGCCCGGTGGTGTGGACGGTGTCCACCTCGCTGCGCACCCCCGCCGAGGCGTTCGACCTCCCGCCGCAGCTCATCCCCTCGAACCCCTCCACCGAGGCGTACCGCGGGGTCTTCGACCAGATCGACGTATGGCTGCTCGCGCTCAACTCCACACTGGTCACGGCCCTGATCGCGGTCGGCCAGATGATCACCGCGGGCCTGGCCGGATACGCCTTCGCCCGGCTGGAGTTCCGTTTCAAGAAGCCGCTGTTCGGCCTGGTGCTGGCGACGATGATGGTGCCGTTGCAGGTCACCATCGTGCCGGTGTTCCTGGTGCTGAAGTCGATGAGCCTGACCGACACCCTGCTCGGTCTGATCATCCCGGCCTTCCCGACCGCGTTCGGCACGTTCCTGATGCGCCAGTACTTCCTCGGCATGCCCAAGGATCTCGGCGAGGCGGCGATGCTGGACGGGGCCGGGCCCTGGCGGACCTTCCGGTCCGTGTACGCCCCGCTGGCCGCGCCCGGCCTCGCGATCGTCGGCGTCCTGGCCTTCAACTACCACTGGAACGAGTTCTTCCGCCCGCTGATCCTGGAGACGTCGGGCCAGAACTACACCCTGCCGCTGGGGCTCGTCTCCCTCCAGGGCAATCTCGGCACCGGTTCCATCTCCGTGGTGCTCGCCGGTGTCGTCCTCTCCATGATCCCCGCCGTCGCCGTGTTCGTCGTCGGCCAGCGCCCTCTGCGGGAGGGCATCACGTCCGCAGGAGTCAACCGTTGAGCCTCGCCGCTCCCCCGCAGGACCCCAACGCCCCGCGCTTCCGGGTCCGTCCGCCCGCCAACTGGATGAACGACCCCAACGGCCCCTTCCGCTGGCGCGGCCGCCACCACCTCTTCTACCAGCACAATCCGGACGCCCCGGTGCACGCCAACGTCCACTGGGGCCATGCCTCCAGCGCCGACCTCGCCCACTGGGAGCACCATCCGATCGCCCTCACGCCGGCCCCGGGCGGCCCGGACGAGGCGGGCTGCTGGTCGGGGTGCGTGGTCGACGACGGGGGTGTGCCGACCGCCGTCTACACCGGGGTGGGCCGCGACCACACCGGGCTCGGCACGATCTGCCTGGCCAGGGCGGCGGACCCGGACGATCCCGCGCTGGCCGATTGGACGCCTTCGCCCGTCCCGGTGGTCACGGGCCCGCCCGAGGGTCTTGATGTGGTGATGTTCCGCGACCCGTTCGTCTTCCGGCACGAGGGCCGGCGCTGGGCGCTGGTCGGTGCGGGACACGCCGACGGCACCCCTTCGGTCCTGCTCTACGACTGCGACGACCTGACCGACTGGCGGTTCGCTGGTGTGCTCCTGGACGGCCACGACCCGGTCGCCCGGGCCGCGTCCCGACGACGGCTCGCTCTCCCCGCAGCAGGTCATCGAGCGCGTCGGTCAGCTCGCCCCCGAGGGCACGATCTTCGCGGCGGGCGTCGGCCAGCA
>NZ_JBEZWN010000135.1:0-5073 GCF_040637495.1 Streptomyces sp. NPDC029044
GGGCTCTGCCCTCCCCGGCCACGCGTCGTTTCCCCGGTCTCACGCGCTGTCTGCGAAGCATCGTCACCTGTTTGACCGGTGACGCGCTGAGGCGGCATGCTGCTGATCGTCCGAGGAACCAGCGTGATTCCGAAGTCACATGACCGTTCGACGGTCCTGTCGGATCCTCGCTGTAGTCGCCGCCGTAGCGGACCGGGCCGTCCCACGGCGGGGTCGAGTCGATCAGGTCGGTGCAGAGACGCCGTCGAGCGCACGGCGGCCGCCCAAGGAGGACCAGGTCGAGGTTGGGAAGACTCTGCCGGAGGTGACCCAGCGTCCCGTGGACCGACAACGAGCCCACGCTGGGGCTGAGTTCATCGGCGATCAGCTTCAGCAGCGTGCTCTTGCCCGCGCCGTTCGGAGCGACCAGGCCCGTACGGCCGGTCGTGACGATGAAGGACAGGTCGCTGAAGACCGGGGTGTCGTCGGGCCAGGAGAAGGACGGGCCTCAGCGCGTCCGGTGGCCGTCACATCCGGGTCTCACGCGGAGATGTCGTCTTCACCCACCACGTCTGTGACTCCTCGACGCACGGTCAACGACAAAGGCAAGGAGATCTCCTCCTTGCCTCTCTCAAGTTATAGCCCACAGGGGGGCTTGCGGCAAGGCCCGGGTGGCGGCGCAGAATCGTCGACCGAATCCACAACCTGCGGAAACGGGGACACGCCGTGCGTGCGTCGGAGATGAACGAGCCATACGTGCTGGATCTTCAGGAGGTCGACGGGACACAGCCAGCGGTCGTCGGGGGCAAGGGCGCACATCTGGGCGCACTGTCGCGGATCCCGGACATCCGCGTGCCGGGTGGCTTCTGCGTGACGACTGAGGCCTTCCGGCGGATCGTGACGCGAGCGCCGGCGATCGATGAGCTGCTGGACCAGCTCTCCCGCGCCGACCCGGACGACCGGGAGGCGATCCGCACGCTCAGCGCGCGCACGCGCCGGGCCATCGAAGGGATCACCGTCCCGGGCGATCTCGCGGCGGCGATCACCGGTGCGCTCGCCCACCACGGCGAGCGGGCCGCCTACGCCGTCCGGTCCAGCGCCACGGCGGAGGACCTGCCGACGGCATCCTTCGCCGGCCAGCAGGACACCTACCTGAACGTCATGGGGCCTACGGCGGTCCTCCAGCACATCAGCCGTTGCTGGGCCTCACTGTTCACCGAACGGGCCGTCACCTACCGGCGGCGCAACGGCATCGACCACCGCACGGTCCACATGGCCGTCGTCGTGCAGAGGATGGTCCTGCCGCGCGCGGCCGGCATCCTCTTCACCGCCGACCCCGTCACGGGCAACCGGAAGGTGGCCACCGTGGACGCCGGCTTCGGCCTCGGTGAGGCCCTGGTGTCCGGTCTGGTGAACCCCGACGTCTTCGCGGTGCGGGACGGCGAGATCGTCACCAGGACGATCGCCGCGAAAAAGCGCGCCGTTCACGCCCTGCCGGACGGCGGTACGCAGGAGAGGGCGGTCGACTCGCAGCGGCAGAAGCAGCCGGCGCTGACGGATGCGCAGGTCGTGCGGCTCGTACACCTCGGACGGCGGATCGAGGCACACTTCGGCGGCCCGCAGGACATCGAATGGTGCCTGGATGACGACGGCTTCCACATCGTCCAGAGCCGGCCGATCACGACGCTCTTCCCCGTCCCCGAGACCGACGACGAGAAGAATCACGTCTACGTCTCCGTCGGACATCAGCAGATGATGACCGACCCCATGAAGCCGCTGGGGCTCTCCGTGTGGAAGCTGACGGCCATGGCTCCGATGACCGACGCCGGCGGGAGGCTGTGGGTCGACGCCACCCGGGCCCTGACGACGCCCACGAGCCGCACGGGCCTCCTCGACCTCGTGGGCAGGGGCGACCCCCTGACCAGGGACGCGCTGGAGACCGTCCTCGAACGCGACGATTTCGTCCCTCTGCACCCGGACCCGGCACCCGGCACACCCCCGGCCGGGCCCCCGCCCGCCCCGATCGAGACCGACCCCGCCATCGTCAACCGGCTGATCGAGCGCAGCGAAGCGTCCATCGCCGCCCTGCGGCGCGACATCGGCACGAAGACCGGCCCGGCCCTGTTCGACTTCCTGCTGGAGGCCTTCACGGAGCACAAGCGGGTCCTCGGCGATCCGCTGAGCATCAAGGTGATCATGGCGGGGATGGAGGCCACCTGGTGGCTCAACGACAAGCTGCACGAGTGGCTGGGGGAGAAGAACGCGGCGGACACGCTCACGCTGTCCGCCCCCGACAACATCACGTCGCAGATGGGACTGGCGCTGCTCGACGTCGCCGACGTGATCCGCCCCCATCCCGAGGTGGTGGCGTTCCTGCAAGACGTCGAGGGCGACGGTTTCCTGGACGAGCTGGCGAAGTTCGCGGGCGGCACGGAGGCGCGCGACGCCATCGAGAGCTACCTCGACCGGTACGGCATGCGCTGCGCCGGCGAGATCGACATCACGAGGCCTCGGTGGCGCGAACAGCCCGGCGCACTCGTGCCGGCGATCCTCGACAACGTCAGGAACTTCGGACCGGGCGCGGCCGAGCGGCGCTTCGAGCAAGGGCGGAGGGAGGCGGAGAAGAAGGAACAGGACGTGCTGACGCGCCTGCGGGCGCTGCCCGGCGGCGAGAGCAAGGCCGCAGAGACCAAGAGGATGATCGACCGGGTCCGGACCTTCATCGGATACCGGGAGTACCCGAAGTACGACATCGTCAGCCGCCTCTTCGTCTACAAGCAGGCGCTGCTGGCGGAGGCCGGGCGCCTCGTGCAGGCCGGCGTACTGCGCGAGCGGGAGGACATCTTCCACCTCACCTTCCAGGAGCTCCAGGAGGTCACACGCTCGAACCGGGTGGACGACCGGCTCGTCCGGCAACGCAGGGAAGCGTTCCGTACCTACGGCGCGCTCACACCTCCCCGGGTTCTCACATCGGAGGGCGAGGGCCTCAACGGGGCGTACCGGCGTGACGACGTGCCGGACGGTGCCCTGATCGGCCTGCCGGTGTCCGGCGGGACCATCGAGGGCCGGGCCCGCGTCATCCTGGACATGGCCCACGCGGACCTCGAACCGGGCGACATCCTGGTCACGGCCTACACGGACCCCAGTTGGTCCCCCCTGTTCGTGGGCATCGCCGGCCTGGTGACGGAGGTGGGCGGCCTGATGACCCACGGCGCGGTGATCGCACGCGAGTACGGCTTGCCGGCCGTGGTAGGCGTGGATCAGGCCACCCGGCTGATCCGGGACGGACAGCGGATCCGCGTGCACGGAACCGACGGGTACATCGAGATTCTGTCGTGACCGACACGCGGAGAACGCTCAACTGCCCGGGTGAAACGGCTGTGTCCGGGTGCGTCGGGTACCTGCTCGCTCTCGGCGCGCACCAACCCTGACCGGGAGGTGAGCCCGTCCGACTCCATGGCCAGGTGCCGGGCCGGGCCGCCGTATCGGTCGCCCTGCGGGCCACCCATGACGACAGGGCCACTCTGTACGGAGATGTCCTGGGGTCTGGCGCGACCGGGCGGGCGACCGGCTCGGAGGGGGCCCGATCGACTCCGGGCATCACCTGTCCGGAGAGGCCCCCGACGCCCTGGCGGCGGCCCCGGCTTCTGGCGGGACGGCACCGGCCGTTGAACCAGCGCAGCCGACAGGACCGGACCGAGGGGTTACGGGCCCGAGAGGGCACGGCCGCGGCGGCACCGGTCCGGCCGACGCGGATCAGGAGGCCAGGGCCTGTTCCGTGGTGGGGTGGCAGGGGATGAGCGTGTCGACGCCGACCAGCTCCAGGACCCGCAGCACCGACCTCTGAGCGCCGGCGATGCGAACCCAGCCGTCCGCGCTGCTCGCCTGCTGGTGTGCGGCGACGAAGATGTTGATGCCGCTGGAGTCCATGAAGGTCACCCCGCTGAGATCCGCGACCGTCCGCGGCGGCATCTCGCCGCTCTCGACCAGCAGGGCCTCGCTGAGCACGTCCTGGACATCGTGATCGATCTCACCCCGCAGGGTCACGACCCGGATGCCTCCGGCCATGTGGTGTTCGGCGTGGAGCCGGCCCGGCCGGTCCGCTCTCTCGTGCTGGGACACCTTCTCCTCGACTGTGTTTAGGCTTGCCCGGTCAGAACGTGCACGGTTGATTCTGCCCCACCGCCCCGGCCCGATGCACCCGGGCGGCTGTGCCGAACAACACCTTTGTGGCATGCAGGGTCGCAGAACGGGTACCGGCGCGCGTGAACGGGGAGTGAGGGCGAGGCCAGTGGAATCTGCTGCCGACGGTGACGGGTGTGCGACGCCGGACGTGCATCTCCTGCGCGTCGAGTACGCCTTGGACGGGGACGACAGCTGCATCGCGGACGCCCGTCATCACGCCACTGCCTTCCTCGACCGGGCGAGCGACGACCAGCACCTGCCCGTTTCCGCCCGGGCGAGGGACCTCACCCAGCTGGTCGTCAGCGAGCTCGTCACCAACACCCGCAAGTACGCGCCCGGGCCCGTCCTGCTGGAACTGCGCATCACCGCCCGCACCGTGGAGATCACCGTGTGGGACAGCGACCCCAAGATCCCCGCGGCCCGTGCCACCGACCCCAGCAGGATCGGCCAGCACGGCCTGGAGATCGTGAAGGCCGTGGCCGAGGACTTCGAGGTACGGCGCGAGCCGGTGGGCAAACGCATCACCGCGCGGATCGCGCTGGCCGACGAGCCCGGCGGCATGTGACGTGTCCGAACGCGGGGCTGGTCGGTGCCGGGCAGACGAAGTCCTCGACTGGCTTGTCCGACCGGAGCACCTCACCCGGTGCGCGTCAGGCGATCCACGCCTCGTTGTTCCGGTGCCGGTACAACCCCACGGCGGAGAACTCGTCCTCGCCTGCGCCCGCCACCGCTCCCAGACGTCGCAGCGCCTGGGAGATCGGGCTGCCCGCCGGCGGAAAGGGCTGGCCCTCGTCCACGTGCAGCGGTGCGATCGCGTGCCCGTGGTAGCACCCGGCGAACTTGATCACCTTGGTGCGCTGCGTGAACCCGCGCGCGAGCCGGATCGCGGACATGGTCGCCTCGGTACCG
>NZ_JBEZWN010000136.1:0-4969 GCF_040637495.1 Streptomyces sp. NPDC029044
CGGGGCGTCAACCCCCCCCAAACCGGGTATCCGGACCGGAACAGTGCCCACCCCCACATCACCACGCCTCGACCGAGTCGGCCGCGCGGTCGAAGGCGACCGCGCGGCCCAGGAAGTCCGCGTTGTGCGTCGTCATCAGGGGCGGCTGACCGCCCTCTTCGCGGCCCTGGCGCCCGAGCAGCAGCGCCTGCCCCTGCACGGTCCGCGGCAGCCCCAGCCAGCGCACCGGCTGCTGCACCGTCCGCACGGAGACGACCTGCTCCCAGGACGCCGTACGCGTCGTGAGGAACCCCACGTGCCGCAGCCCGCGGGCGCTGACCCATACGCCCATGCGCAGCAGCCGCAGCGCCGCGGCGATGACGAGCAGCGCGAGGGCGAACACGACCCCGGCCGATGTCGGTTCGGCCGTCGCGGCGATGATGACCGCCGCGAACAGCACGAACGAGGCGAGCAGCAGCGCGAGCGCCGCAACGCAGATGCGCCACGGCCCGGGCCGGTACGGCCGCCGCCAGCGGTCACGGTCGGCGTAGGGCAACGGAACGTCGTCCGTCGCCTCGAAAACGCGGTCGGCCGTCAGGAAGGGCAGGGGCACGGCTGGTCCTCACTCGATCCATGCGTGGGCTGTGCCCGGTGAGGCTACCGATCTGTGTCCCCGGTCACCACTGGCGGGGGGCCGGATGGAGTCACCGCCGGCGCGGTGCGGTTCAGCGCCTCTCGGACGCCTGCGACTGCTGAGGCTGATCAGCCGTCTTGTCGGGCGTCAGCGCGGGAGTCCCGATGACCAGGGACCCCACGAGCCCCGCCACGATGGTGAGACCGAGCAGCCAGCGGCCGGCCACCTCACCGAGGGACGACCGCTCGCGCGGTGGGGGAGTGACATTGCTGCGGAACCTGTCGGCCTCGGCGAGGAAGGCAAACGGCACGGGTTCACGCCGACCGAACATCAGGGGTACGTCTCCTTCAAGGGTGGAACGGATCACTTTCGTCTGTAGAGACGAACGAACTCCCTCAGAGGTGCCCTGTTTCACCGACTTCATAGCGGCACGCCACCGATCGCACGGAATTGGCCTGGCCGTAGAGTGGCGTCGCCACACGACGAGATGGGAAGGCCCTGCCAACCGTGACCGACACCCCCGCCGACGACCTCAAGCCCGGCTACCGCAGCGACGTCACCGTCGAGCTGGTCAAGCACACCGCGTCCGACGCGGACGTCCTCTTCGCCGCCCGCGTCTCCACCCTCGGCGAGCAGTCCCTGGACGAGCTGAAGAAGGACCCCGAGCGTTCCAAGGGCCTGATCAACTATCTGATGCGGGACCGGCACGGCAGCCCCTTCGAGCACAACTCGATGACCTTCCTCATCAGCGCCCCGATCTTCGTCTTCCGCGAGTTCATGCGGCACCGCGTCGGCTGGTCGTACAACGAGGAGAGCGGTCGCTACCGCGAGCTCCAGCCCGTCTTCTACGTCCCGGACGAGTCCCGCAAGCTGGTCCAGGAGGGCCGCCCGGGCAAGTACGTCTTCGTGGAGGGCACGCAGGCCCAGCAGGAGCTCGTCGGCCGTGTGATGGAGGACTCCTACCGGCAGGCGTACGAGGCCTACCAGGAGATGCTCGCCGCCGGCGTCGCCCGCGAGGTGGCCCGGGCGGTCCTCCCCGTCGGCCTGTACTCCTCGATGTACGCCACCTGCAACGCCCGCTCGCTGATGCACTTCCTCGGCCTGCGCACCCAGCACGAACTGGCGAAGGTCCCCTCCTTCCCGCAGCGCGAGATCGAGATGGTCGGCGAGAAGATGGAAGCCGAGTGGTCCCGGCTCATGCCGCTCACGTACGCCGCCTTCAACGCGAACGGACGCGTGGCGCCGTAACGCGCCCCCGGCACCCGGGCCAGGTACAGATGTACGGTTCAGCCGCGCGAAGTGTCCGTATTGCGGCATTTAGAGAAGTTCATCTAGCCTGATCAAACGGGTCCGGCACTGCTTGAACCCCCGAGCAGGCAGTGCCGGGCTCCACCTCTGTCGCGACTTGTCACCTGCCCCGCGGGCAGACCCGGTCCTGAGCAACGAGTAGCGTGTAACCCATGGCTCCGACCTCGACTCCGCAGACCCCCTTCGGGCGGGTCCTCACCGCCATGGTCACGCCCTTCACGGCGGACGGCGCACTCGACCTCGACGGCGCGCAGCGGCTCGCCGCCCACCTGGTGGACGCAGGCAACGACGGCCTGATCATCAACGGCACCACCGGCGAGTCCCCGACCACCAGCGACGCGGAGAAAGCGGATCTCGTACGGGCGGTCCTGGAGGCGGTCGGCGACCGCGCGCACGTGGTGGCCGGAGTCGGCACCAATGACACGCACCACAGCATGGAACTCGCCCGGGCGGCGGAGCGCACCGGCGCACACGGCCTGCTCGTCGTGACCCCGTACTACAACAAGCCCCCGCAGGAGGGGCTCTACCGGCACTTCACGGCCGTCGCCGACACCACCGGCCTCCCGGTGATGCTCTACGACATCCCCGGCCGCAGCGGCGTCCCGATCAACACCGAGACGCTCGTCCGCCTCGCCGAGCACCCGCGGATCGTCGCCAACAAGGACGCCAAGGGCGACCTCGGCCGCGCCAGCTGGGCCATCGCCCGCTCCGGCCTCGCCTGGTACTCCGGCGACGACATGCTGAACCTGCCCCTGCTCTCGGTCGGCGCGGTCGGCTTCGTCTCCGTCGTCGGCCACGTCGTCACCCCCGAGCTGCGCGCCCTCGTCGAGGCGTACACGTCGGGCGACGTCCAGAAGGCCACCGAGATCCACCAGCAGCTGCTCCCCGTCTACACGGGCATGTTCCGCACCCAGGGCGTGATGACCACCAAGGCGGCACTCGCCCTCCAGGGACTGCCCAGCGGGCCGCTGCGCGCCCCCATGGTCGAGTGCGCGCCCGACGAGATCGAACAACTCAAGATCGATCTTGCCGCCGGCGGGGTACAGCTCTGACATCAGACTTCGCGCGGATCCCCGCGCAACTGCTTCACAACTGAATAAGCGGGCCACCGGTGCCCGCACACCCCACACAGACAACTGCTTCTGCACGAACGTCACGAGCGCCACGTGCCCACCGGTACGTGGCGTGCGTGGTTGAGGAGAGTCTTTTGAGTCATCCGCACCCCGAACTCCGCACGCCCCCGCCGCTCCCCGAAGGCGGCCTGCGCGTCACTCCGCTCGGCGGCCTCGGCGAAATCGGCCGGAACATGACGGTCTTCGAATTCGGCGGCCGCCTCCTGATCGTCGACTGCGGCGTGCTCTTCCCCGAGGAGGAGCAGCCCGGCATCGACCTGATCCTGCCGGACTTCTCGTCCATCAGGGACCGCCTCGACGACATCGAGGGCATCGTGCTCACGCACGGTCACGAGGACCACATCGGCGGCGTCCCCTTCCTCCTGCGCGAGAAGCCGGACATCCCGCTGATCGGCTCCAAGCTGACCCTCGCCCTCATCGAGGCCAAGCTCCAGGAGCACCGCATCCGCCCCTACACGCTGGAGGTGGCGGAGGGGCACCGCGAGCGCATCGGCCCCTTCGACTGCGAGTTCATCGCGGTCAACCACTCCATCCCGGACGCGCTGGCCGTGGCGATCCGCACCCCCGCGGGCATGGCGGTCCACACCGGCGACTTCAAGATGGACCAGCTCCCGCTGGACAGCCGTCTCACGGACCTCCACGCGTTCGCACGTCTGAGCGAGGAGGGGATCGACCTCCTCCTCTCGGACTCGACGAACGCCGAGGTGCCGGGCTTCGTCCCGCCCGAGCGGGAGATCTCCAACGTCCTGCGCCAGGTCTTCGCCGGCGCCCGCAAGCGCATCATCGTCGCGAGCTTCGCCAGCCATGTGCACCGCATCCAGCAGATCCTGGACGCGGCGCACGAGTACGGCCGCCGCGTCGCCTTCGTCGGCCGCTCCATGGTCCGCAATATGGGCATCGCGCGTGACCTGGGCTACCTGAAGGTCCCCCCGGGCCTGGTCGTCGACGTCAAGACGCTCGACGACCTCCCGGACAGCGAGGTGGTCCTGGTCTGCACGGGCTCCCAGGGCGAACCGATGGCGGCCCTGTCCCGCATGGCCAACCGCGACCACCAGATCCGCATCGTCCAGGGCGACACGGTCATCCTCGCGTCGTCCCTGATCCCCGGCAACGAGAACGCGGTCTACCGCGTGATCAACGGCCTCACCCGCTGGGGCGCCAACGTGGTCCACAAGGGCAACGCCAAGGTCCACGTCTCCGGCCACGCCTCCGCGGGCGAGCTGCTGTACTTCTACAACATCTGCCGCCCGGAGAACCTCATGCCGGTGCACGGCGAATGGCGCCACCTGCGCGCCAACGCCGAGCTGGGCGCACTGACCGGCGTCCCGCACGACCGCATCGTCATCGCCGAGGACGGAGTCGCCGTCGACCTCATCGAGGGCAAGGCCAAGATCTCCGGCAAGGTCCAGGCGGGCTACGTCTACGTCGACGGCCTCTCGGTCGGTGACGTGGGCGAGCCGGCCCTGAAGGACCGCAAGATCCTCGGCGACGAGGGCATCATCTCGGTCTTCCTCGTCATCGACTCGTCCACCGGGAAGATCACCGGCGGCCCTCACATCCAAGCCCGCGGCTCCGGCATCGAGGACTCCGCCTTCGCTGACGTGGTCCCCCGGATCACGGAGGTGCTCGAACGCTCCGCGCAGGACGGCGTGGTCGAGCCCCACCAGCTCCAGCAGCTCGTACGCCGCACGCTGGGCAAGTGGGTCTCGGACACCTACCGGCGCCGCCCGATGATCCTGCCTGTGGTGGTGGAGGTCTGACGGCCCGTCGGGTCTGAGCCGACGCCAACTGGGAGCGGGGGGGGGGGGGGGGGGGTGCAATAAAAACCCGGCCCCCCCCGCGCGGCGCGCCCGGACCCGCCCTCACCCCGACCGCCCTCAAGAAGCACGCCCCCGGCCTCACCACCGCCTACAAG
>NZ_JBEZWN010000137.1:0-4466 GCF_040637495.1 Streptomyces sp. NPDC029044
GAGCACATGGCCCGGATCTCCAAGGTGAGCGTGGAGGAGGCCATCCAGCGCATCCACGCCGCCGGCCTCGACTCCTTCGCGGGCGCCGGCGCCGATCTGATCAAGCTCGGCAACGAGCGGGGCAGCATCCGCCTCGGCTGGTCCGGGACGCTGCCGGAGCCGAAGCTCGACGGCGCGAAGGCGACCTACCCCGAGGTCTTCGAGGGGGTGGACCTGGAGCTGACGGCCACCGCCGAGGGCTACCGCGAGGTGCTCGTAGTCAAGTCCGCGGAGGCTGCAGCCAATCCGGCGCTCGAGCACATCAAGCTGACCGCTATGGCCGCTGATCTGGACCTGGTGGCGGGGGCGGGTGGCGGTCTGCGCGCCCTCGACCAGGACGGCAACACCGTATTCCGCGGGCCGGCCGGCCAGATGTGGGACTCCGCCGGCCAGGAGGGGGGCCCGAGCACGCAGTTGATGTCCGCCGCAACGACCGAACCGGCCCCTGACGCCCCGGCCGAGAAGGGCACCCAGCCCGGCGCCGGCGACACCAGCGCCGTAATGCCGGTGCATGTCGACGACCGGACGGTGTCCGTAAAACCGGACCTCGGCCTGCTGCGCGGTGAAGAAACGGTTTACCCCGTGTACATCGACCCCTCGGTCGGACTCGGGAGGTCGGAGCGGACCGTGCTGTCCTCCGACGGCGACAAGTTCTGGCAGTTCAACGGCGACTACGGCGTCGGCCGGTGCAGCGTGTCCGGGCCGTACTACTGCGGCAACAACTACACGAACCGCATGCTCTTCGAGTTCTCGCCGTCGAAGCTGGCGGGCAAGTACGTCCTCGACGCCACGTTCCGCGCGTACGAGACCTGGTCGTTCTCCTGTGAGCCCAAGTGGGTGGACCTGGAGCGCACCGACAACATCTCCGAGGGGACCCGCTGGCCGGGCCCGGCCCAGCTCGACCAAATGGGCGACCGGCATGTGTCGGCCGGGCGTGGCGGCAACTGCACTCCCGACCAGCCTGATGCCTGGGTCGAGTTCAACGACAACCCGGAGGAGTCGGACGAGAACCTGGCCTCGACCGTGCGCAAGTTCGCCGACGGCAAGATCCACCGGCTCACCTTCATGTTGCGCGCCAAGGACGAGGGCGATCCCTCGGCGTGGAAGCGGTTCGACGACAACGCCGAGCTCAAGGTCAACTACGCCTACAAGCCGGGCGTGCCTACCGACGTCGGTGTCATTCCGGGCGACGGCTCCACCGCCTACTGCAAGACGTCCTCCTCCGACCCGCTGATCGTCACTCGGATCGACCCGATGGTGCAGGCCCGGGTGCAGACCCAGGTCGAGCACAGCGCGGGTGACGAAGAGGGCTCGCTGCAGGTCGAGTACATCGTCGAGCGCGGTGACGACGCAGCCTGGCACCAGGTGTGGTCGGACTACCGGCCGGACTCCGGCTGGGACCCGGACGGCACCCTGGAGAAGATGCGCACGACCAACCGTGCGGACGGCGGCCTGTACCGGCTCAAGGCGCGCACGCAGTCACACTGGTCGTACGGCGGCAAGTCGGGTGACCTGTTCTCGTCCTACTCCAAGTGGTGCTACTTCAAGATCGACTCGACGGCACCCAAGGCCCCGGTGATCACCACGGGCAGCCCGTACACCGCGTGCACCACAAATCTGTGCGAGGGCAAGGGCGGCCCGGGGGTCCCCGGCAGCTTCACCTTCAAGCCCAACGCAGCCGACAAGGACATCGCCGGCTACCGCTGGCGGCTGCTGACCACCACCGCCAAGGAGACCAAGACGGTCAGTGGCTCCACGGTCACCGTGACGAACGTGACGCCGTCGCTGTCCGGTACCCAGGTGCTGTCGGTGGAGGCCAAGGACGTACGCAGTCGCTGGGGCGCTCCCGCCGAGTTCACCTTCAAGGTCGCCCCCGCCTCCGGGCCCTCCGGCACCTGGCACTTCGACGACGGCTCCCCGGACTCCGGTGTGACGGTCGCCAAGGACACCGCCACCGAGGGCACCCGGCACGACGCCACGCTCCACACTGCCGGTGCGGGCTGGTCGACGCTGGCCCGGCGCGGTGACGCGGACTACTCGCTGTGGATGGACAGCACCGTTCCCGAGAACCAGAAGGCGTACGCAGCCACGGCCACGCCGGCCGTGAACACGAAGGACTCCTTCACCGTCTCGGCGTGGGCCTATCTGACGGACGCCTCGCAGAACCGTGTGGTGCTCGCGGCCCCGGGGACCGACGCCTCGGCGTTCACCCTTTATTACTCCGCCGCGTACAAGAAGTGGGTGTTCAACCGGACCGCCGCTGACGTCACGGAAGGCCAGACCTATCTGCGCTCGCTCTCCGACACCGGTGCGCCGCCGGTGAAGGTGTGGACGCACTTGGCGGGTGTCTTCGATACCCAGGGCGACACGGACAAGACCAACGACACCATCCAGTTGTTCGTCAACGGCCGGCCGCAGGGCAAGCCGGTGGTGCTCACCTCGCTGTCGACCGCGTACACGCCGTGGGTGTCCTCCGGCGGCATGCAGTTCGGCCGCTCGCTGGTGGGCGGCACCTACGGGGAGAACTTCCGCGGGCGTCTCGACGAGGTGTCCGTGTGGCAGCGGGCGCTGACCGCGGACGAGGTCACCGAGCAGGCACAGCTGTCGGAGAACGGCGTCCCCCTGCACGAGCTGGTGGCTCACTGGGATGCGGCGGCCTCCACGGGCACCGAGCTCAAGGAGCTGACCTCGTATCCTGCCGGTCCGATGAAGCTGTCGGCCTCGGGCGCGGTTCTCGACGCGGACAACGACGCCCTGGTCCTGAATGGCACGGCCGGCTATGCCTCGGCGACCGGACCGGTCACCGACGAGTCCGGATCCTTCACCGCCACCGCGCGAGTGCGGCTCGACTCCGTGAAGCTCGCGGCCAAGCCCGTCGGCTACCAGGCTCAAGTGGCCGGGCAGCAGGCGAGCGGCGGTGAGTCCTCGTGGGCGCTGTGGGTCGTGAAGCCCGCTGACGATGTCTACCAGTGGAAGTTCACCCGCACCGCGCTCGGCACGGACGGCAAGGTCACCCAGAGTGCTGAGGTGCCCGGCGGTGACATCGCCGAGGTCGACACCTGGGTGCAGGTCACCGGCGTCTTCGACGCGCAGGAGGCCTGGGAGTGGACCGACCCGGACGACGGGCCGAGCGAGACCAAGTACGGCAGGCTCCACCTGTACGTGGGCGAGTTCGACCAGCCCGCGGAGGGTGACTCAGGGTTCACCGCACCTCAGCAGGGCATCGGCGCGATCAGCGCGGGTCGCGGCAGCAAGGGCGGCAGCACGGGGCACTACCTGCCCGGCTCCCTGGAGGAAGTGCGCGTCTGGACGGGTGCGATGAGCGCCGACCAGGTCAGCTCACAGGTCCTCGGCACGAACCTGCTCTGACGCTTCTGCCCCTACCGGGTCCGGGAGGTACTGCCCGGGCCCGGTGGGGCCACACCCGCCGACGGCCCTGTGCACATTTTCGTCGCGGGTCGTCCTCCCCCACACCGCCCCGTCCCCCGCCGCGCGGGGGCGCAGCGCGCCCGGCTTCCGGCCGGGGGCAGAGAGAACACCCACATGAACCCCTTGGGGAAATACCGGCTGCCTAGAAGCAGCCGGCCGGCAGCGGCCGGAACCGTCCGCTGGATGCCCGGCCTCGCGCTGGGCATGGGCCTGGCCATGCTGCCGGGCCTGCTGTCACCCGTCGCGTTCGCAGCAGATCGGGACGACCCGCTTGGTCGTCCGACGCTGAAGAAGGCGCGCTCGGCCGACGTGTCGCCGCTGACGGCGAAGGCGAACCGCAAGGCCACTCGTACGGTGGCCGAGGGCGAGGCCGCCGACGCGGCCGCCGCCCGGCGTGCCCGCACCGACCAGAACCGGTCGGTGACCTGGCCCGGCAAGGGCACCGCACAGCTGACCCTGCCCGACAAGGGTGCGGCAAAGGCGAAGCCGGGCTCGCTGCCGCTCACGCTAGGGCCGGCCTCCGGCAAGAAGCGCACGGCCGACTCGGTCCAGGTCAACGTCTTGGATCAGAAGGCGGCCAGGGCCCTGGGCGTCAAGGGCGTCGTCCTGACCGTCACCGGCCCGAAGACCGGCGGGCGGGCCGAACTCGGCGTCGACTACTCGGCGTTCGCCTCGGCGTACGGGGCCGACTGGGCTGGCCGGCTGCAAATGCAGCGGCTGCCCGGCTGTGCGTTGAGCGACCCCTCGAAGGCCAAGTGCCGTACCCGGCTTCCGCTCGAATCTACGAACAAGCGGGGCGCCGACGAGCTGAGCGCACCGCTGGCTTTCGCACCTGCGGCCCGCTCCGCGAGCACCGGTTCGACGATGGTTCTCGCGCTCGCGGCCGGATCACAGTCCGGCGCCGGTGATCTAGGGGCGACTCCGCTCGCGGCGTCCTCGACCTGGGAGGCGGGCGGTTCGTCCGGCACGTTCACCTGGTCGTATCCGCTGCGCACCCC
>NZ_JBEZWN010000138.1:0-4128 GCF_040637495.1 Streptomyces sp. NPDC029044
GTGGACGTCGCGTACCGGGTGCCGCCGCTGCACAACCACCCGATGGAGCCGCACACCAGCACCGCCCGGTGGGAGGACGGCCTGAGGGGCCCGGGCCCCTCACCACCACCCCCGTGGCCGTCGGCGTGCGCGCTCAGCGGCGGTCCGCGTCCAGTGGCTCCAGGTCCTCGTCCTCGTCGAGGTCGCTGTCGAGCTCGTCCTCCAGTCCGTCCGTGTCCTCGTCATCGTCGTCGATGTCGTCGATCTCGTCGTCGAAGACGGCGCTGACGTCGAAGCGGCAGACCACCTGCTGCGGGTCGACCTGCTCGAACGGTGCCTCCAGCCACTCGCCGGGCTCGGCCGGTTCGTCCGCCGCCGCCACCCAGAGCGTGGAGTCGCCCTCCTCCAGCCCGAACTCCTTGTGCCGGGAGGCGATCTCGTCGGGCTCGAACTCGCCGAAGAGCAGTCCGAGCGCGCCGTGCACCGTCCCGGAGGCCGGGGCGCCGTCCTCGCCCTCCGCCGCCTCGATCCGCTGTGCCTGCGCCAGCAGGCGCTGGGGTTCGGCGACGGCGTAGTCGCGGCGGATCAGTACGCTCAGCGCGTTCGGTTCCTCGGGACCCGCGTACGGGGGCAGCGCGTCCTCCGCACCGGGGATCTCGAAGGGGGTGACTTCGTCATAGCGGTCGTAGAGCAGTTCGTCGTACACCTCTGCGGCCGCGGCGAGCTGGTTGAACGCCTCGTAGACGGCCGGGTCGTCCTCTCCCGACCTGCGTTCGACCGCGGCCAGGTGGCGGTCGAGCGCGGTCTTGACCGCCTCGGCGGCGGCGCGTACCTCGGCAGCGGTGGACTGCGCAGCATCAGACATAGTGCAGACGCTATCCGTACCAGGCCCCAGCCCGCACAATAGATGCGATGCCGGAATACGAATTTGTCGACGTGTACGTACCGCGTGGGGTCTCCCGCAAGGAAACGGCACGTCTGCTGACGGACCACGCGGAGTACGGACACTGGGAGTTGTACCGTCTGAGCCTGCTGCGCGACGGCAGCCGCAGGGTGCGGTTGCGCCGGCGGATCATCCGCCAGGCGCGGGCCACGTGGTGAGCTGGGACGGGCACGGGAAGAAGGCGCATGACGGAGCGGGCCCCGCATCGGCGGGGCCCGCTCCGTTTGCGGGGGATCAGGCGGAGGCGCGGGCCTTGCGGTAGAGGATCGCGCCCGCGAGCAGCGCGCCCGCGCCGGCCGGGAGGGCGAAGCCGAGCGGCAGGTCGCTGCCGGTGCTGGCGAGCTGGGACTCGCCCTCGGGCTGGGTGACGAACTGGGCGCCCGGCTTGTTGGCGTGCGAGGTGCCGCCCGGGGTCTCACCACCGGCGGAGGGCGGGGTGCCCGGGGTGCCGGGGCGTCCGGGCTCACCGGGATCGCCGGGGTGACCAGGCTTTCCGGGGTCACCGGGGTTGCCGGGCTCACCCGGCTTTCCGGGGGTCCCCGGGTCGCCGGGGTTCCCCGGGCGGCCCGGCTCGTGGCCGCCGGGCGGGGTGCCGTGCTGTCCGCCGCCGTTGGCGCATTCGTTGCCCGTGCTGGGGTTGCCGACGCCGATGACGTCGACGCTGTTGCCGCAGACGTTCACCGGCACGTGGACCGGCGCCTGGACGTGGTTGCCCGAGCCGACGCCGGGCGAGTCGGTGGCGTGCCCGCCCGCGTGGGAGCCGCCCTTGCCGCCGTGTTCGCCGTATCCCCCCGACGACGATCCACCGCCCTGGTTGGCGCACGAGTTGCCCACCGACGGGTTGAGCAGACCGACGACGTTGACCGTGTTCCCGCACACGTTGACCGGTGCGTGCACCGGCGCCTGCACCGAGTTTCCGGACAGCACGCCGGGCGAGCCCGACGCCGAGCCCTGGGCGCCCGAGTCGGCGTGAGCGGAGCCGCCCGCGGCGGCGATCACGCCGGTCGCGGCCGCCACGGTCATCAGACCCTTGCGGGTGACTTGTCGCATTTACTGAATACCTGCCTTCGACCGTGTCTCGAATTCTTCTCGAATTCCCCGAAAGAAGCGTTCGGTCCCGGAGCGCATGGCACGCGCTCCGGGACCGATGGCTTGGGACTCCCCTCAGCGAGGGGGAAGCATCACTTGTTGATGCAGGTGTTGCCGAAGGCGGGGTTCAGCAGCCCGATCACGGAGACCGTGTTGCCGCAGACGTTCACCGGGACGTGAACGGGCACCTGGACAACGTTGCCGGACAGGACGCCCGGGGAGTGCACGGCGGCACCCTGAGCACCCGAGTCGGCGACGGCCAGGCCCGCGCCCGCGAGAACCAGCCCACCGGTGGCAGCCGCAGCAGCGACGACCTTCTTGATCATTATTCCTCCTAGTTGGCAAAGCGACCCATCTTGCGATCGCATTACCTGTAACGAGGAGGGAGTAATGAGGCTACGAGCTTATGGTCGCATTCACTCTTCCCAGTCGGTTCCGTACGCGCGACCGAATACCCCGTGCCGCAGGGGCGGTTTCAGGACGCGTCGATGAAGCGGTCGAGCACCCGCACTCCGAACTTCAGGCCCTCCACCGGCACCCGCTCGTCCACGCCGTGGAACATGCCGGCGAAGTCCAGCTCGGGCGGCAGCTTCAGCGGCACGAAGCCGAAGCCGCGGATGCCGAGGTCGTCGAAGGACTTGGCGTCCGTGCCGCCGGAGAGCATGTAGGGGATCGCCTTGGCCGTCGGGTCCTCGGCCAGCAGCGCGGTCTGCATCGCCCCCACGAGCGCCCCGTCGAAGGTGGTCTCGACGGCCTTGTCGGCGTGGACGTCCTCACGCCGCACGTTCGGGCCGAGAATCCGGTCGAGATCGGCGAGGAACTCCTCCTCGTGGCCGGGCAGGAACCGTCCGTCGACGTGGGCGGTCGCCTCACCCGGGATGACGTTGACCTTGTAGCCGGCGCCGAGCTGCGTCGGGTTGGCCGTGTTGCTCAGGGTCGCGCCGATGAACTTGGCGATGCCGCCGAGCCTGACGAGGGTCGACTCCATGTCCTCCGGGTCGAGCTCGGTGCCGAGCGCGTCACCGAGCTCGTCGAGGAACGCCCGGGTGGTCTTGGTGACCCGCACCGGGAACTTGTGCCGCCCGAGCCGCGCGACGGCCTCCGACAGCTCGGTGATCGCGTTGTCCCGGTGGATCATCGATCCGTGCCCGGCGGTGCCGGCCACGGTGAGCTTCATCCAGTGCATGCCCTTCTCGGCCGTCTGGATCATGTAGAGCCGCCGCTGCTCGCTGACGGTGAACGAGAAACCGCCCACCTCGCTGATCGCCTCGGTGACGCCCTCGAACAGCTCGGGGTGCTTGCGCACCAGGTGCTTGGCGCCGTAGGTGCCGCCCGCCTCCTCATCGGCGAGGAACGCGAGGACGATGTCGCGCGGGGGCTTGCGCCCGCTGCGCAGCCGGTCGCGGACGACCGCGAGGGTCATCGCGTCCATGTCCTTCATGTCGACGGCCCCGCGGCCCCACACGCAGCCGTCGGCGACCTCGCCGGAGAAGGGGTGGTGGGTCCAGTCGTCGGCGTTGGCCGGTACGACGTCGGTGTGGCCGTGAATGAGGAGCGCGGGCCGGGAGGGGTCCTCGCCCTCGATCCGGGCCACCGTGGAGGCGCGGCCGGGGTGGGACTCGAAGATCTGCGGTTCGAGCCCGACCTCGGCGAGCTTCTCGGCGACGTACTCGGCCGCCTTGCGCTCGCCCGGACCCGAGTGGTCGCCGTAGTTGCTGGTGTCGATCTGGATCAGCTCGCGGCAGAGGTCCACGACCTCGTCCTCGCCGGTGACGCTCCTGGCCGTGTCCGTCTCGCTCACGTGCTTCCTCCCGGTGTCACTGCTGGTGGGTCCCCCTCATCCTCCCTCTCCCCGGCCCGCACCCCAAGAGCGCTCCCGGCCCGTCACACGCCGTTCACGCCCAGCCGGGGTGCGGACGGGGGGTGATCGGCCACCCCGGAAAGCCTGGTAATGTTTACGTCGTCGCCGCGGGGAGAACCCACGCGACAGACACCTTGTCCGGGTGGCGGAATGGCAGACGCGCTAGCTTGAGGTGCTAGTGCCCTTTATCGGGCGTGGGGGTTCAAGTCCCCCCTCGGACACATGAGGCTGAGGGCCGTGACCGCGAGGTCACGGC
>NZ_JBEZWN010000139.1:0-3642 GCF_040637495.1 Streptomyces sp. NPDC029044
GAGATCTTCACCGACACCGAACTGGACTTCGCGCTGGAGGTCTGCGAGGCGGTCATGGACGTCTGGCAGCCCGGCCCGGGCCGCGAGATCATCCTCAATCTGCCCGCCACGGTGGAGCGTTCGACGCCGTCCACGCACGCGGACCGCTTCGAGTGGATGGGCCGCAACCTCTCCCGCCGCGAGCACGTCTGTCTGTCGGTCCATCCGCACAACGACCGCGGTACGGCGGTGGCGGCGGCCGAGCTGGCGCTGATGGCCGGCGCCGACCGCGTCGAGGGCTGTCTGTTCGGCCAGGGCGAGCGCACCGGCAACGTCGACCTGGTCACCCTGGGCATGAACCTGTTCTCCCAGGGCGTCGACCCGCAGATCGACTTCTCCGACATCGACGAGATCCGTCGCACGTGGGAGTACTGCAACCAGATGGAGGTCCACCCGCGCCACCCGTACGTGGGCGACCTGGTCTACACGTCCTTCTCCGGCTCCCACCAGGACGCCATCAAGAAGGGCTTCGACGCGATGGAGGCCGACGCGGCCGCGAAGGGCGTCACCGTCGACGACATCGAGTGGGCCGTCCCCTACCTGCCCATCGACCCCAAGGACGTCGGGCGGTCGTACGAGGCCGTCATCCGGGTCAACTCGCAGTCCGGCAAGGGCGGTATCGCCTACGTCCTGAAGAACGACCACAAGCTGGAACTGCCGCGCCGGATGCAGATCGAGTTCTCCAAGCTGATCCAGGCCAAGACGGACGCCGAGGGCGGCGAGGTCACCGGCGGCGACATCTGGGCGGTCTTCCGCGACGAGTACCTGCCGAACCCGGAGAACCCCTGGGGCCGTATCCGGCTCAAGAACGGTCGGACCACGTCCGGGACCGACGGTGTGGACACTCTCACCGTGCAGGCCACCGTCGACGGCACGGAGACGACCTTGACCGGCTCGGGCAACGGTCCGATCTCGGCCTTCTTCGACGCCCTGCGGTCCATCGGCGTCAACGCCCACCTACTGGACTACCAGGAGCACACGATGAGCGAGGGCGCCTCCGCGCAGGCCGCCTCCTACATCGAGTGCGCGATCGACGGCAGGGTCCTGTGGGGCATCGGAATCGATGAGGACGCCGTCCGGGCGTCCTTCGGGGCGGTCGTGTCGGCCGTCAACCGGGCCTGCCGTCGTGACGCTGTCGGCTATGTGCGGGAGGCCCCGCGCAACAGTGCCCAGACTTCCCTGGCCGCCTGAGCCGCCGACGGCCTGTCGGGCATCGACACCCAGTGGGTGAACACGCCGACGAAGGCCCCTGCCAGGTAGTGCGCGCGCAGTACGAGTGACGGGTCGGCCGCCGGGAGATCGGCGTCCGACCCGCTCAACTGCACGGCCACCTCGTGCGCCAGCAGTTCACGGAGCCGGTTGATGAAGCGGGCGGCACCGCTCGGGCCCAGCATCCGCTGGTAGAGCGTGTCGTTCGCCTCCACGTGGCGGAAGAGGGCCACCAGTTCTTTCGGGGCACGCCCCGCTGCCCTGGTCAGCGGGCACTGCGCCGCCGCACGCGCCAGACGGCCCACTTCCTCCTCCATCGCGTCGAGGAGGAGGGCGTCACGATCGCGGTAGTGCAGGTAGACCGTCGCGCGGTTCACCGTCGCCCGCTCGGCGATGTCGGCGATGGTCAGCGCTTCAACGTCGCGTTCCGCGGCGAGTTCCAGCGCTGCGGAACGCAGAAGGGCGCGGGTGCGCCGGACGCGGGGGTCCATGCGCTCGGCGGTCGCGGTCGGCTTGTTCGGCATGAAACCAGCATACGTGATACACGACAGATGCTGAATAAGCAACGTGAGTCGTGTATCGCTGGATGGTCAGGGCGGCCGACACGTCACGCCCAGGTGATCAGCCGCTTCGGCTGCTCCAGGATGGCCGCCACGTCCGCGAGGACCTTGGAGCCCAGCTCCCCGTCCACCAGCCGGTGGTCGAAGCTGAGGGCCAGCGTGGTGACCTGACGCGGTTTCACCTTGCCCTTGTGGACCCATGGCTGGGGTTTGATCGCGCCGATGGCGAGGATCGCGGACTCGCCGGGGTTGAGGATCGGGGTGCCGGTGTCGACGCCGAAGACGCCGACGTTGGTGATGGTGACCGTGCCGCCCTGCATCGCGGCCGGGGTGGTCTTGCCCTCCCGTGCCGTGGACACCAACTCGTTCAGGGACTCGGCCAGTTGCGGAAGTGTCTTGGCGTGGGCGTCCTTGATGTTCGGGACGATCAGACCGCGCGGGGTCGCCGCGGCGATGCCCAGGTTCACATAGTGCTTCTGCACGATCTCCTGGTTGGCCTCGTCCCAGGACGCGTTGACGCCGGGGTTCCGCTTGATCGCGACCAGCAGGGCCTTGGAGATCAGCAGCAGGGGGTTCACGCGCAGACCGGTGAACTCCTTGTCCTGCTTGAGCTCCTCGACCAGCTTCATGGTGCGCGTCACGTCCACCGTCACGAACTCCGTGACATGCGGCGCCGTGAACGCCGAGCCGACCATCGCGGCGGCCGTCGCCCTGCGCACGCCCTTGACCGGGAGACGGGTCTCCCGGGCCGTGTCGTACGCGAGCACCGGGGCCGGGGCGGCGGGCGCGGCGAGCGGGCCGGCCGGGGCGGCCTGCGGTGCCGCTTCGGCGGCCGGGGCCTCGGGGGCCGCCGCGGTGTGCACGTCCTCGCGGGTGATGATGCCGTCGGGGCCGGTGGGCGTCACCGTGGTCAGGTCGACGCCCAGGTCCTTCGCCAGCTTGCGCACCGGAGGCTTGGCCAGCGGCCGGGGCTCGCTTGTGAGCACCGTGTCGGACCATGAGGCCGGTGCAGTGCTGCTCTTGCGCGGGCGGCGCTCGGTGGTGGACGCGGCCACGCCGTAGCCGACCAGCACCGGCTGGCGGCCGGGCGCTTCCGCGATCACGGGGGTGTCCGCCGCGGCTGTGCGCACCGTGATGATCGGCACGCCCACAGCGACGACATCCCCTTCACCGCAGCGGAGCTCGTCGACCACTCCGTCGTACGGGATGGGCAGCTCCACGGCCGCCTTCGCCGTCTCGACCTCGCACACCACCTGGCCGTCGGTGACCGTGTCACCGGGCTGGACGTACCACTTGAGGATCTCGGCCTCGGTGAGCCCCTCGCCGGGATCGGGCATCTTGAACTCGCGTATCACAGGTCTTCTCCCTCAGTACGCCAGCGAGCGGTCGACGGCGTCGAGCACCCGGTCCAGGTTCGGCAGGTACTCCTCCTCCAGACGCGCCGGCGGGTACGGGGCGTGGTAGCCGCCGACCCGGAGCACCGGGGCCTCCAGGTGGTAGAAGCAGCGCTCCGTGATCCGGGCGGCGATCTCAGCGCCCGAGCCGAAGAACACCGGCGCCTCGTGGACGACTACCAGGCGGCGCGTCTTCTCCACCGACGCCTGGATGGAGTCGAAGTCGAGCGGCGAGACCGAACGCAGGTCCAGGACCTCCAGGTTCTTGCCCTCCTCGGCGGCCGCGTCGGCGACCTCCTGGCAGAGCTTCACCATCGGGCCGTAGGCGGCCAGGGTGAGGTCGGAGCCCTCGCGGACCACCTGGGCCTTGTGCAGCGGGCCCGGGATCGCCTCCGTGTTCACCTCGCCCTTGTCCCAGTAGCGGCGCTTGGGCTCGAAGA
>NZ_JBEZWN010000140.1:0-3481 GCF_040637495.1 Streptomyces sp. NPDC029044
GGCAGGCTGCGGCCGTCGTTCCCGCGGGACCGACGGCCGCTGCTGCGGCCGTTGCCCGGAAAACCGGTGCCGCGACGTCGGATCCGCATGCGATGCTCGGGGCCGTGGAGACCCGGTCCGTCAGCCCCGTGTTCGTCGGCCGTGCCGAGGAACTGGGCACGCTGCACAACGCACTCGTACGCGCCCGCGAGGGCGAGCCGGCGGCGCTGCTCATCGGCGGGGAGGCCGGAGTCGGCAAGACCCGCCTGGTCGAGGAGTTCGCCGCAGCCGCCCGCAGCCGCGGAGCGGTGGTCGCACTCGGCGGCTGCGTGGAGATCGGCGCCGACGGGCTGCCCTTCGCCCCCTTCTCCACCGCGCTGCGCGCCCTGCGCCGCGAACTCCCCGGCGAACTGGCCGCCGCGGCCGCCGGCCAGGAGGAGGAACTGGCCCGGTTGCTGCCCGAGCTCGGCGAGTCGCGGGCCGGGCGGCACGACGAGGACGCCATGGCCCGGCTCTTCGAGCTCACCGCACGCCTGCTGGAGCGCGTCGCCGCCGAGCACACCGTCGTCCTCGCCCTGGAGGACCTGCACTGGGCCGACGCCTCCACCCGCCATCTGCTCTCCTACCTCTTCCGCACCCTGCGCACCGGCCGCCTCGTCGTCCTCGCCACCTACCGCTCCGACGACATCCACCGCCGCCACCCGCTCCGGCCCCTGCTCGCCGAACTCGACCGGCTCCGCACCATCCGCCGCCTCGAACTCGCCCGCTTCAACCGCGAGGAGGTGGGCCGCCAGATCGCCGGGATCCTCGCCCAGGAACCCGAGCCGGACCAGGTCGACGCGATCTTCGAACGCTCCGACGGCAACGCCTTCTTCGTCGAGGAACTCGCCGTCGCCGCGCACGAAGGCTGCCGCACGGGCCTGACCGACTCCCTGCGCGACCTGCTGCTCGTCCGCGTCGAAGGGCTGCCGGAGGCGGCCCAGCAGGTCGCCAGGATCGTCGCCGAGGGCGGCTCCACCGTCGAGTACCGGCTGCTGTCCGCCGTCGCCCGGCTCGCCGAGGACGACCTCATCGAGGCACTGCGGGCCGCCGTGAACGCCGGCATCCTCGCGCCCGCACCCGGCGACGACGGCTATCGCTTCCGCCACTCCCTGGTCCGCGAGGCCGTCAGCGACGACTTGCTCCCCGGCGAACGCTCCCGCCTCAACCGCCGCTACGCCGAGGCCCTGGAGACCGACCCGGCCCTCGTCCCCGCGGACCAGCGGGCGGCACGCCTGGCCAGTTACTGGTACCACGCCCACGACGCCGCCAAGGCCCTGCCCGCCGTCCTCGAAGCCTCCGTCGAGGCCCGCCGCCGCCACGCCTACTCCGAGCAACTCCGCCTCCTGGAACGCGCGATGGAGCTGTGGGACGCCGCCCCCGACACCGTGCGCCGGAGCCTGCGCCCCGTGGACTACGCCGAGGTCTACCCTCCCTGCGGCTGCGACCCGGCCACCACCGCGCTGCGCTACCTGGACCTGCTGGCCGAGGCGGCCGTCGCCGGACGGCTCTGCGGGGAGCGCGAGCGCGCCCTGAAGATCACCAAGCGGGCGCTGCGCCTCCTGGCCCTGGAGAACGACCCCCTGCGCACCGCCTGGTTCTGGATCCAGCGCTCCCGGCTGGTGCAGCGGCTCGCCCGGGGCGACGGCTGGCAGGAGATCGCCACCGCGCAGGACCTGGTCCGCGGCCTGCCGCCGTCCGAGGTGCACGCCGAGGTACTGGCCACGGCCGCACACTGGTCCATGCTCCGCGAGCCCGGCCCCGACACCCTCACGGCCGCCGAGCGGGCCGTCGAGTACGCGCGCATGGTGGGCGCCGACGAGATCGCGTCCAACGCCCGGCTCACCCTCGGCGGGCTCATGGTCGAGGCCGGGCAGATCGAGGCCGGGCTGGCCCACATGTACGAGGTCAGGGACGACGTCGTAGCCCGTGGTCTCGCCGTCGTCGTGGGCCGCAGCCATGTGAACCTGCCCTCCGCGCTGGAAGGCATCGGGCGCTCCGAGGAGTCCGTGGGCATCCTGCGCGAGGGCCTGCGGCTCACCGGCAGGATGGGACTGACCGAGTCCGAGGGCTGGGTCTGGGGCAACCTCGCCGAGTCGCTCATCTCCCTGGGCCGCTGGGACGAGGCGGCACAGGCGGCCGTCAGCGCCCAGCGGATGGGCCGGACGGCCGCCCCGTACGGATCCGGCGCCCACAGCATGGCCTTCCTCGCACTCGCGCGCGGCGAACCGGCCGAGGCCGCCCGCCACCTCGCCGAGGCCCGCGCCTCCTACGGCCCGCACGACCCCATGCCGCAGCACGACCTGCCGATCTCGTGCCTCACCATCGCCGTCGCCGCCGCCGAAGGACGCCTGGCGGACGCGCGCGCCGAACTGGCCCGCACCCTGGAGTCCGGTTTCCCGCTGGGCACCCAGCGCTACGCCTGGCCGCTGCTGCTCCAGGCGGCCACCGCCGAGGCCGACGCCCGGGCGCTGCCGGCCGCCCGCGAGGGCCGCGAGCAGGTCCTGGACGGCATCCTCGCCGCCGTGAAGCGCCTCACCACCCACGCCCCCGTCTGGCACGCCCACGAACAGTGGGTCCGCGCCGAACTCCACCGCGCCGCGGGCCGGAGCGCCCCGGACGCCTGGTCGGAGGTCGTCACCGCCTTCGAACCCCTGGGCCGGCCCTACGACCTCGCCCGCGTCCGGTACCGCCTGGCCGCGTCCCTGCTGACGAGCGGCGGGGAGGACGAGCGCGAGCGCGCCGCGGAACTGCTCCGGCTCACCCACGCCGCCGCCCGCCACCTCGGCGCACGGCCGCTCGCGGACGCCGCCACCGCCCTCGGCCGGCGGGCCCGGCTCCCGCTCGCGCCCGCCGCGGCTCCCGGCCCCGCGCCCGCCGACCCGGCCGAGGCCCTGGGCCTCACCAGCCGGGAACGGGACGTGCTGCGCCTGGTCGCCGCCGGCCACACCAACCGCCGCATCGCCCAGGAGCTGTTCATCTCACCGAAGACCGCGAGCGTCCACGTCTCCAACATCCTGGGCAAGCTCGGCGTCTCCGGGCGGGGCGAGGCGGCGGCGGTGGCCCATCGGCTGGAACTGTTCCCGGCCGAGATGCTCATGCCCGGTCCGGCGGGCTGAGGCCTACGCTGGAAAGGACGTCGCGGCTCCGCGGCCCAGGGAGGCTCCGTGTTCAACATGTTCGAGGAACTGTTCTCGCCCGGGCGCAAGCACACCCGCGACGAGCAGAACCGCCTGGAACTGACCCGTGAGGACGTCGGGGACGCCGACCCCGGACGCGGACCGATAGACCTCGCGTCCGGGAAGGTCGTCGTGCGCTCGTCCGGGGAGGAGACGGAGACCCCGGGCACCTAGTGCCGCGTCAGCCAGGGTTCGCCCCGTCGCGACGCCCGGCACGCACTCTCGCCGCACCGGCCGAAAGCCCGAGTACGTCCAGTACGAGGGCTTCCGGCCGGCACACCGAG
>NZ_JBEZWN010000141.1:0-3285 GCF_040637495.1 Streptomyces sp. NPDC029044
ACCACCATGATGACCGGCTTGAGAACCTCGGTGCTCATCCCGGCCGCGAAGAAGGCCCCGGCGGAGGAACCGGCGAGGGCGGCCAGCCCGATGCGTACCAGCGCGGCCAGTCGGTGCCCTGCTCGTTGCGCATCGGCGCGAGCCCGATCCAGGCGTCCACCGGTCCGCCCGGTGGCGGCGCCCCGAACGCGGGCGCCCCGGCGGCGTGCAGCGCCGCCAGGTCCCGGCCGAACCGCACAGCCGCCTCCCGGGTCGGCCGCCCCTGCGCGACCCGGTCGATGACCAGCCGGCCCTCCTCGTGTCCGTGCACCGCCGGCAGCCGCACGCTCCCGGCCGCGGCCAGCCACCGAAGCCCCGCCGCCTCGGCCCGCGCCGCCCCCGGTTCGGCGGACCGCTTGACGACCACGACGCGCCCGTCGTCGAGGGTGACCTCGGTGAGAGCCCCCGACAGCGGCCTCTCACCGCTGACCGCCCGCCCGGTGAGCCGGGCCACGACGTCGGAACAGTCGGTCATACGAGCTCCTTCTCCGCCTTCGATCGGATGTTCCGACTCCCATACATGCGCCACGCGCCCGTCACGCGGGACGGTGAAATCCCGCCGTGGGCCGACAGAGGCGGCCACCGCCGGGGGAGCAGTCGGGTCATGACGAGTTCACCGTTCCAGCGCACCATCGCCCTGCCCGCCCCCGTGTGCGAACAGGCCGCACAGCACCTGGAGCAGGCCGCGCACCGGGCCATCGACGGAGCCGCGATCCCTCTGAAGGCGTTCCGCTCGGCCGCCGACAACGACTTCATCCTGCCGGTCTCGGTCGTCGAACAGGCGGCGGCCTGTCTGCTGGTGCTCGCCACCGAGACCGCCCAGACCGTACGCCCGTCCGCTCTGCGCGCCACGATCAGTGTCGCGCTGCGGCTGCGCGACGCCGTACAACTGGCCCATCAGCCCGCCCTCAGCAGCAGGTTCTGGTGAGCCGGGGCCGGTTACTCAGGCAGCGCGGAAGGCGACCACGACCTGCTTGTGGCGCAGCGCCTCCAGCGTGGCGTGCTGCCGCCGGGCCCGTTCGATGAGCTCGTCGAGGTGCCGGGCGTCGAGGCGTTCGTCCGTGGTGGCCAGATCGCGGAGCGTCTCCCAGCCCGCCGTCTTGCCCTCCACACCGAGCGCCAGCGCTTCCAGCTCCCACAGGGTGCTCAGCGGGGACCGCCGGACCAGGCTGCCGTTGCTCTTCAGCCGCCCCACCTGCTCGGCCGCCCGGCCCGCGTAGACCTTGTAGCGGCGTACCGGGACGTCCAGGCGCCGCATGATGTGCAGCAGACTCGTCCGGTCGTCGGCGATCTCGGCGGCGACCGGGGCCAGCGCGTCGGCGAGCCCCGAACCCCGGCACGAGCGCAGCAGGTAGCGCACCCGCGCGGTCCCGGCGGTGGCACCGGCGGGGTGGTCGTTGAGGTAGATGCCCAGCAGGGACATGTCGGTGGCCGGGGCACGCCGGGCGCCCGGCGGGTCCGCTCGCTGTTCCGTCATGACGCGGCTCCTGTCGTACTCCGGTCCCGCTCCACGGTCACCGTCGTGGTGATCCGCACGAGGCTGGGAAGGCGGGGTGTCGAGCCGGTCCCGAAGCGCACGGGGGGCTCGACCGGGGCGAGGGCGCCGAGGCTCTCGCCGTCGTAGGTGACGGCGGCCGAGGTGACCGGGTGCAGATCCCGCGCGCCGTACCACTGGTGCCGTCCGGCCCGGGCGCTGCCGTGGGTGCGTGCTCCCAGCAGCAATCGGGCGGGCCGGTCCCACAGCGCGATCCACCCCGGACGGGTGGCGAGCCGGCCCGGGACCGCCCGCAGCGCCAGGCCCGGCAGGCTGCGGCGGCCGGTGGTGAAGCGCACATGGAACGGCGGGGCGGTGACGGTCCAGTGCCGGCGGTCGGCGATCCGTACCTCGACCGGAACGATCCGCACCTCGTCGAAGACGTACGTACCGGCGACGAAGTCCGCCGTGTCGGCGGTGGGCGCCAGCAGCAGCCTGCGCCCACCTGCCTCTTCGACCATCACGTCGCTGAACGGCCCCCACGGCGACCGCGGCCAGTGCCCGAGCACCACCCGGGCACCGGACGTCGTGCCGATCCCCGCGATCCAGCCGTCGAAGCGCAGCCGGCGCACCGGCGACCGGGCACCCGCACGCCGGGCCGGGCCGGCGGATTCGCGACCATGGGGGAACACGCGGGCCGGGTGCCCGGCCCCTCTGCCGCGAAACGAGCCGCCGCCGCGGCGCGGCGTCGCCCGTCGGGCCGGTGTGGCCGAGGCCACGTCCTGGACGAGGCCCCGATCACGTCCGGGCGCCGGAAGGCACGGTTACCGTCTACGACCAGATCCCCGCCCCCTTCCCTCGGACGGCCCGGCAGTGCAAGCAGATCTCTCCCCGGTCATCGCGGCCACCGCCCAGTGGCTGACCCGCGCCTTCCCCGCCTCCGGCGGCGCCCTGGCGTCCGCCCTGTGCGAGGCCCAGGCCCGCCAGGCAGTAACGGTCGCTGCCCGGCTCAGGTACCCGACGGCGATGGACGCCGCCCTGCTCGACATGGCCGGCCCCGGGGGCTCCGGGCCGCTCGACTGGGTCACCGGCGCCGACGCGGGCCTCGGCGACGACCCGGACGCACACGCCTGGCGCACCTGGGTGGACGAGGTCGTGGCCAGCTGGGCGGCCAGTCTGCTGATCGACCCGGAGCTGGCGGCCCGGGCCGTGGCCGCCCTCGCCGACGGCGGCCACAGCACCGGGGCACCGGCCGAGTATCGCCGCCTCGTCGCCCCCGACGACGGCGACCGGAGCGCCGCGGCCCTGCTGCGCCACCCGGACCTCCTCGCCCCCGTCGCCGGCCTGCACCAGAACCAGCTCCTCGACCGTCTGCACCCGGGCCGGACGCTGATCGCCTGACACCCGGGCGTCCCCGGCCTCCGACGGGCACGGCGGGTCGCTTCCGCCACCTGCGAGGCGGCCTCTCACCGCCCGCCGATGCTCGGCACGGACGGGTCCTCACCCGCCCCTCCCGCCCCCGTCCGGCCGCCCCGCGCCCCTCGGCGGGCCTCGGGCCACCCTGTCCGGCTCGTGTGGTGCGCTTCGTTCTCCGGCCGTCGGTGGGCTTCGGGCCACCTCGTCCGGCTCGTGTGGTGCGCTTCGTTCTCCGGCCGTCGGTGGGCTTCGGGCCACCCTGTCCGGCTCGTGTGGTGCGCTTCGTTCTCCGGCCGTCGGTGGGCTTCGGGCCACCCTGTCCGGCTCGCGTGGCGCGCTCCGTTCCCCGGCCGTCG
>NZ_JBEZWN010000142.1:0-3252 GCF_040637495.1 Streptomyces sp. NPDC029044
GTCAGGGTGCCGGTGAAGCCGGCGACGGGGAGGCCGGTGAGGGCCGGGCGGAGTTCGGGGACCCCGCCCCAGGCGGTGGACTCCTCCGCGATCGTGACCACGCCCGGTGCCCGCCGGTACACGGTCGCGTTCATCTCCTGGAGGAATCCCATGGCGGCCAGGTCCTCCCGGCCGCCGTAGGCGTTGGGCTCCCACTGGCCGTCCTCGCGCGAGTAGTCCAGGTACAGCATCGATGCGACCGCGTCCACGCGCAGCCCGTCGATGTGGAACTCCTCGCACCAGTACACGGCGTTCGCGACCAGGAAGTTACGTACCTCGGTGCGGCCGAAGTCGAACTCGTACGTGCCCCAGTCCGGGTGCTCCGCGCGCCGGTCGTCACCGGGCTCGTACAGCGGCTCCCCGTCGAACCGGGCCAGCGCCCAGTCGTCCTTCGGGAAGTGAGCCGGCACCCAGTCCATGATCACACCGATGCCGGCCCGGTGGCAGGCGTCGACGAAGAACCGGAAGTCGTCCGGTGTGCCGAGCCGGGACGTCGGGGCGTAGAACCCGGTGACCTGGTAGCCCCAGGACCCGTGGAAGGGGTGCTCGGCGACCGGCATCAGCTCGACGTGGGTGAAGCCCATGTCCTTCACGTACGCCGGGAGCTCCTCCGCGAGCTGCCGGTAGGTCAGCCCCGGCCGCCAGGACGCCAGATGCACCTCGTACACCGAGAACGGCGCCTCGTGCACGGGCGTGTCCGCGCGGTGCGCCATCCACTGGCTGTCGCCCCACTCGTAGTGCGAGGCAGTCACGATCGACGCCGTGTTGGGAGGCTCCTCGCAGCGCCGGGCCATCGGGTCGGCCTTCAGGAAGCGGTGCCCGTACCGGGAGTGGATCTCGAACTTGTACGCGGTGCCCTCGCCGACACCGGGCAGGAACAGCTCCCACACGCCCGAGGCGCCCAGGGACCGCATCGGGAACTGCGTGCCGTCCCAGTGGGTGAAGTCCGTGGCCACCCGCACGCCCTGCGCGTTCGGGGCCCATACGGTGAACCGGGTGCCCTCGACGCCCTCGTGGGTCATGGGCTGCGCGCCGAGCGCCTGCCACAGCTGCTCGTGCCGGCCCTCGCGGATCAGGTGCAGGTCGAGCTCGCCGAGCGCGGGCAGGAAGCGGTACGGGTCGGGCGTCTCCTGCTCGCCCTCCTCGTACGCCACGTGCAGCGTGTACGCGGGGACCGCGTCCAGCGGCAGCACGCCCGAGAAGAGGCCGTCCCCCTCGGAGAGGAGGGCGGTGCGCCGGCCGTCGATCACGACGCTCACGGAGCGGGCGAAGGGGCGGAGCGCGCGGAACACGATCCCGCCCCGGACCGGGTGCGCGCCCAGCAGGGCGTGCGGATCGTGGTGGGCGCCGGCCAGCAGGCGCCCGCGGTCCTCGGGGCTCAGGGCGGGCGCGGTCGTGCTCGGGACCGGGCCGGACGGCTCCGGGATTGAGGTGTCGCGCAGGGCCACGGCTCAGTCTCCTCTCACGGCGAGGCGCTCGATCGCCGCCATCGGTACAGGCAGCCAGTCGGGGCGGTGCCGTGCCTCGTACAGCACCTCGTACACGGCCCGGTCCGTCTCATAGGCGCGGAGCAGCCCGTGCTTCTTGCGGGGGTCCCAGCCGGCGCGGGCCGCGTAGCCCGCGCAGTAGGCCTCGCGGCAGCGGCGGGCCCACTCCGGGCGCCAGGGGCGGCGCTGCCGGGCGGCGTAGTCGAAGGAACGCAGCATCCCGGCGATGTCCCGCACCGGGGAGTGGGCGCTGCGCCGTTCGGAGAGCGGCCGGGACGGCTCGCCCTCGAAGTCGATGACGAACCACTCGCGCCCGGCCCGCAGCACCTGGCCCAGATGCAGATCGCCGTGGATGCGCTGGGCGGGCGGCCCGGGGTCGCAGCCGGTGAGCGCGGCGAACGCGGTCCGCAGGCCCGGCACGAACGGCTGTAGCGCGGGCACGCAGTGCGCGGCGGCGTCCAGCCGCTCGGTCATCGCGGCCGCCGTCTGCCCGTTCTCCCCGGGCCCGCCGACGGGGAACGCCGACGCCAGCGCCAGGTGCACCTCGGCCGTGGCCGCCCCCAGCGCCCGGGCCTGGACGGTGAAGTCGTCCCCGGCGGCCAGTGCGTTCAGCCCCAGCGTCCAGCCGTCGGAGGCATCCCGCAGATACGGCTGGAGCACGCCGAGGGTGGCCTTGAACGGATGGTCCGTCTGGAACCAGGCCACGGGCGCGGGCACCCGGTGACAGCCCTGCCGGGCCAGCGCGCCCGGCACCTCCAGGTCCGGGTTGACGCCCGGCTGGATGCGCCGGAAGACCTTCAGGATGTACTCGTCGCCGTACACCAGCGAGGAGTTGGACTGCTCGGCGTCCAGCAGCCGCGGCACCAGCCCGGCGGGCACCCGGTGATCGGGGTCGCAGTCGAAGCGCAGCGGTCCCGCGGAGCCCGGGTGCCGGAGCCTGTCCAGCAGGAGCTGGGCCGAACGGGGGTCGTGCAGCGCGTCGTAGACCGTCAGCCCGGCCAGCGGCCCGTCCTGCACCCGTCCGATGAGCGCCCGCCCGAGCCGCGGCGCCGGATGCTCCCGGACGCCGAGCAGCAGCTGGTAGCAGTCGCCCGACGGGGGCGCCCCGCCGGGGGAGGGCACGCCCGTGTGCCCGGCGTGACCGGCGTGGACCAGCAGATGCAGGCAGCCCGGGAAGAGCTCGGTCATCGACAGCAGGCCGAGCTCCGTGACGGGCCGGTCCTTGCCGGCGAACCAGCGCTGCCGGGGCAGCCAGTCGCGCAGCAGGGCGCCGAGCGACTCCATGGGCTCGGCCAGACGCGGGAGGTCCGGGCGCAGGGATGCGGTCTTCGGCATGGTCACGCCTCCTTGTCTCGGCGCAGGCTCACAGTCGCCGGCCGATGCGGGATGCGACTCGAGTGAGCCGGAACCAGTAGAAGCCGTGGCCCCCGAGGGTCAGCAGATAGGGCAGTTCGCCGATGGCGGGGAAGCGGACCCCGCCGAACAGCTCCACCGGGTGCCGCCCCGCGAACTCGCGCAGGTCCAGTTCGGTGGGCTGCGCGAACCGCGCGAAGTTGTTGACGCACAGGACCAGGTCGTCCTCGTACTCCCGGAGGAAGGCCAGCACCGCGGGGTTGGAGGAGGGCAGTTCGGTGTACGAGCCGAGTCCGAAGGCCGGGTTCTGCTTGCGGATCTCGATCATGCGGCGGGTCCAGTGCAGCAGCGACGACGGCGACGACATCGACGC
>NZ_JBEZWN010000143.1:0-3081 GCF_040637495.1 Streptomyces sp. NPDC029044
GCGCGGGTGCGGGCGAGGTCGGTCAACTGGCGGGTGGACCAGAGGAGGTTGATCGGCTCCGCGGTGCTCCATCCCGCGGGCGGTGCGCCGGTCAGCCGAGCCGGTGACCTGCACCGTCTGCCCGCCCTCGCCCTTCACGTTCGGCGTGGCCTTCCACGGGTCGGTGACGGCCACCCAGGACATGTCCTTGCCGGGGAAGGTGGAGGCCTGGAACGTGCCCTGGTCCGCCTGGTTGTGCCCGGTCGTCTTGGCGCCCTGCTTGCCGCAGTGACCCGCCGAGGCGAAGCCCTCCTGCTCGCCCTTGGTGACGGAGAAACCGATGGAGCAGCGGGCCGTGCCGTCGATGTAGTAAGCGTCCCCGCCGGTGAGGTCCTCCATGAGCCGGGGCCGGTTCGGCGTGACCTTCACGCTCACGCTCTTGGCGTCGAGCGCCGCGGCCTTGACGAACGCCGCCGCGGCGGCCTTGCTCCCGGCCTCCACCACGACCCGGTTGCCCGGGATGTCGACGTACCACAGCGGCGTCTCGCGGGTGCTGACCCGGGCGGCCGCCGCGTCCAGCTTCTCCTTGGCGGCCCGCAGGTCGCGCAGCGTCTTCTTCACGACGCTCGCCTTGGCGCCCTGCGCCTGGATGGCCGGCACGTCCGCGGCGTCCGTGGTCGCCACCATCAGCTCCTGCGACGTCGTGCCGCGCAGCCAGGCCCCCGCGAAGCGGTCGCCCAGGGCGTTGCGCAGCCGTCCCGCCCGGGTGCCCGCCTCCGCCTCGTTGACCAGGCGCCGGGACGCCTGGGCGGGGGTCAGTCCGAGGTCGCGCTCCATGGCGCGCAGCACCGGAGCCGACGGCCGGTCGGCGCCGAGGGTCTGGGCGGCCGTCGGCAGGGGGCCCGCCGCGGGCGCCGGCTCGGCCGCCACGGCGGCGGGGATCCCGGTGGCGACGAGCGCGCCGAGCGCGGTCAGCGCCACCCGGTGACCGGTCACGGCATGTCTGTGGACCATCCGATGCGTCTCCTTCGATCTCAGCGTTCGATGTCGGGTGTCGATCTCGGTGAGCTCCCGCACAGGCCTTGCCGGAACGGCCCGGTGCGATGCCCCGGGCCGCCCCGTTTCGCGCTTTGGTGCGGGGAACGGCGCCATGTGCAGTACGGCGGAGGCCTCACACGGACTTCAGGCCGGGCGAACCCACCTCGGTCACGAAGGAGGCGGTCGTCGAGATGCCCCCGCCCGGCGTCGTGATGGCCGGGACGGTCCGGAAGTCGACCTGGGCGTTCTCGCGGCCCATGTCGACCCGGACGTAGCCGCGCCGGCCGTCGAAGTACTTCATGTGGGGGTTGGCCTTCATGTACGTGTCCCACTCGGCCGGCTTCGCGGTGCCGTTGCCGCCGCTGGCGACGGAGGTGCAGGTGAACTCCGTGCCGACCGTCTTGGAGGCCGGGTCGTCGAAGTTCTCCTTGATGTCGAAGGCGTATCCGACGTGGACGTCCCCGGTGAGGACCATCAAGTTGTCGATGCCGGAGGCCTTCGCGCCCGCCATGACACGGTTGCGGGAGGCCCGGTAGCCGTCCCAGGCGTCCATGGAGACCCGGGCCGGTTCGGTCAGGTCGAACTTGCGCTGGGAGAAGCACACCTGCTGGGGCAGTACGTGCCACAGCGCGTTCGACTTCTGCCAGCCGTCCAGCAGCCAGCGCTCCTGATCGGCTCCGGTGAGGGTGCGCGCCGGATCGTCCGACTCGGCGCCCGGTGCGTGCGGCCGGTCGCTGTAGGCCTGGTCGGAGCGGTACTGGCGGGTGTCGAGGATGTCGAACTGGGCGAGCGAGCCCCAGGTCAGCCGCCGGTACAGCCGGGCGTCCGGCCCGTTCGGCAACTGCTCGGCGCGCAGCGGCTGGTTCTCCCAGTACGCCCGGTAGGCCGCGGCCCTGCGGACCAGGAACTCCTCCGGGGCGCTGCCCTTCTCGTCGTAGGCGCCCGCGTAGTTGTTCTCCGTCTCGTGGTCGTCCCAGGCCACGACGAACGGGTGCTGCGCGTGCGCGGCCTGGAGGTCCGGGTCGCCCTTGTAGAGCGCGTAGCGCAGCCGGTAGTCCGCGAGCGTGGTCGCCTCGCGGTTGAACACGTCGGGCAGCTTGCGGTCGGTGTAGCGGCGGGCTCCGCCGGCGGAGTCCACGGCGTACTCGTACAGGTAGTCGCCGAGGAAGAAGACCACGTCGACGTCCTCCTGCGACAGGTGCCGGTGCGCGGTGTAGTAGCCGTCCTGGTAGGCCTGGCAGGCGACGGCGGCCAGCCGCAGGCTGTCGGTGTCACTGCCCGGGGCGGGGGCGGTGCGGGTGCGGCCGGCGGGACTGATCCAGGTGCCCACCCGGAACCGGTAGTAGTACTCGCTGTCCGGCCGCAGGCCCTTGACGTCCACGTGCACGCTGTGGGCGTACTCGGGGTGGGCCGTGGCGGTGCCCTCCTGCTCGACGATGACGAACCACTCGTCGAGCGCCACTTCCCAGGAGACGGCGACCCGCTCCTGGCCGAGGCCGCCGTCCTCCGCGAACGGCTGGGGCGCGAGCCGGGTCCAGAGCAGCACCGAGTCCGGCAGCGGGTCCCCGGAGGCGATGCCGAGGGTGAAGGGGTTGTCGGTGATCCGGGCGGCGTCGCGTTCCCGGGTGGCGGTGGCACCGCGCGCCGGCCGGTTGGTGCCGAAGGCGAGCATCGCGGCGGCCGCGGTGACGGTCAGGAAGCGACGGCGGGCGAGGTGCGGCGCCGCGCTGCGCAGTACGGCGTCGTGCGGGGAGAAGGCATGCTCGGTGGGTGGCTTTTGACGGCCCGTCAGCGCCATCTGATGTCCTCTCGTACGGGGCACGTGCGCCCCGGGTGGACGCATGGGGACATCGCCGACGTGCGGAGCGCGGAGTTCGCATGCTAAGCAGACAAAATGCCTGAAACGGGCACGACGTGCGGGGGGTTCACACCACAGGCGGTACCCCGGGCGATGCGGTGCGCCGGGCGCAGGACAACAGAAATCGGCCTCCTGTGCCGCGGCACGTGCCTGCTGCTCGGCGGCAGCCAGCTGGTCACGGGCTGCGGCGCGTTCGTCAAGATGGG
>NZ_JBEZWN010000144.1:0-3058 GCF_040637495.1 Streptomyces sp. NPDC029044
GAGCCGTTGCGGGTCGCGGTGCTCGCCGACCGGCTCGGGTACCGGGAGGTCTGGGCGGGCGAGGGGCCCACATGGGACTCGTTCGTCCTGGCGGCCAGCCCTTCCGCCACCCCACCCGAGGCCGCATCCACCGCGACGAGCCCCTCACCTTCACCTTCGACGGCACGGAGTACCAGGGCTACCAGGGCGACACCCTCGCCTCCGCCCTCCTCGCCAACGGGGTCATCCAGACCGGCACCAGCATCAAACGGGGCCGCCCCCGCGGCATCTTCTCGGCCGGCGTCGAGGAACCCAACGCGGTCATCCAGATCGAGGAACCGTTCCCCGAGCCCATGCTCCCGGCCACCACCGTCGAGCTCTACGACGGCCTCGTCGCAACCAGCCTCCCCGGCCAGGGCCGCCTCGCCACCGAACCCGACCCGGCCCGCTACGACGCCGTGCACACCCACTGCGACCTCCTGGTCGTCGGCGCGGGCCCGGCCGGCCTCGCCGCTGCGGCGGCCGCCGCCCGCTCCGGCGCCCGTGTCATCCTCGCCGACGACCAGCCGGACGCCGGCGGCAGCCTCCTCGGCACCGGCGAACTCCTCGACTGGGTGGCCGAGACGACCGCCCTGCTCGACGCCGCCCCCGACGTACGGGTCCTGCGCCGCACCACGGTCTTCGGCTACTACGACGACAACCACCTGCTCGCCGTCGAGCGCCGCACCAACCACCTCGGCGCCGCCGCCCCCGAGAAGGTCTCCCGGGAACGCGTCCACCGCATCCGGGCCCGCCACGTCGTCCTCGCCACCGGCGCCCACGAACGCTCGCTGGCCTTCGCGGACAACGACCGGCCCGGCGTGATGCTGGCCGCTGCGGCCCGCGCCCACGTCAACCGCCACGGCGTCCTGCCCGGCCGCCACGCGGTCGTCTTCACCACCAACGACAGCGCCTACGCGGTGGCGCTGGACCTCGCCTCGGCGGGCGTCGCCATCGAGGCCGTGGTCGACACCCGCCCCGAGCCGGGGGAGTGGGCCGAGCGCACCCGCCGGGCCGGCATCGAGGTGCTGCCGGGCCACGCCGTCACGGCCACCGAAGGCTCCCCCCGTCTCACGGCCGTCACGGTCGCCCCGTACGGGGAGACGACAGGGCGACGGGAGTTCGCCGCCGACCTGCTCCTGGTCTCCGGCGGCTGGAACCCGGTCGCGCACCTGTTCAGCCAGGCGGGCGGCAAGCTCCGCCTCGACGAGGAGCTCGGCAGCTTCGTCCCGGACACCGTCCGTCAGGCCGTCGAGGTCGCGGGAGCTGCGAGCGGTGTGTTCGACCTCGCCCGGGTCCTCGCACAGGGCGCGGCCGCCGGAGCCCGCGCGGTCGAGGCCGAGGGCTACACCTCCGAGGCGCCCCGTCTGCCCCAGGTCGCGGCACTGCCGCAGACGCCGCCCATGCGGGTCTTCACCGTCCCGGGCCGGGAAGGCGCCCCGCGTTTCGTCGACCTTCAGCGCGACGTCACCGTCGACGACCTCGCCCGCGCGACCGGCGCCGGAATGCGCTCGGTGGAGCACACCAAGCGCTACACCACGGCCGGCACGGCCAACGACCAGGGCAAGACCTCCGGCGTCCTGGCCAGTGGGGTCGTCGCCGAACTGCTCGGCGTGGACATCTCGGCGCTCGGCACGACCACGTTCCGGCCCCCGTACACCCCGGTCTCCTTCGCCGCCCTCGCCGGTCGCGACCGCGGCGTGCTGAGCGACCCGGTCCGCACCACCGCCCTGCACGAGTGGCACGTCGCGCACGGCGCCCTCTTCGAGAACGTCGGCCAGTGGAAGCGGCCCAGGTACTACCCGCAGGACGGCGAGGACATGGAGAGGGCCGTGCTGCGCGAATGCGCCGCCGCACGCGAGGGCGTCGCCTTCATGGACGCCTCCACCCTCGGCAAGATCGACGTCCAGGGCCCGGACGCCGCCGCCTTCCTCGACCTGCTCTACACCAACATGATGAGCACCCTGAAGGTCGGCATGATCCGCTACGGCGTGATGTGCCGCCCCGACGGAATGGTCTTCGACGACGGCACCGTCATCCGCCTCGGCCAGGACCGTTACCTGGTCACCACCACGACGGGCAACGCCGCCACCGTGCTGGACTGGATGGAGGAGTGGCTCCAGACGGAGTGGCCCGACCTGAAGGTCCACTGCACCTCCGTGACCGAACAGTGGGCCACCGTCGCCCTGGTCGGTCCGAAGTCCCGCGAGGTGCTCGGCTCCCTCGCACCGCACCTGGCCGTCGCCAACGACGACTTCCCGTTCATGGCCTGGCGGGACACGACGGTCGCCGGCATCGAGGCCCGGGTGTGCCGGATCAGCTTCTCCGGCGAACTCGCCTACGAGATCAACGTGTCGCCGTGGGAGGCCGTCGCCCTGTGGGAGGCGCTGCACGGTGCGGGCGCCCCGTACGGCATCACCCCGTACGGCACGGAGACCATGCACGTCCTGCGCGCTGAGAAGGGCTATCCGATCGTCGGCCAGGACACCGACGGCACGGTGACTCCCCAGGATCTAGGCATGAGCTGGGCGGTGTCGAAGAAGAAGCCCGACTTCATCGGCAAGCGTTCCTTCGCCCGCGCCGACACCGTCCGCCCCGACCGCAAGCACCTGGTCGGTCTGCTCCCGGAGGACCCGGGCACGTTCCTCCCCGAAGGCACGCACCTGGTCGCCGACAGCGTGCTGCCCGCGCCCCCCGTCCCGATGCTCGGCCACGTCACGTCCAGCTACCGCAGCGCGGCCCTGGGCCGGACCTTCGCGCTCGCACTGGTCAAGGGCGGACGCGAACGCATCGGTGAGCGCCTCTACGCCCCCGTCGGTGACCGGCTGGTCCCGGTGACCGTCGCGAGCCCCGTCCTCTACGACCCCGAGGGAGCCCGCCGCGATGGCTGACACCGCCCTTACCGCCCCGCTCCGCAGCCCTCTGTCGCATGCAGCGGACCGGCTGGCAGATTGCCCACGTGTTACTCACCCGTTCGCCACTAATCCCCACCGAAGTGGTTCATCGTTCGACTTGCATGTGTTAAGCACGCCGCCAGCGT
>NZ_JBEZWN010000145.1:0-2833 GCF_040637495.1 Streptomyces sp. NPDC029044
CCGGGACCAGGGCGGCCGCGGTGGTGAAGGCCTGGCAGGAGTGGGGCCCGTCGCAGCCCGTCCCCCGCGGGGGCCGGCGGCACCCCTTCCGGTGACCGTCCACCCAGCCGAGAAAGAGACACACGTGACCCCGCCCGTGACGACCAGCGCACCGATCACACCCCTGACGCCGACCCTGCAGCGCGTCGCCCAGCACCTCGCAGACGACCTCACCCCCCGAGAAATCGCCACTAGGACAGGGCTGTCGGCCGTTACCGTCCGCCAGTACGTCCGCGACATCCGCGAGAGCCTCCACTGCCCGCCCCGCTGCAAGCCCCCGGTGATCGTGCACCGCATGTTCGCCGCCCAGCAGGTCGCCCCACCCACAACGGACAGGCCAACGCCCAAGCTCAGCCCGGAGGAGCAACTGCTGCTGCAGGCCGTCGCTGAGCACAGCAACCCCCACGACATCGCCGTCGCCGCCAAGATCACCCCCGCCGACGTCCGAGCGGCACATGACGAACTGCTCGACAAGACCGGGGCGGCCAACACCACCCAGCTCGTCGTCCTTGCCCACGCGTGGGGCCTGCTGGGCACCAAGCCAGCCACCACGACGGGGAGCGGAGCGAGCCAGTGAACACGTCACCCGTTTCTGTGGCCACCGAGCCCTCCCACGCCTCCCTGCACCGGCGCTCGACAGCGTTACCGGCCGTGTACGAGATGCGGACACTGTGCACCGACGCCGAACGAGACGAGGCAGCCGCACTCGTCCAGGACCGTCAACGCTGGCTCACCACGCGCAGTCTCCCGGTGCCCGCCCAAGCCGACATCCCGGCCATCTTCCGCAACCCGCAGACGGGGTCGGCCGGCCTGTTCGAGGACGGGAAGCTGCTGGCCTGCATGATCCCCGAACGCGACCCCGGCCTCCGATGGGGCCAAGGCCCGTGCCTCTACCTGGGCTGCATCCACACCCTGCCCGACCAGCCCGACGACATCACCCGGCTGATCACCCTCTGGGCATCCGACTTCGCCGCCCGGCTCGACCTCCGGCTCGTACGGACCGAGACCCTGGCCCACCACGCCCTCGACGCCGAGCCCGTCGCCGCCCTTCTGCATCGGCTCACCGGCATGGGCTGGGATGTACAGGACTCCGGCCCAGGACGAGAAGGCGACCGAGTCGCCCGTCTCAAACTCGCCGCAGAATCCCGGCCCGGGCTGAGCGCGCTGATCGGCTGCCGCGTCCACGAGCCGCAGGCCGCCCCGAGTGATCGGGGCAGCGCATGACGACCGCCGGACCCCAACGGCCCGACCTCGCCCGCGAGCTGATCGCCCGCGCGCAGGCGTCCGCCGCGTACCGGGCCCAACGAGTGCGCAACCAGCTCGATGCCGTCCAACTCGGCCAGGGCCGTCACGCTGGTCACGCCAACACCAACGTGCTGCGCCGCATCCTGAGCGAACACGATTGGCCCGGCCACCTCCTCGTGGGCCCCACTGCCGCCCGCGCCGCTTGGAGCATCGCCCTGCACAGCGACTACGAGCCCGACTTCCAGCGCGCCGCCACGACTTTGCTGCAGCGTGCGGTTCAGGCCGGCGACGCGCTCATCCAGCACTGGGCACACCTGCACGACCGCGCCCTCGTCAACAACGGGCACGCCCAGGAGTACGGAACCCAACTCCTCCTCCGAGCCGACGACATCGAACTATGCCCGCTGCGCGCCCCGGAATCGCTGGACGAGCGGCGGGCCAGCGTAGGGCTGCCACCCCTCGCCGTCGCCCTGAAAACGGTGCATCGCCGATACACGCCGGATCACCGTGCCGAGAACGCCCTGACCGTCGCGTTTCCGGAGGCCGCGTGAGCGGAGCCGCTACATCTCCACCAGCCAGACACCTGTCCACAACCTCGCCCTACGAAAGGACCATTCACGCCATGAAGCTCACCTCCGCCGTCCTAGCCGCCGGTGCTGCCCTCTCCCTCACCACCGCCGTGTTCGGAATGGCCCGGCTCAGGCAGAACGCACGACACCAGGTTGAGCACAACGAGGCGGTCCTCGCCCGGAACCAGCTCGACTGGCTGGCGCAGATGTCCACCAACGCCGACCTCGCCAAACTCTGGGCACCTGAGGACATGGATGTCGAGGAGTACATGCAGCTGCTGCATGCCAACCAGCAGATCTGCACCCTCAGCCTGCGTGACCGCCTCGGCTTCGTCCGTAACGGTCAACTGCCGTTCTATGCCTCGATGCTGATGGAGAGCGACGTTTGCCGACGGTACTGGAACCGTTTCGGCGATCTCCGCGCTCAGGAGGCCGAGGGCGACGAGCGGGCCGAGCACTTCACCCGCGTGCTGGACCAGGCCGCGAAGAACCACCCGCAGGCGCAGCCCGCAGGAGCCTGACGACACCACACACCGACCCCCAGATGCGCGACCGCTGAGGCTACTTCGGCTGCGACCGCCGTCTGGTAGCAGACCCCGGGGCCCGACCGGACCTCGGCATCCCGCACCATCCACCACTCCTAGGAGGCACGCATGACCGCCATCCAGGCCGAGAGGCCGACCGCTCCCGCACAGGCCGACCTCGCAAAGACCGACGACGACCCGTTCGGGCTCGACATCTCCTTCATCGAGGGCACGCCGGCGACCGAGACGGTCCTGATGTGCAGCACGGGCGACACCTGCGGCAGCTCCTGCCCCAGCGCCTGCACCACCTCGTAAGCCGGACCATCCCGGCAGCGTGGGCCGGACGGGGCTCTCCCCGTCCGGGGGGGGGGCCGCCCCCCCCCCCCCCCCGCCGCACGCCCCCGCAACAACACACCCCCCCCCCCCCACCACACAGCCGGCGCCGACCGCGCAACC
>NZ_JBEZWN010000146.1:0-2693 GCF_040637495.1 Streptomyces sp. NPDC029044
TCCGATCGGACCGTGTGCACGGTCCGGCCCCGCCGGCATGAGACAGGGGGGTGCGGTTCAGGCCGCTTCGGGCTGCTTGCCGTCGTGCAGGGCGATCGCGCGCTGCATCGCCTTGCGGGCACGCGGGGTGTCGCGGGCGTCGTGGTAGGCGACGGCGAGACGGAACCAGGTGCGCCAGTCGTCGGGGGCGTCCTCCGTCTCGGCCTTGCGCTTGGCGAAGACCTCGTCGGCGGAGTCGCGGTCGATGCGCCCGCTGGGGGTGCGCCGCAGTTCGTCGACGGGCAGACCGCCCTCGGCGTCGAGTTCGGCGGCGAGTTGGCTGGCCTTGCGGGCGAACTGGGTGTTCTTCCACAGGAACCACAGGCCGATGACCGGCAGGATCAGCACCGCTACACCGAAGGTGACGGTGAGGGGGGTGCCGGTCTCGATGAGCAGGACGCCGCGGCTGCCGACCAGGACGAAGTAGACGACCAGGACGGCGGCCGTGAGGGCGTAGGTGAGCTTCGCGCGCATGACGGTCAGAGGCTCAGTTCAGGTCCAGGAAGTGTTCCAGGCCGAACGTCAGGCCCGGGGTGCTCACCACGCGGCGGGCGCCGAGGAGGATGCCCGGCATGAAGCTGCTGTGGTGGAGGGAGTCGTGGCGGATGGTGAGCGTCTCGCCCTCGCCGCCCAGCAGGACCTCCTGATGGGCCAGCAGGCCGCGCAGGCGGACGGAGTGCACGGGGATGCCGTCGACGTCCGCGCCCCGCGCGCCGTCCAGGGCCGTCTCCGTGGCGTCCGGTGCCGGAGCCGCACCCGCCTCGGCGCGAGACGACGCGATGAGCTGGGCCGTGCGCGTGGCGGTACCCGACGGGGCGTCGACCTTCTTCGGGTGGTGGAGTTCGATGACCTCGACCGACTCGAAGTACGGTGCCGCGATCTGCGCGAACTTCATGTTCAGTACGGCCCCGATGGAGAAGTTCGGCGCGATGAGCACGCCCGTCTCCGGGGAGGCGGACAGCCAGCCGTTCAGCTGCGCGAGGCGCTCGTCGGTCCAGCCGGTGGTGCCGACGACCGTGTGGATGCCGTGGCCGACGCAGAACTCGAGGTTGGCCATGACCGAGTCCGGCGTGGTCAGTTCGACCGCGACCTGGGCGCCGGATTCGGTCAGCGTCTCCAGCTTGTCGCCCCGGCCGAGGGCGGCGACCAGTTCGAGGTCGTCGGCGGCTTCGACGGCTCGTACGGCTTCCGAGCCGATCCGGCCCTTGGCACCGAGGACCGCCACGCGCAGCTTGCTCATCTCTTGTGCTTCCTTCACCAGGGAATGTTCAGGCGACGGCGTCGTTCAGGCGGGCCGCCTGTTTGTCCTTCAGCGGGCCGATGACCGACAGGGAGGGCCGCCGTCCCAGGATCTCGCGGGCGACCTCGCGGACGTCGTCCGGGGTGACCGACGTGATCCGGGCCAGCATGTCGTCGACGGACATCTGCTCGCCCCAGCACAGCTCGCTCTTGCCGATACGGTTCATCAGCGCGCCGGTGTCCTCCAGGCCGAGGACCGTGGAGCCCCGGAGCTGGCCGATGGCCCGTGCGATCTCGTCGTCCGTGAGGCCGTGCTCGGCGACGTGGTCAAGTTCGTCGCGGCAGATCTTCAGCACGTCGTGCACCTGCGAGGGCCGGCAACCGGCGTAGACGCCGAACAGGCCGCAGTCGGCGAAGCCTGAGGTGTACGAGTACACGCTGTAGGCGAGGCCGCGCTTCTCCCGGACCTCCTGGAAGAGGCGGGAGGACATGCCGCCGCCGAGGGCGGTGTTCAGCACGCCCAGGGCCCAGCGCCGCTCGTCGGTGCGGGACAGGCCGGGCATGCCGAGCACGACGTGCGCCTGCTCGGTCTTGCGGTCGATCAGGTCGACGCGGCCCGCTGTGCGCAGGGCCCGCTTGCCGCTGCGCGGGGCCACGGGGTCGGCGGCGAGGTCCTTGAGGGCACCGGCCTTCTCGAAGGCGGTGCGGACCTGTCGTACGACCTTGGCGTGGTCGATGTTGCCGGCGCAGGCGACGACCAGGTGCGTGGGGTCGTAGTGCTTCTTGTAGAAGCGGCGGATGCGGTCGGCGGTGAGGGCGTTGACCGTGTCGACCGTGCCGAGGACCGGACGGCCGAGGGGGTTGTCACCGAACATCGTGTGCGCGAACAGGTCGTGCACGCAGTCGCCCGGGTCGTCCTCGGTCATGGCGATCTCTTCGAGGATCGCGCCGCGCTCGACGTCGACGTCCTCTTCGAGGATGAGGGAGCCCGTGAGCATGTCGCAGACGACGTCGATGGCGAGCGGCAGGTCGGTGTCGAGCACGCGTGCGTAGTAGCACGTGTACTCCTTCGCCGTGAACGCGTTCATCTCGCCGCCGACCGCGTCGAGCGCGGCGGAGATGTCCAGGGCGGACCTGCTGCCGGTGCCCTTGAAGAGCAGGTGCTCCAGGTAGTGGGTGGCGCCGTTCAGGGCCGGGGTCTCGTCGCGGGAGCCGACGTGCGCCCAGATGCCGAAGGTCGCGGAGCGGACCGAGGGCAGGGTTTCGGTGACGATGCGCAGGCCGCCCGGGAGGGTGGTCTTGCGGACCGTGCCGATGCCGTTCTGGCCCTTGATGAGGGTTTGGGTACGGGCGACGGCCCGCGCCTCCGAGGAGGTGCGGGCCCGAGCCCGGGAACCCCCGGGCGGCACAGAGGG
>NZ_JBEZWN010000147.1:0-2653 GCF_040637495.1 Streptomyces sp. NPDC029044
CCCGCTCTCGCCGGCCGGTGTTCCGCCGTTCGGGGACGCGCCGTCGGGCCGCTGCCCGGGGCGCGGCTGGGTGAACCAGGCGACGGCCGCGCCGGTCACCGCCACCGGCCACTCCACCAGCCCGGCCACGCCGAGCACTCCGGCGCCGGCGTAGACGGCCATCCGGCGGCCGCGCGGTGAGACCGCACCGATCCTGTCCAGTGCGTCCGTGGCCACCTTGCCCACCTGCTCCGCACCCGGCAGGTGCCTGAGGCCCGAGGCCATGGCCCGCAGGGGCTGCGGAAGATCGGACGAACGTGATGTCTCCTGGTTCATGTCGACCTCCACGAGCGCATTGTCCAGCGGCGTCATCCGGTTTCCCAGCTCTTTGCCCCATATTCCGCTTTTGCCGGGGTATGCGCTTGTCTTGTTCGGCCGGGTGTCAGAGGACCGTCTCGCCGTCGTGGACCCCGCCCACGCAGCGCTTGCTGTACGACGACGAGCCGTCACCCACGGCGGAGATGACGATCATGCCGCCGCCGGCGACGCACTGGCTCGCGGTGACGTCCGCCGGACGGGCGGCGGCAGTCGCGGGCACGGCGAGTGCGGAGGCGGCCAGGGCGGTGAGCAGGGCGTAAGACAACGTGCGCATCGGGGCTCCCTCAAGCGTGGACGGCCGGACGGTCCGGCCCGTCCCAGGCTGGGCAGGGGGCGAACCGGCCGCCACTCGGGGAAAGTGCCCGGCGGCCCGACGCCGTGGCCCGCGAGCTGGGGCGGGGGGTGAACTGGCCCTGCGGGGAAGCGACATCGCGCCGGATCCGGCGGTCCTCGTAAGCCGTCCGTGTCGGGTCGGGAGCGCCGGGTACTCAGTGCAGGCAAACAGGCCGTCTCGGGTCCGGACCCCGCACGGGAGCGGAGTGTCCGGTTCGGCGAAGGAGTGGTCATGACGCAGAACGGTGATGACGCGACGCTCGTCCGGCGACCGGGGATCCCCGACCTCCGGATGGCACCGGAGGGAGCCGAGCCCGCGCCACCACAGGACCCACAGGCGGACCAGCCGCCGCAGGACCTGCCCCTGGACCGCAACCAGGCGATCCTGGAGGCGGCCAAGCAGGTCGGCGCCCTGCTGAAGCGCAAGGGGCACCTGTTCGCCCTGGCCGGCAGTGTGGCCGCGTACGCCCACGGCGGCGAGAAGAACATGCAGCACGACGTGGACTTCGCGATCCGACCCGAGGACGCGGACGCGGTGGCGGCCACGCTCCGGGAAGCCGGGCTGACGGTCTACACCCCGCCGGAGGACTGGCTGATCAAGGCCACGTGTTTCGGGCAGCCGGTCGACATCATCTTCGAGTTGGCGCACCGTCCGGTGGGCGCGGACATGCTGGAGCGGGCCGAGGAGCTGTCGGTCGACTCGGTGCGCATGCCCGTGCTGGCCCCGACCGATCTGCTGTGGAGCCTGACCGCCGCGTTCTCCGAGCACCACTGCGACTTCGGGGCGGCCCTGCCCATCGCGCGTGCGCTGCGGGAGAAGGTCGACTGGGAGCGCGTGCGGCGCGAGTGCGGGGACGAACCCATGCCCGCGGCGTTCTTCTTCCTCCTGGAGCGCCTGAACGTCATCTGAAGGAGCACCCACATGAGCACCCTCGGTCCACAGGACGCGGGCGGCGGGCCGCCCGCCGAGAACCTGGAGTACCGCATCGCCCACCTCCAGGACCGCCTCGCCTCCGGCGAACTCGGTGAACTGGGCGTACGGGTCGAGGCCCGTGGCAGGACGGTGCTGCTCACCGGCACCGTGCCCTCGGCCCCCTGCCGGGAGGAGATCGTGCGCACCGTCGAGGACGAACTCGCCGGCTTCCCCGTACACAGCGACCTCGTGGTCACCGAGGCGTCCTCCCCCGACCACGCGGAGGAACTCTCATGATCCGCATCGCAGCCGTCGGAGACATCCACATGGGGCCCGAGAGCCAGGGCGTGCTCCGCCCCGCCTTCGAGACCCTGCCCGAGTGCGCCGACCTCCTGCTGCTGGCCGGGGATCTCACCCGGCACGGCACACCCGAGGAGATGCGGGTGGTGGCCCGGGAGGTCGAGGGCCTCGCCGTTCCCGTCGTCGCCGTCCTGGGCAACCACGACCACCACGACGACCGCCCGGACGAGGTCACGGCCATCCTCCGGGACGCCGGCGCGCAGGTGCTGGAGGGGCAGGGGACGGTCGTGGAGAGCGGCGGGGCGCGGATCGGCGTCGCCGGGACCAAGGGGTTCGGCGGCGGCTTCGTCGGCCGCTGCGCCGGGGAGTTCGGCGAGCCGGTCATGAAGGAGTTCGTCCGGTATTCCCGGCAGAGCGCCGACGGGCTGCGGGCCGCGCTGGAGCGACTGGGCGAGGAGGGCTGTGACGCGCGGATCGCGCTGACCCACTACTCCCCCGTCGCGGACACACTGGCGGGCGAGCCGCTGGAGATCTACCCCTTCCTGGGCAGCTATCTGCTGGCCGAGGCGATCGACACCGCCGGTGCCGACCTCGCGGTGCACGGGCACGCGCACGCCGGCACGGAGCACGGCATGACGAGCGGCGGCGTGCGGGTGCTGCAGCAGCTCCTGGACCAGCCCGTCCAGGCGCTCGCGGAGTCGCGACGCCCGGCGAAGCACGTCTGGCACCTTTCGGTCCGGGCCGCACCGG
>NZ_JBEZWN010000148.1:0-2556 GCF_040637495.1 Streptomyces sp. NPDC029044
GCGCCGAACTCCGCGCCGTGCCCCACGTAGAACTGCGCCGCGTACCCGTCGGCGAACTCCGGCAGCACCTCGGTCAGCTCCGGGTGGATCGTCGCGCAGTGGTAGCACTCCATGAAGTTCTCGATGATGAGCTTCCAGTTGGCCTTGACGTCGTAGACGATCCGCCGGCCGACCTCCAGGCTCTCGACGTCGTACCGCTCGATGGACTCGACGTCTCCCAGGCGCGCGACCACGTCGGCGATCACCGACTCCTCGAACGGCGGCGGGTTCTCGGCCAGGCACACCCACACGTAGCCGAGCCACTCGCGCACCGCCACGCTCGCCAGGCCGTACTCGGTGCGGCCGATGTCGGGCATCTTGGTCAGGTTCGGGGCCGCGACGAGCTTGCCGTTCAGGTCGTACGTCCAGGCGTGGTACGGGCACTGGAAGGCCCGCTTCACCTCGCCGGACTCCTGCGTGCAGAGCTTCGCGCCCCGGTGCCGGCACACGTTGAAGAAGGCCCGGACCGAGCTGTCCCGCGAGCGGGTCAGCAGGATGCTCTCCCGCCCGACGTCCACGGTCCGGAACGCACCCGGCTTCGCCAGCTCCGACGAGCGTGCCGCGCAGAACCACATGGACTCGAAGATGTGCTCCTGCTCCAGGCGGAAGATCTCCGGGTCGGTGTAGTGGTCGCCGGGAAGGGTCGCGATCAGGCTGTCCGGCAGGCCGGTCGTAGTCATGGTTCACCTCGGAGTGAAGCGCCCCGGTCGGGCGAGTGGTTGCCTCATGCGCAACGGACCTCTTGCTACGCAACTCACAGTGCAGTCCACCCGAAGCACTGTCAAGACCTTGACCACGGACCGCCGGAGCCGGGACCATGTTGCGTATCAGTCCCACTGTTGCGCAATACGCACTTCCCTCAGGGAGGGCTCAGTGTCTCTTGGACCCACCGCCGGCCGTGAGTTCGTCCTCACCCTGTCGTGCCCCGACCGCTCGGGCCTCGTCCACGCCGTCACCGGCTTCCTCGTCCGGCACTCCGGGAACATCCAGGAGAGCCAGCAGTTCGACGACCGGCTCAAGGACCGCTTCTTCATGCGGGTGCACTTCGACGTCACGGACCAGGGCATGACGCTGGAGGACCTCAAGTCCGGCTTCGCCCCGGTGGCGGAGGCGTACCGGATCTCCTGGCAGCTGTACGAGGCGTCGACCCCGACGCGCACGCTGATCATGGTGTCGAAGTTCGGGCACTGCCTGAACGACCTGCTCTTCCGCTGGCGTACCGGCGCGCTGAACATCGAGGTGCCGGCGATCGTCTCCAACCACCGGGACTTCGAGCCGCTCGCCGAGAGCTACGGGATCCCGTTCCACCACGTGCCCGTGACCCGGGAGACGAAGCCCGAGGCGGAGGCGCGGCTGCTGGAGCTCGTCGAGGAGCTGGACATCGACCTGGTGGTCCTCGCCCGCTACATGCAGATCCTGTCGAACGACCTGTGCAAGCAGCTCGAAGGCCGGGCCATCAACATCCACCACTCGTTCCTGCCGAGCTTCAAGGGCGCCCGTCCCTACGTCCAGGCGCACGAGCGCGGCGTCAAGCTCGTCGGGGCGACGGCCCACTACGTCACCCCGGACCTCGACGAGGGGCCCATCATCGAGCAGGACGTCGTCCGGGTGAGCCACTCACAGGGACCGGACAGCCTGGTCGCCCTGGGGCGTGACGTGGAAGCGCAGGTCCTGGCTCGGGCCGTGGAATGGCACAGTCAGAGCCGCATCATGGTCAACGACAACCGTACGGTCGTCTTCCGCTGAGGAAATCGCCCTCCACCCCCTCACACCTGTTGACCATTTCACCTAGGGTTTCGCCATGAGCAACTACGGTGCCGAGTCCGCAGGCGCTCCGAGTGGCGGAGTGCAGTCCGTTGACCGTGCTGTCGCCGTGCTGGAGATCCTCGCCCAGCACGGCGAGGCGGGCGTGAGTGAAGTGGCCGCGGCGATCGACGTCCACAAGTCCACCGCTTTCCGTCTGCTCGGCGCGCTGGAAGCGCACGGGATGGTCGAGCAGGAGAGCGAGCGCGGGAAGTACCGTCTCGGCTTCGGAGTCGTGCGCCTGGCCGGGGCGGTGACAGGCCGTATCGCCGTCACCCGGCACGGACGGGGCATCTGCGAGCGGCTCGTCGACGAGGTGGGCGAGACGATGAACATCGCCGTCCTCGAATCCCACCACGCGATCAACCTCTACCAGGTGCGCAGCACCTCGGCCATCGCCGCGCAGAACTGGGTGGGGCGGCAGACGCCGCTGCACTGCACGTCGAGCGGCAAGATCCTCCTCGCGCACCTCGACAAGAAGGACCGCGACGAACTCCTCACCGAGACGGGCCTGCCCCGTATGACACCGGGCACGGTGACCTCCAGGAAGAAGCTGGAGGCGGACCTCGCCGTGGCCCGCGAGCAGGGCTACGCCATCACGATGGAGGAGTACGAGGAAGGCCTCAACGCGCTCTCCGCACCCGTGCGTTCCGGCCCTGCACACGCTCGTCTACGACAAGCTGCGGCGCACCCGCGGCCCCGAGGGCGCGCGGC
>NZ_JBEZWN010000149.1:0-2279 GCF_040637495.1 Streptomyces sp. NPDC029044
GGTCGGGGTCGCGGTCGGCCACCCACAGTCCGTCGTCCGCGTCCCAGCTGGGGGGCGTCAGCCTCCCGTCGATGACGGCGGTGCCCACGGTGTGGGCGGCCAGGGTCAGCAACGCGACAAGGGAGCCCTGTTCGAGGAGGGCGGCGGCGCAGGTGCGGGCCGTCATGGCCCGGTGCCCGGCGAGGGCGGGCAGCAGGGCGCGCAGCGCGCCTCGGGCGGGCGCGTCCGCGTCGGTGGCGTCGGCGGTGCTCATGCGGCGAGTTCTCCTCGGTGGGCGCAGCCGGCCTCGACCAGCCGGGTGTAGACGCCGCCGGCCGCCACGAGACCGGCGTGTTCGCCGACGGCGTCCACCCGTCCCGCGTCGAGGACGACGATGCGGTCGGCGTGCCGGACGGCCGCGAGCCGGTGGGCGACGACCAGGACGGTCCGGCCACTCGCGGCGGTCGGCAACTCCCGGACGATGTCCGCCTCGCGGCGCTCGTCGACCGAGCTGGTGGCCTCGTCGAGGACGAGCACCGGGGCGTCGGCCAGCAGGGCCCGCGCGAGCGCGAGGCGCTGCCGCTGGCCGCCGGAGAGGGTCGCGCCCCGTTCGCCGAGGAGGGTGGCGTAGCCGTCGGGGAGGGCGGTGATCTCGTCGTGGATCCCGGCGGCGCGCGCCGCCCCCGTCAGGTCGTCGTCCGTGGCGCCGGGCCGGGCCAGGCGCAGGTTGTCGGCGATGGTGGCGTGGAAGAGGTACGTCTCCTGCGAGACGACTGCGATGCCCTGGCGCAGCGAGTCGAGCGCGTACTCGGTCGTGGGGCGTCCGTCCAGGGTGATCCGGCCCTCCTGCGGGTCGTGGTGGCGCAGAAGCAGGGCGAGGAGTGTGGACTTGCCCGCGCCGGAGGGGCCGACGATCGCGGTCGTCCGGCCGGCCTGCGCGGTGAACGAGACGCCGTCCAGGGCCGGGGCCGGTGCGTCGCCGTAGGTGAACCGGACGTCGTGGAAGCGCAGTTCGGGCGGCGCCTGCCGGTGTTCCGAGGCCGTTCCGGTGTCCTCGACCGCCGGGTCGGCCGTGCGCAGGGCCGCGAGGCCGTCGGCGGCCGACGCCCCGAGGTATCCGGCGTGCCACTCGCGGGCGAGGTCGCGGACGGGGCGGAAGCACTCCGAGGCCAGCATCAGCACGAGATACGTGCCGGTCGCCGTAGTGGATCCGGTGACGGCCGACCAGCACGCCAGGACGGCCGCGGCGGCGGTGCCGCCCTGGATGGCGAGGTCGGTGATGCCGGTGTCGACCAGGGACACCCGCAGTTTGGCGACGGTTGCGCGGTGCAGCGCCGCGGACCGCTCCTCAAGGCGTGCGCGGGTGCGTCCGACGGCGCCTGCGGCGCGCAGGGCGGGCATCCCCTGGAGGGCCTCCAGGTAGTCGGCGCCCAGTCCTTCGTACGTGTCCCAGTGCTCTTTGCCGCGGGTGGCGAGGAGCCGGTCCCAGGCGCGCGGCCCGGCCAGGGCGAGGAGGAGGGCGGGGACGAGGCCGAGGAGGGCCCGGGGCTCGGTGACGGCCAGGGCGGCGAGGACCAGGGGCGGTACCGTGAGGGTGACCAGGAGCTGGGGCAGGTAGCGGGAGACGTAGGCGTCGACGCCCTCCACTCCGTCGACGAGAGTGGTGCGGACGGCTCCGGCCCGTGCGGTGGTCAGGTGTGCGGGTCCCAACCGGCCCAGCTGTGCCAGGAGTTCGTCCCGCAGGGTTACCCGGACCCTGGCCCCGGCACGCGTCGCGGTACTCCGCTGCCACACCGTGAGCCCGGCGCGGGCGCCGACGACGGCGAGCACCGCGGCCAGCAGCCACGGGAGCGGGCCGGTGTCTCCGTGTGCCAGGCCGGCCAGGGCGAGGGCCAGCAGGGCGGCCTGCGCCAGGTGGGTGAGGGTGACGGCGCCCTGCAGGAGGGTGGCCGCGAGCAGGGGGCGCCGTGCGGGGCGGGCGGCGCGGCGCAGCTCGGGGTGGACGATCACGTGGTGTTCTCCTCGTCGGCGTGGCGGGTGCCGAGGGCCAGTGCGTGGACGACCCAGTCCCGGCCCGGGGCGGCGCCGAGCGCGGCGCCGATGTCCGCCCGTTGCCAGGACCCGACGGGCCGGGCGGCCAGTCCGTGGCGCCGGGCGGTGACATGGGCCAGGTGGACGGCGAAGCCGGCCCGCAGGTGGGCGCGGCGGATGTGCGGGGCGTCGGCCGGAGCCCGCCCACGGGTGCGGTCGAGAACCAGCCGGACGGCTCCTGCGGCCCGTTCGAGGATCACGGCGTCGAC
>NZ_JBEZWN010000150.1:0-2271 GCF_040637495.1 Streptomyces sp. NPDC029044
ATCGCCTTGATCGCCTGCCATCCTCCCGCGCGTGACCCCGGGGCTCTTGACGTGGAAGCGACAGGGGTAGACCGGCCCGGGACGTACGCCTCCTGCGGGATGAGCACCCGCTCCGCGGCGGCCTCCGGGCCGGGCACGGGGTGCCCGCCCACCCGGACGGTGCCGCGCGAGGGCGTGAGCAGCCCCGCCACGAGCGCGGTGAGCGTCGACTTGCCTGCGCCGCTGGGGCCGACGACGGCCAGGTGCGCGCCGGGGGGCAGGTCGAGGTCGAGGTCCTGGACGACGGGGGCGCTGGCGGGGCCGTAGGCGAAGGTCACGGAGGTGTGGGAGTGGGCGGGGGGTGTCTCTGCGCCGGGTCCGTTCTGCCTGGGGCTGGGGCTGGGGCTCGGGGCCGTCTGAGGTGTGTCGGCGTCGTCCGGGTCGGGCCGGGTCAGTCTGCGCAGCACCACCGTCAGGCGGGAGCCGCTCGTGCCCAGGCCGTGGATCAGGTTGCGCAGGGCCGGGAGCAGGGACTGGGTGACGTAGGCGAGGGCGCCGACCAGGGCGCCGGCGGTGACGCCGTGGGAGAGGAGCCAGGGGGCGGCGGCGAGCAGCAGCACGATCGGGAGCTGGCCGCCGATCGTCAGGGACACTACCCGCAGCACGCCCCAGTGGGCCAGGGCGCGCGCCGCCCGCAGTTCGGCCTCGACCCGTTCCCCGGTGCCGGCGGCGACGTGCGCCTCCGCGCCCGTCGCGGTGATGTCCCGCAGGCCCGGGCAGACGGTGCCGAGGTCGCCGGCGAGGGCCTCGTCGGCGAGCAGGAACGTCTCCTGCCGCCGGGCGAGCGGCCGCAGCGTCGCGGCGAACAGCGCCACGCCCACGGCCAGGGGCGGTCCCACGACCAGCAGGAGGGGCGGGGCGAGGGTGAACAGGCCCGCCAGGGCGCCGACGGCGGTGACCACGAAGGAGCGGGAGACCATGACCAGCCCGGCGAAGGTGTCCCGGGCGATCTCCACCTGCTGGGTGAGCCCGGACAGGGAACCCGCGTCACCGGTCCGCACCCCGCGCGCGACCACGCGTTCCACGAGCCGGTCCCGGAGCGGTTCGACAAGTGCGGCGACGGCGGCGTAGACCCGGGCGGTCCCGTACGCGCCGAGCAGGACACCGATCCCGGTCACCGCCAGCCAGACCAGTCCGACATCGGCCCGCCCGCGCAGGAATCCGTCGTCCAGGGCACGGGCGGGCCCGTACCCGATGAGGAAGGTCTGCCCCGTCTCCAGGACGGACCAGACGGTGAGCCGCAGCAGGACCCGCCGGCGCGCCAGCAGGAAGCGCAGTCCCCGGGCGGGGAGGGCGTCGGAGGACCGGGCCGTCACGGAGCCGTCCCGTCCCCGGCAGCCGCCCCGGGCCGTATCCCGCTCATGTCGTCATCTCCCTCTGCGTTCCCGCCCCGGGTGTCCGGAACCGGTGGCACGCCGCTGCCGCCCGTGTCCGCGGGCCCGGCCCCCTCCCCGAACACCGCCCGGTACTCCGCGAGCCGCCACAGCTCCTCGTGCCGCCCCACCGCCCGCACCCGCCCCCCGTCCAGCCACGCCACGGCATCGGCGCACGCCGCCGTCGCGCCGCGGTGGGCGACCAGCAGCCGGGTGGTGCCCGGGCCGTCGCCGAACAGCGCGTCGGTGATGTGGCGTTCGGTCACCGTGTCGAGGCTGGAGAGGGCGTCGTCGAGGATCAGCAGGCGGCCACCGTGCGCGAACGCCCGTGCGAGACCCAGCCGTTGGGACTCGCCGCCGGAGCGCGGGGCATCGGCGACGGCCGTGTCGTAGCCGTCCGGGAGGCGGCGCACGAAGTCGTCCGCGAGGGCCGTGCGGGCCGCCTCGCGGATCCGGCCGGGCGAGGGGGACGGCAGACCGAGGCCGATGGCCTGCCCGATCGTGCCGCCGAGGAGGGCGGGGCGGGCGAAGGCGTAGCCGACCGCGCCGCGCAGGTCCTCGTGCGGCAGCTCGCGCAGCGGCACACCGTCGAGGAGCACGTCCCCGGAGTCCGGGTCGGCCAGCCGTCCGGCCAGCGCGGCCAGCAGCGACTTGCCCGCCCCGGACCGGCCGACCACGGCCAGGGTCGTACCGCCCGGGACGTCGAGGTCCACCCCGTCGAGCACGGTGCGTCCGCCGCGCCGTGCCGTCACCCCCCGCAGCTCCAGCCGCCGCCGACCACGGAGGTAGGGCACACATGGCACCGTACGCATCCGACGACAGCACGACCGCCGGAGAGGTCGACGAGCAGCGCTCCGGG
>NZ_JBEZWN010000151.1:0-2003 GCF_040637495.1 Streptomyces sp. NPDC029044
GGTCGTGTCAGCTCCAGCCTGGCCCGGTCCGCGGCGGATACCCATCGGGCGCGGGCCCCATTTGCACCGGGGCGAGGGACCCATGCGGCCGGACCATGGGTGGTGCGCGTCCGGGAAATGGGGGCCAGGTCCCATTTACGGGGCGCGTGGGTGGCAGGCAGCCTGGCCGCAGGCTTGCTCAAGCGCCCGGGCCGCGCACGCGGTGGGCTCCGCGATGCCCGACAGTGGAGGTGAGACAGAGTTCGTGGAAGGGGAGGCGCAGGGACGGTGTCCTTGTTCTGGCGGATCTTCGCGCTCAACGCCGTGGTGCTGGGCACGGCCACGGCCTTGCTGCTGCTGGCTCCGGTCACCGTCTCGGTGCCGGTGCTGCTGACCGAGGCGGTGATCCTGGTCGGCGGGCTGGCCGTGATGCTCGTCGCGAACGCCGCGCTGCTGCGGTTCGGCCTGGCCCCGCTGGACCGGCTCACGAAGCTGATGACCACCGTGGACCTGCTGCGCCCCGGCCAGCGCCTGCCCGCTTCCGGGGGCGGCGGGGTCGCCGAGCTGATCCGTACCTTCAACGCCATGCTGGAACGGCTGGAGCAGGAGCGGGCCACCAGCAGCGCCCGGGCCCTGCTGGCCCAGGAGGCGGAACGCCGGCGCATCGCCCAGGAACTGCACGACGAGGTCGGCCAGAGCATGACCGCGATCCTGCTGGGGCTCAAGCGCTCCGCGGACGACGTACCGGAGCCGCAGCGCAGGGAGTTGCAGGAACTGCAGGAGATCACCCGGGAGAGCCTGGACGAGGTACGCCGCCTGGTGCGCCGGCTGCGGCCCGGTGTGCTGGACGATCTGGGCCTGGTCAGCGCGCTGACCTCGCTCAGCGAGGACTTCGCCACCCATACCGGGCTGCTGGTCACGCGCCGCTTCGACACCGACCTGCCCGCGCTGGCCCCGGAGACGGAGCTGGTCCTCTACCGCGTCGCGCAGGAGTCACTGACCAACGTCGCCCGCCACGCGGACGCCGGGCGCGTCACCGTCGCGCTGCGCCGCACCGGCGACGGCGTGGTGCTGACCGTGACCGACGACGGCAGCGGCATCGAGGCACCCCGCGAGGGCGCCGGCATCCGCGGGATGCGCGAGCGTGCCCTGCTCGTCGGGGGCAGCCTCGACATCACCCCGGCACCCCGGGCCGGCACCCGGGTCCAGCTCACCGCGCCGCTCGCAAGGAAGCAGCTCTGACCATGCCCGACACGGCCATGCCCGATCCGGCGGATTCCGGCACCATCCGCATCCTGCTCGCCGACGACCACGCGCTGGTCCGCCGCGGCGTGCGGCTCATCCTCGACCAGCAACCGGACCTCGAAGTGGTCGCCGAGGCCGGCGACGGGGCCGAGGCCATCGAGCTGGCCCGCACCCGCGATGTCGACCTGGCCGTGCTCGACATCGCCATGCCGCGCCTGACCGGTCTGCAGGCCGCGCGCGAACTGGCCGCAGTGAGGCCGGACTTGCGGATCCTGATGCTGACCATGCACGACAACGAGCAGTACTTCTTCCAGGCTTTGAAGGCCGGCGCGAGCGGGTATGTGCTGAAGTCGGTGGCCGACCGGGACCTGGTCGCCGCGTGCCGGGCCGCCATGCGGGACGAGCCCTTCCTGTATCCCGGCGCGGTCACCGCCCTGATCCGCAACTACCTGGACCGGGCCCGCCGCGGTCAGGAAGACCCCGACCGGATCCTCACACCCCGCGAGGAGGAGGTCCTCAAGCTGGTCGCCGAGGGCCACTCGTCCAAGGAGATCGCCGACCTGCTGTTCATCAGCATCAAGACCGTCCAGCGCCACCGCGCCAACCTGCTGCACAAGCTCGGCCTGCGCGACCGTCTGGACCTCACCCGCTACGCGATCCGCGCCGGACTGATCGAGCCCTGATCGGCGGCCGGCCCGGCCGACACGCCACGACGAGAGGGGGGGACGGTGCCTCACAGCGCGCGCCCGGCGCCCGGCGCCGGCAGCACCCGATCCCCC
>NZ_JBEZWN010000152.1:0-1915 GCF_040637495.1 Streptomyces sp. NPDC029044
GCCCGGGAAGATCCGGTTGAGGTTGAGGTGGTCGATGCCGCTGGCGCGGGCGGCCGCCTCGAAGGCCGGGGTGTTCAGGCAGGGGATGCCGACGATCGTGCCGCGCAGCGTGGCCGGGTCGATCTCGGCGAGGACGCGGCGGATGGCCTCCTGGCCGTCGTACTCGTCGCCGTGCACGCCCGCGTCCACACACAGGACGGGGCCGTCCTGGACGCCGTTGACGACGATCAGCGGAATGCCGAGCTCCACGCCGTAGCTGCTGGTGCCGACGGGGATGAGGCCGTGGGCACGCTCGCCCGGGGCGACGGTCAGCGGACCGATGGAGTACATGTGGTTCCTTCCCAATACGTGGATCAGATGTGGGACGACGCCTCGGCGAGGGTGCCGGCGATGATCGCGGCGATGCGGTCGAGGACGGCGCGGTCGCTGATCAGCGGGGGCGCTATCTGGACCAGCGGCGCGGAGCGGTTGTAGACGCGGGCCAGCAGGCCGGCCTCGCGCAGCCGCCGCGGGATCAGGTCGCCGATCAGCTCGGTTCGGGCCTTGGCGCTGAAAGCACCGTCGTCCAGGTCGCCGACGAGTTCACAGGAGTAGAAGAACCCGGTGCCGCGGACGTCACCGACGATCGGCAGGTCCTTGAGGGCCGTCATGCGCTTGGCCAGGTCACCCTGGAGACCGCGGACGTTGTCCAGGACGCGGTCCCGCTCCATGATGTCCAGGTTGCGCAGGGCGATGGCCGTGCTCAGCGGATGCCCGGCGAAGGTGTAACCGTGGTTGAGGACCGCGCCGGGCCGGTTGATGACCTCGGTGACCTTGGTACCGACCAGGGTCGCGCCCAGGGGCGCGTATCCGGCGGTGATGCCCTTGGCGACGGTGATCATGTCCGGGCGGGCGCCGTAGCGGTCCCCTCCGAACCACTCGCCGATCCGGCCGAAGGCCGTGATGACCTCGTCGGCGACGAGCAGGAAGCCGTACCGGTCGGCCAGCGCCCGCAACCCCTGCCAGTACCCCTGGGGCGGCGTGATGCAGCCGCCTCGGTTCTGTACCGGCTCGGCGATGAGCATCGCGACGGTCTCGGGGCCCTCGGTCAGGATCGCGGCCTCCAACTCCGCGAGCAGCCAGGCCGTGTACACCTCGTCGTCCGCGAACTCCGGTGCGAGGCCGAGGCGGTTGGTGTTCGACACGAACCGGGTGTCGATCGCCGGCGGGCCGTACGGCTCCGTCAGGCCGGGGTCGTCGTTGAACGACAGAGTGCCGATGGTCAGGCCGTGGTAGGCGCCGCGCCGGGCGATCGCCTTGGTGCGGCCCGGCTCGCCGCGCAGGGTGTGGTAGCGGCGGGCTATCTTCCAGGCGGTCTCGACGGCTTCGGCACCGCCGCTGGAGAAGAAGGTGTGCTCGATGTCGACGGGGGCTATCCGGGACAGCCGCTCGGCGAGTTCGATGGCCGAGGGGTGTGCGGACCCTGTCCACAGCGGGCTGTAGCACAGCTCGCGCAGTTGCCGTTCGGCTGCCTCGGCGAATTCGCCGCCGTAGGAGTAGCCGAGCTGGCAGCAGTACAGACCCGACAGGCCGTCGATGTAGCGCCTGCCGTCCGCGTCCTCGATGTACGGGCCCTCCCCCCGCTGGACGACGAGGAGGTCTTCGCCCTGGTCGCCGAGCGATCCGTTGGCGGTCATGTGCAGCAGCAGGTGCCGCTGTGCGGTGGCCGCGGTCAGCTGAGCGGCGGCGGTGCTCATACGGCTTCGCCTCCGGGGTTGGCGACGCCGACGGTGTTCTCGACCGAGAGCAGGGAGTCCTGTCGTCCGGAGCCGAGCCAGCGGACCAGGGCGACGAGGCCCAGGGCGAGGATGGCGAAGGCGATGAGGATGGCGCTGACCGCGGTGACACTGGGGTCGATCTCGAAGGTCAGGGAGTT
>NZ_JBEZWN010000154.1:0-1707 GCF_040637495.1 Streptomyces sp. NPDC029044
ACCGTGTACGGCAGCATCATCGAGGTGGTACCGATCACCACACCCAACTCGTTGTAGAGCAGCTGGAACGGGGCTCCAGGCACCGACATGGCGGTCAGAGACTCGTTCACCAGGCCCTTGTCGCCGAGCATGATGATCCACCCGTAGGTACGCACCAGAGCGGACACGAAGTGCGGCACGACCACGACCAGCATCGCCAGACCCGCCAGGATCGGCTTCAGCCGGGTGATCGCCTGCGCCAGCACGAACCCGAACACCAGGCTGAGGATTGCTGTTTCGGCGGAGATGCGCAGCGTGGTGAACAAGACGGAAAGGTTGACGCCGGTGAGTGCGTCGGCGTACCAGTGCAGCGTGAACGAGCCGTCGGCGTTCTTCAGACTCAGCAGCAGCGTGGAGAAGATCGGGTAGACGAACAGCACCAGCAGGTAGATGACGACCGGCAGCGCGTACAGGATCCCGACCCGCGTCCGGCGCGAAGCCAGCAACTTGCGCGGACGGGCCGGAGCCCCCGCGGTGAGGGTGGCGGCCATGACTCACCCCGCCTGTTCGTCGGCGAAGAGGTTGACGTCGTCCGCATCAGCGGTGATCCCGACCCGCTCACCGGCGACCGGTCCGCGGCCCGCGGGGACCTCCAGACGCAGCAGCGGCCCGTCACCTCCGTCGATGCGTACGCCGGCGCGGACGAGGGTGCCGACGTAAGTGGCGGTCTCGACCGTGCCGGTACAGAACCCGTCATCGGCGGCGCACGCCCGCAGCCGGCCCGGCTGCACAGCCACCTTCACCTGCGTACCGGAGGCGAGGTCGTGACGGCGGGCCTTGAGCAGGCCGCCGGAGTTGTCCAGACGGACCAGAGTGTGGGCGTCGGTGTGCTGCTCGATACGGCCCGGCAGGAAGTTCGCCGCGCCGAGGAAGTCCGCCACGAACGGCGTCTTCGGCCGCTCGAACAGCTCGCGAGGGGTGTCGAACTGCTCGATCAGACCGTTGCGCATCACCGCGATACGGTCCGACATGACCAGCGCTTCTTCCTGGTCATGCGTCACATAGATGACCGTCAGGCCGAGTTCCTGCTGGATGGTCTTGATCTCCACCTGGAGCTGGTCACGCAGCTTCTTGTCCAGCGCACCCAGCGGCTCGTCCATCAGGATCACCGGCGGACGGTAGACCAGCGCACGGCACAGGGCGACCCGCTGCTGCTGACCGCCGGACAGCTCACGCGGCTTGCGGCCGCCGAAGCGGGACAGGCCCGCGATCTCCAGGGTCTCCCCGACCCGGCGGCGGATCTCGTCCTTGCCCACCCCGCGCAGGGTGAGCGGGAAGGCGACGTTCTCCTGCACGGTCATGTGCGGGAAGAGCAGGTACTGCTGGAAGACGAAGCCCAGACCCCGCTTCTGCGGGGCCAGCCTCGTCACATCCTGGTTTCCGACGGTGATGGTGCCGGAGTCGGGTTCGCAGAACCCGGCGATCATCATCAGCGTCGTGGTCTTGCCCGACCCGGACGAGCCGAGGAAGGTGACGAACTCCCCCGCCGCGATCTCCATCGACGCCTCGTCGACGGCGACCACGTCCCCGTAGGTCTTGCGCAGCGCCACTACCGACAGCGCCTTGCCGGTCGCGGTGGCCGGCTTGTCACCGGCCACCTTCACCGACGGTGCCGCGATACCGAATTCAGCCACGAGCCCACTCCAACCAGCGCTTGGTGACGGCCGA
>NZ_JBEZWN010000155.1:0-1605 GCF_040637495.1 Streptomyces sp. NPDC029044
GGCCGGGAGCCGTCGACGTGCGTCCGGGGACTCCATGTTGGCCCGGTCGTGGTCGTCCGGGCGGCCGATGGCCGACCAGTACATGTCGAACTCGTGGGCGTGTGACTGGCCCTGCGTTTTCGTCAGATCGAGCACCAACTCGTCCAAGTTCAGGTTGAGCAGCGGGGCCGTGGCGGAGGTTCGGCCGCAGCCGGACGCCCCTCGCCTCCCGCCGGGGGATCCGGTCAGGACACCCCGACGCCGCGCAGCAGGGTGTCGACCACGACGTCCGCCGCCTGCGCGGGGCTCAGTTCGGGCAGCTGCCGGGATGCGAGGTGCATGAGCTGGGGCAGCAGCGCACCCGCCCACCCCTGCGGGAGCCCGGACCGCAGAAGTCCCTCCTGCGTGGCCCGTTGGAGGAAGGCGTCGACCTCGCGGACGGACGCGTCCCGGCGGGCGCGGACGCTGTCGTCGGCGAGCATGCGGGCGAGGTCGATAGGCCATGTGCGGTTCACGGCGATGGTGTTCTCGACGTAGCGGTGCAGGGCGACGGCGACGGGGGCTTCGCGCAGCCGCGCGTCCTCGATGGCGTGCTCGATGGCCGCGAGGCGGGCGGCGTGGATCGCGGCCAGAAGGTCCTCGCGGGAGGCGAAGCGCCGGTAGACGGTGCGACGGTCCACACCGGCCTCGGCGGCGATGGTCGCGACACTCGCGCCCGGGTCGGCGGCGAGCATGCGCGCTCCGGTGGTCAGGACGGCTTCCAGATTGCGCGCGGCGTCGGCTCTCACGGCTTCGAGTCTAGCCATGCCCTGTGAAGTCTGAGGCATCTAGTGCCTCACTGGTGCGAAGGTAAGCTCGGTTAATCGCTACATGCTTGTAGCATTTGAGCGCTGGCGGGGGCCGTCACGACAGACCGAAACGTCACCCGTCAGATTGGTGACCACATGCGGAGGGTGTATGTGCGAGGCTGGTCCCGTGCGGACGTATTCGGGCGAGAAAGGTGATGCGTCATGAGTGATGTCGAAGAGAGGGCGCTGCTGGCGGGTGGCTGCTTCTGGGGGATGCAGGAGCTGATCCGCTCGCTCCCCGGAGTGATCCGGACGCGGGTCGGCTACAGCGGCGACGACGACAAGCCCCACGCCACCTACCGTGACCACGGAAAGCACGCGGAGTCGATCGAGATCGTGTTCGATCCGACCGCCACCGACTACCGGGCGATTCTGGAGTACTTCTTCCAGATCCACGACCCGACCACGAGGGACCGGCAGGGCAACGACATCGGCCTGAGCTACCGCTCCGCCATCTTCTACCTCGACGACGAGCAGCGGCGCGTCGCGCAGGACACCATCGCCGACGTCGAGGCGTCCGGGCTGTGGCCGGGCCCCGTGGTGACCGAGGTGGTGCCGGCCGGCGCGTTCTGGGAGGCCGAGCCCGAGCACCAGGACTACCTCCAGCGCTACCCGGACGGCTACACCTGTCACTTCCCGCGCCCGAACTGGCGGTTGCCCAGGCGCGGCTGATCCGGACTGCCGACGCGTCGCCGAGGCCGGTCCCTCGACGCCGGTTCAGGTCCTGGGCCTGACCAACGTCCCGGGTGCGGGCGACAACTTCCTGGTGGTCGACGAG
>NZ_JBEZWN010000156.1:0-1255 GCF_040637495.1 Streptomyces sp. NPDC029044
GTGATCCTCTCGGATGTCCTTGGTCTCGCGGGCCGTTGAGTCCTTTGTACTCCTGCCCCGGAGCAAGCGGAAGTCCAGGCTGCACTTCTTTACTTTCGGGTGCACATGGGACGGCCCGTCGCCGCAGGTCAAGCGACCGTCGTCCGGCGCCTGTTCGCGTACCAGACGAGTCCCGCGGTGGCCGCGGCTGCGCCTATCGCTGCGACTGCGACGAGCGCCGGGCGCGGTGGCACGGAGAACGCGGGGATGCGCTGCTTGAGCCGGACCGGGCGGTGGAAGTCCAGGATCGGCCACCCGCGCGCGAGGGCCTCGCGTCGCAGTGCCCTGTCCGGGTTCACTGCATGCGGGTTCCCGACGGACTCCAGCATCGGCACGTCGGTCGCCGAGTCGCTGTAGGCGTAGCAGCGGCTGAGGTCGTAACCCTCGGACTCGGCCAGCTCCCTCACGGCCTCGGCCTTGGTGGGTCCGTACGCGTAGTACTCCACCTCACCGGTGAAGCAGCCGTCGTCGCCCACGACCATGCGGGTGGCGACCACGCGGTCCGCCCCGAGCAGCTCGCCGATCGGCTCGACCACCTCCGCGCCGGACGTGGAGACGATCACGACGTCGCGGCCGGCGGTGTGGTGCTCCTCGATGAGGGAGGCGGCCTCGTCGTAGATGATCGGGTCGATCAGGTCGTGCAGCGTCTCGGCGACGATCTCCTTGACCTGTTCCACGTTCCAGCCGCGGCACAGGGCGGACAGATAGGCGCGCATGCGCTCCATCTGGTCGTGGTCGGCGCCGCCGGCCAGGAAGACGAACTGGGCATATGCGGTACGCAAGACGGCCCTGCGGTTGATCAGACCGCCTTGGTAGAACGACTTGCTGAACGTGAGCGTGCTCGACTTCGCAATGACCGTCTTGTCCAGGTCAAAGAAGGCGGCTGTGCGGGGCAACGAGTGGTTTTCCACGCCCCAGAGCATAGGGGCAGCCCATTCGGCGTAAGGTGGGGCGCGTGGGTTTGCCTGAGAAGGCTCTCGGGTACACCATGGAAGTCACGGATCGTTCGCGACCGTGCTAACCCGGCCCGACTCCTCCCCCCCCGAGTCGGCCGTGGGGACGACCCCCGCTCTCCCCCCCGGCGGGGGTCGTCGCATGTCCGGGTGGGTTTTCTCCCTCTTCTCGCGGCCTGGATGCCACTCCGGAGCGACTCTGGCGCCAGTCTTGGCATGACCATGATTAGTAACGCTGGGTAACTGTCGGGCTGCTCTGTGGG
>NZ_JBEZWN010000157.1:0-1233 GCF_040637495.1 Streptomyces sp. NPDC029044
CCGGCGGTGTGCTGCTGCCGTTCTTCTCCTTCATGACGTTCCTCATCGCGGTACCGACCGGCGTGAAGTTCTTCAACTGGATCGGCACGATGTGGAAGGGCTCGCTGTCCTTCGAGACACCGATGCTCTGGGCCACGGGCTTCCTGATCACCTTCACCTTCGGTGGTCTGACCGGTGTCATCCTGGCCTCGCCGCCGATGGACTTCCACGTCTCGGACTCGTACTTCGTGGTGGCCCACTTCCACTACGTCGTCTTCGGCACCGTCGTGTTCGCGATGTTCTCCGGCTTCCACTTCTGGTGGCCGAAGTGGACCGGCAAGATGCTGGACGAGCGCCTCGGCAAGATCACCTTCTGGACGCTGTTCATCGGCTTCCACGGCACGTTCCTGGTCCAGCACTGGCTGGGCGCCGAGGGCATGCCGCGCCGGTACGCCGACTACCTGGCGGCCGACGGCTTCACCGCGCTGAACACGATCTCGACGATCAGCTCGTTCCTGCTCGGCATGTCGATCCTGCCGTTCTTCTACAACGTGTGGAAGACGGCCAAGTACGGCAAGCCGGTCGGGGTCGACGACCCGTGGGGCTACGGCCGCTCCCTGGAGTGGGCGACCTCCTGCCCGCCGCCGCGGCACAACTTCGTCGCCCTGCCGAAGATCCGCAGCGAATCCCCGGCGTTCGACGTGCACCACCCGGAGATCGCTGCTCTCGACCAGCTCGAGAACGTGGGCCACGGCGACAAGGCCCTCGCTGGCGGCAAGGAGGCCGGCAAGTGAAGATCCAGGGCAAGATGTTCATGTGGCTGAGCGCCTTCGTGCTCGTCATGGCGGTCGTCTACGGCTTCTGGTCGAAGGAGCCCGCCGGCACCACGGCCCTCTTCCTGGCCTTCGGCCTGTGCATCATGATCGGCTTCTACCTCGGCTTCACGGCCAAGCGGGTCGACGTGGGCGCACAGGACAACAAGGAGGCGGACGTCGCGGACGACGCCGGCGAGGTCGGGTTCTTCAGCCCGCACAGCTGGCAGCCGCTCTCGCTCGCCATCGGCGGCGCCCTCGCCTTCCTGTCGATCGCGATCGGCTGGTGGCTGATGTACTTCTCGCTGCCGATCATCCTGATCGGCGTCTGGGGCTGGGTGTTCGAGTACTACCGCGGTGAGAACCGCACCCAGTAACACGCGCCGAGCGCTTCAGGGGCCCGGCACCACCCCAAGGAGTGTACGGGCCCCACCAAATGCCG
>NZ_JBEZWN010000158.1:0-1214 GCF_040637495.1 Streptomyces sp. NPDC029044
TGTTCGTGGTTTCAGAACCAACACAGTGGACGCGAGCAACTGAGGACAAGCCCTCGGCCTATTAGTACCGGTCAACTCCACACGTTACCGTGCTTCCATATCCGGCCTATCAACCCAGTCGTCTACTGGGAGCCTTACCCTCTCATGGAGGTGGGAGTCCTCATCTCGAAGCAGGCTTCCCGCTTAGATGCTTTCAGCGGTTATCCCTCCCGAACGTAGCCAACCAGCCATGCCCTTGGCAGAACAACTGGCACACCAGAGGTTCGTCCGTCCCGGTCCTCTCGTACTAGGGACAGCCCTTCTCAAGACTCCTACGCGCACAGCGGATAGGGACCGAACTGTCTCACGACGTTCTAAACCCAGCTCGCGTACCGCTTTAATGGGCGAACAGCCCAACCCTTGGGACCGACTCCAGCCCCAGGATGCGACGAGCCGACATCGAGGTGCCAAACCATCCCGTCGATATGGACTCTTGGGGAAGATCAGCCTGTTATCCCCGGGGTACCTTTTATCCGTTGAGCGACGGCGCTTCCACAAGCCACCGCCGGATCACTAGTCCCGACTTTCGTCCCTGCTCGACCCGTCGGTCTCACAGTCAAGCTCCCTTGTGCACTTACACTCAACACCTGATTGCCAACCAGGCTGAGGGAACCTTTGGGCGCCTCCGTTACTCTTTAGGAGGCAACCGCCCCAGTTAAACTACCCATCAGACACTGTCCCTGATCCGGATCACGGACCCAGGTTAGACATCCAGCACGACCAGACTGGTATTTCAACGACGACTCCCCCTGAACTGGCGTCCAGAGTTCACAGTCTCCCAGCTATCCTACACAAGCCGAACCGAACACCAATATCAAACTGTAGTAAAGGTCCCGGGGTCTTTCCGTCCTGCTGCGCGAAACGAGCATCTTTACTCGTAGTGCAATTTCACCGGGCCTATGGTTGAGACAGTCGAGAAGTCGTTACGCCATTCGTGCAGGTCGGAACTTACCCGACAAGGAATTTCGCTACCTTAGGATGGTTATAGTTACCACCGCCGTTTACTGGCGCTTAAGTTCTCAGCTTCGCCCAGACGAATCTGAGCTAACCGGTCCCCTTAACGTTCCAGCACCGGGCAGGCGTCAGTCCGTATACATCGCCTTACGGCTTCGCACGGACCTGTGTTTTTAGTAAACAGTCGCTTCTCGCTGGTCTCTGCGGCCACCCCCAGCTCA
>NZ_JBEZWN010000159.1:0-1113 GCF_040637495.1 Streptomyces sp. NPDC029044
GTCGGAGGGGCCGCGTACCAGGTCTGCGGCGTAGGTGTGGCGGGCGTCTGCAGGGCCGTTGTGGCTGGTCGCGCCCGCGTGGCGGCAGCCGCATGCTGAAAGAGGCGGGAGACGCGTCGTCGCGGGAATCCCTCCGCAGCGCTTCGAAGATCGTGCACGAGGCAGCCGACAAGGAGCAGCACCTGATGCAGCGCCTCCTGGAACTGTCGAGCTGACCGGAGCCCGGGCCCTGAGGTGACACCGCATCCCCCCGGTCCTGCGAACCGGCCGCTGTCAGTGGTGGCTGCGAGGGTGAACGGATGGACCGTGATGATGAGCAGTTGCTGCGCGGCCGGGTCTACGGTCACGACCACGACGACCCCGACCCGGGACCGCGCCGCGGGCAGACATACGCCGAACTCGTGGGCGGGCCGCTGGACGGACTGCTGCTGGACATCACGAGCTGGCGGGCTGAGGAAATCGACGAGGGGGCGGCCCTGCCCACCGAGCTGGGACGGTTCCCCGGCGGCCGGGCCGTGTACGAGCCGGTGCCCGGCAGCTCCCGCACACCCGGCCCGGGAGTGAGCTGCCGCTTCCACCACTCCGGGGACACGCCCTGAAGCGCGCTCCGACCCCTGGCAAGTCGTGAGCATGCAATCTCGGTCAGAGTGACCCTGCGGGACAGAAGCAGAACGGACAATTCCTCCCATTTGGGAAGACGTGCTGCCTCGGCATCTCCGGATTCGTCCGGTCGAAGTGGTGCTCCTCGGCAAGGACCTGCTGGAACTGGGCACGGATGCCGTGAACGGTGACGGGAAGGCCCGCGAGGGCCACTTGGTCGGAACCCTCGCCTCATTGGGGACGGAAACGGCCTGCATGTTCGCCGCCGGCCTGGCGGGAGCAGCGACCGCCGGTGTGGGCGGGGCGATCGTCGCCGGGGGGCTGCTGCATGGGCCGTTCGAAGCGGCGCCGTTGACAGCGGAGGCCGACGCCGCTTGCACACACCCGCGGCACGAACGCGGTCGGCCTCGCGGCCGGGCCGACAAGCCGTTCCTGATCACGGTCCAGCCGAGCGTCGTCGACCCCACCCGGGCCCCGGCGGGCAAGCACGTCTTCTGGGCCTACGGACACGTC